>JBIIYH010000370.1:0-2634 GCA_044346905.1 Pirellulales bacterium
GGGCCGGCCGTGTCGATTTCAGTGCAGCCGTGCCGCGGCCGCGGCATCGGGCCTGGCTGCTCGCGGCGGCCGTGCCGGCCTGTCTGGCGATTGCCGCGGCGCTGGCCGTGCCCGACGCCGCGGCCAATGCCTGGGCCCGGTTCCTCGCCCCCTGGAAGGCCGTGGAGCGATTCACCTTCGCCCGGGTCGAGCCCCTGCCCGAGACGATCGTCGTGCCGCAGGGGGAGGCGACCGAGGTCGAGATGCGACTCTCCGAGACCACCCGCACGCGGCCGGAGCGGGCGACGGTCAAGATCGGCAGGCAGAAGCGGATCGAAGCCGAGCTGGGTGGCGATCGCTATGCGATCGCGATGCCGCCGCAGCTCGAGCCGGCGCGGGTCTCGGTGGCCGTGGGTGACTGGCGGCAACAGGCCACGATCAAGCCGATGCTCCGGCCGGAGCTCAAGAGCCTCGTCGCCGAGGTGACGCTGCCAACGTATCTGAGTCGCCCGGATCTCGTCCGGCAGGAGGTTCGCGGCGGGACGTTCACGGCGGTCGAGGGCAGCAGCGTGTCGCTCGTGGCCACGGCCGACCGCGAGCTGGCGGAGGCCACGGTGAACGGTCAGCCGGTCGAGCCCGAGGGGGCGGCCCTGCGAGCGGCGGCCCTTACGGTCGTGGATCCCGCCACCGTCGAACTTGCCTGGCGGGACACCTACGGCCTGGACGGGAGCGGACCATTGTCGCTCACGATCGCGCCCAAGCCCGACGAGCCTCCGACGGTGGTCGCGCTGGATCTGCCGGCCAATCGTGACGTGCTGCTCGAGACCGACACGCTGCGGTTTCGCGTCGACGCGCGGGATGACTTCGGGATCCGCCGGGTGGGCCTCGAGTGGGAGGGGCTCGCCGACTTTGGCGGGGGTGCCGACGATCCGGCGGCCCGGACCCGGGGCGAGCGGCTGCTCAAGGCCGGCGGCAGCGACGTCGCATCGATCGAGGCGGCGGCCACCTTCTGCCCGGCGGCGCTCGGGATCCCGCCCCAGCCGATCTTCCTCCGGGCCTTCGCCGAGGATTACAAGCCCGGGAGGCCGCGTGCCGTCTCGACGCCGCTGTTGATCTACGTCGTCAACAAGGAAGAGCACGCCCTGGTGATCAATACGCGGCTGGCCCAGTTTCGCCAGCAGGCCAGCGAAGTTCGTGACCGCGAGATGGCGCTGTTGGCGGGCAACAAGGAGTTGCGGGAGCTGCCGAGCGAGCGGCTCCTCGACGAGGATGTGCGCGGCCGGCTCGCCGGGCAGGCGGCTGCCGAGGAGGCCAATGGCCGCAGGCTCGACCGGCTCGTGGACGAGGGTGCCAAGCTGGTCCGTGAGGCGATGAAGAACCCCGAGTTCGAGGCGGCCACGCTCGAGCAACTGGCGGAAGACATTCAGACGCTCGCCGATATCGCGGAGAACCGGATGCCGAGCGTGGCCGACCTGCTCGCGCAGGCGGCCGAGGCCCGCGCGGCCACGGCGAGCGCGGGCGAGGAGGGGCAACCCCAAGCTGGTCAACCGCAGCAGGGAAATCCCGGCGAGGGGAAACCTGGAGATGGCCAGCAGGCGGAGACCACCAAGCCGGGTCAGGGACAGCCTGGCCAGCAGGGCCAACCGGGGAAGCCGGGCGAGCAATCGATGGCCGGTGAGCCAGGACAGCCTTCAGACAGCCAGCCGTCCGACAACCAGCCGGGCGAGCAGCCGCCGCGGGTGGGCGAAGACCGGAGCAAACCGAGCGGCGGTCAAGCGGGTGAACCCGGCCAGCCTCAGCCGCCGGTCCCGCAGGTCGTGGACAAGGAGTCGTCGCAGCAGCCGCAGGATCCAGCCGCCGGCGGCGAGCAGAGCCAGCCGGGGGGCGGACAGGGCCGGCTGGGCCTGCCCAGCACGCAGGCGGGAGTTTCCAAACCCAAGCCGCCGGGCGAGGAGGGGGGGCCAGGCGAAGAGCCGGCTGCCGCCGAGGCGCTCGCCGACGCGATCGCCAGGCAGGAGGAGCTGCTCGCGGAGTTCGCCAAGGTGGCCGACGAACTGGCCGCGGTGATGGCCAGGCTCGAGGGGAGCACCTTCGTCAAGCGGTTCAAGCTCGCCTCCCGCGAGCAGGCCGCGATCGGGGGCCGGCTGGCGGGGCTCGCCGCCGAGGCCTTCGTGGCCACCGATGGCCGGCCGCCCAAGGTGGACGAGGCGCTCGGCGGAGTGCGGAAGCTGACGGAGCAGGAGACCGGCAAGGTCTCGGCGCTGTTGGACGACATGCAGTCCTATTTCGACCGCCGGCAGCTGCCGGCCTTTCGGACGGTGCTCGAAGAGATGAAGGAGCTCGATGCCTTGGGCAGCCTGCGGCAGCTCTCCGACGACGTCGCCACCAAGGCGGGAATCTCGATCGCGCAGACGGAGTTTTGGTCCGACACCTTCGACCGGCTCGCCGACGACCTCGTGCCGCCGCCTGAGGGCGGGGGGGGCGGAGGCGGCGGCGAGGGTGAGCCGCGGGAGAGCGTGCCACCGGACGTGGTTCTCGAGACCATGAAGATCCTCGACGAGGAAGTGAACCTGCGGGAGGAGACCCGGGTCGTCCAGCAGACAAAAGATGCCGTCGAGGCCGAGGCGTACGCCGCCACGGCCGCGGCGCTCGCCG
>JBIIYH010000102.1:0-9486 GCA_044346905.1 Pirellulales bacterium
TGGGAGTCACGCAGAATATGACATGCTGCTCCGACGAAAGGGCTAACAACGCAATGCAGCGGACTCGCAATAAAATCGGTCGGTGTGGTAAGTCCAAGGTCGCGAGCCGCTGATTGCGGTCGTTCGCCGAAAGCGGTGAGCAACCCCTTGCCTTCGTTGTCCGGGTGACTGCCGTAGATCCCGCGCGTATAATAAAGAGTCCTCGGTAAAGTAGCCTATGTCTCCTACAGATCGAATCACCGTCAATCCCCAGCAATGCGGCGGCCGTCCGTGCGTGCGTGGAATGCGCATTCGGGTGAGCGATGTCCTCGACCTTCTTGCCGCTGGCCTCTCACCTGCTGAAGTCGTGGCCGAACTACCCGACTTAGAGATAGAAGACGTCACCGCTTGCCTGAAATTCGCAAGCCTCCAAGCGTCTCAACCCGGGGCCGCAGCGTGATCATCTGGCTCGATGCTCACCTCTCGCCGTCGATCACTCGATGGATTTCCGAAACGTTCACTGTCGAGTGTGCCTCGGCACGTGAACTTGGGTTGCGCGATGCGCTCGACCCGCCAATCTTTGCTGCAGCGCGGGCGGCAGGCGCAATCGTCATGACAAAGGACGCCGACTTTGCATCAATGGTGGAAAGGCTCGGCCCACCGCCACGTGTTATCTGGCTCCGATGCGGCAACACATCAAACGCTGCTCTGAAAGATCTCCTCACCCGCGAGTTGCCGGATTGCATTGCTAGGCTGGCAGATGGCGCCGCCATCATTGAGTTGGGCCGTGACCTGGACAGCGAACCAGGCGTTGGAGCAGGCTCGCGATAGCGTCTTGCGGCATGGCGAGCCGCTAGTCGCGAGCTGCTCAACTTATTCGTTCGCCGAGAGAAGAAAGCGTTGAGGTCACGACACTCCGAGAGGGTTACTTCTTGGCAAAGTACCGCACATCTGGAAAGCCGCTGAAGTCCTCGTCGAGCGTCCAGACCGTGGCGCCGTGCTCTCGGGCCGCTGCAAGGATGATGCTGTCAGCCATGGGCAGCGAGAGCCGCAAACTCAAGGCGGCAGCGTCGAGGGCTCGCTGCACGGTCAGATCGATGATGCGGCCGCGTTGCATGGCTGCCACCCCCTGGATCGCTGCCTCCTCGCCGGCCTCGCGGAGCAGAACCTTGAACACCTCATAGACCGAGACGGCGGGCACGATCAGCGACTCGAGATCCTCGAGAGCCGGCTCGAGCGTGCGGGCGTGCCGCCCCCCGGCGAAGTATTCCAGCCAGCCGGAAGAATCGACCACGTTCACAGGCGGTCACCTTCACGAACGAAGTCGGTCTTGATTCCCTTCACGAACCCCTTCAGCTCGCGGATGTTCCTCTCCGGCACAAATTCGACCCGCCCGGCATGCTCGATCACCTGCAGTTTCTGGCCCGGTCGCAGCCCAAGACGTTCGCGAACGCCGCGCGGAATCACGACCTGGAACTTCGGCGAAATCGTGACGTGGTGCATGTTGGCTCCCTGGTCGACAGAAACGATCGATCAATACATCGTACAACGAAAGCATAATCGATCGCAGCGGCTTGAACAAGCCGTGAACCTTTTTCTGCGTCGGTGGGAACACTCGTCATTGTGGCTGAACCTATTCCTGACGAAGCCGAATTGGTCGGTCGCAGCCGGCAAGGCGACGTGGCCGCGTTTCGTCAACTCGTCGCGACACACGCCGAGCCGCTGTGGCGGTGCGCACGGGCGCTCTGCCGCGACGACCACGAGGCCGAGGACCTCACCCAGGAAACGCTGGTCGAGGAACGCTGGTCGAGGCCTGGCGATCGCTGGCGCGGTTCGACGAAAGCCGTTAGTTTTCGACCTGGCTCTACGGCATTCTCCGGCACCGGTTCCTGAAGGCGCGGCGGAAGCCCCGACCCGTGGCAAGCGGTGAGGATCAGGCCGCCGACCGCCCCGGCCGCGAGACCTCGCCCCCAGTCGCCGCCGAACGGGCGGAGGAGGCGCGGCTCGTGCAGGCCGCCGTGGCCGCCCTGCCCGCCGAGCATCGCGTGGCAGTGGAGCTGCGTTTCTTCGCCGGTGCATCGCTCGACGAGATCGCGACGCTCGTCGGTTGCCCGCTGGGCACCGTCAAGAGCCGGCTGCACGCGGACACCGATGCCGAGTTCGACGAAGCGCTGCGCCGCCACTACGGATCCGCCATATTCGGCGCATCCGGTCCCACATCCCGTGCCCGAGATCTCATGAAGGAGTTTTTGGAATGACCTTGCATCGCTACGCGTTCATTCTGTCTGGTGCCCTTGCGATTCAGGCCGCGTTCTCCACCGCTCTACCCGCCGCCGAAAAGCCGGCGGCCGCAACTGCGCCCAATGCCGCGGTCGTCTACTGGCAGGCATTTGCCCTGTTGCCCGAACCGCTCGCGGAACCGGAGGAGACGAAGTATGAGGCCGCAGTTGCGAATCCCGCCGCCCCCGTAACGGACGATCTCCGGCCGATCGTCGCGAAGTTCAACAATTCGCTCGGCCAGTTGCACCGCGCAGCGCGGATCGCGGCGTGCGACTGGAACCCTGACTACTGGCCTCGAGCTGCTCAGCTTGGTCGTTATATCTGTGGTAAATGCGTTCATGATCGACATAACCCAGACCCTTACCAAACTGACGGCCCTGCCGATTCATGATCGGCTGCGCGTGGTCGAGTGGTTGTGGGACAGCATCCCGTCAGACTCGCCCGTGGAGATTTCTCCCGAGCAGCGGGCGGAACTGCAGCGGCGGATCGCTGCTCATGAGCGGTCGCCCCAGCAGTTGCTCACGTGGGACGAGGTTCTTGGTCGCCTGCGTGATAGTCGATGAAGTTCGTACTTCGGTATCGGCCCGAAGTCGTCGTGGATCTCGATTGGCTCTTCCACACTTGAGGTGCGTGTTGCCGATCTTGCGACCACTCGAACCCTGGGCTGCGAGGGGTTGCTCGTGCCAGTCCGGCGGCGTTACGGGCTCGGCTTCGGGGTCGCGGCGCGTTCTTCCAGGCTGGCTTTGTAGCGGACGCTCGACTGGGGGCCGCCGAAGCCGACGACGCGGCGGTCGATCGTCGTGCGCCGGCCCACGATCCGGCCCGCCTCCACGTCGAAGCGGATCGTGCCGGCCCAGATCCGCTCGAGCAGCCGGGCCTCGAGCCGCGGATCGTCCACCGGCGTGAGCACGGTCGTGTCCACCGCGATCGTGGCGATTCCGTCGTCGAGCCGCTCGAGCCGATACCGCAGCCGCGTTCGGACGGCCTTCCGCGGCCCGCCCGGAACCTCCACCACGACCTCGTCGGGCACCGTCCACTCGTGGCCGACTGCGATTGGCTCCTCGGGAAAGGGCACGATCACCAGGTCGCCCGTGGCGGCCGCGGGGCAGGGGCGGAGCTCCCGCCGCTCGAGGATCCGACCGTCGGAGGCCACCCGCAGCCGGACCAGCGGCACGCCCAGGCTCTGCCGCACGCCCTCGTAGCCGGGCGGCGGGTCGGTCAGGCCCGCGCTCGACCAGCGGACCTCGCCCTGGTCGCTCGACCGCGACGTCATCGTCACCTCATCGACCACCTGCTCGAGCGTGGCCGCACCCGCCTCGTCCAAGGCCACCACCTTCCAGGTGCGGGTGGAGTCAGTGCTCGTCTCGACCGACTGCGTGACGCCGTTCATCGTCGTTTCGGTGAGGGCCCGATGCGCGACGGTGCTGGCCAGGTCGTCGCCCGCGCCGAAGGCATACCGCAGCAGCACGCCAGCGGGCGCCGCCACCGGCTCCGCGGCTCGGACCGCGGTGACCGCCAGCAGGCCGCCGGCCAGCGCCAGCAGGGTGCGGCCGAGTGCCACGGCGCGGCTCATGAGTCCTTCCCCGGGCGGCTGCGCTCCGCGGCCCGCAGGCCGCCGCCCCAGGCCAGCTTCTCGCGGAGCGTGCGGTAGTAGCCGTGGCCGCCGATCTCCACGAGCGTGAACCGGGGCTCGGCCCGACGCACGCGGATCGCGTCACCCGCCACGAGCGCCGCCACCACCCGCCCGTCCACCAGGCAGGCCGAGCCGGCGTTGGGCCGCGGCACACGCAGCTCGTACCGCCGCGTGGCCGAGTCGATCACGGTGCGATTGGTCAGGGTGTGGGGGTTGAGCGGGGTGAACACGAAGGCATCCATGTCCTTGCGCACAATTGGGCCGCCGGCCGAGAGGTTGTAGGCGGTCGAACCGACCGGAGTCGAGGCGATCAGGCCGTCGGCCCGGTAGGTGGTAGCGGGCTCGCCGTCCACGACGAGGTCGATCTCGATCATCGTGAATGGCGGGCCGGCCAGAAGCGAGGTCTCGTTGAGCCCCAGTTCACGGTGGATCACGCGGCCGCCACGGACTACCTCGCACTCGAACATCATGTGGTCCACGAGCCGGAACCGGCCCGCCTCGAGCTCGGCCAGGGCCGCGGCGGCGTCGGCCCGGGGGGTGTCGGCGAGAAAGCCGAGCCGGCCGAGATTGATCCCGAGCGCGGGAACCTGCGTGTAGCCCATCCAGCGGGCCGCCCGCAGGATCGAGCCGTCGCCGCCGAGCACGACCACGAGATCGGCCCCGCCCAGCCGCGGCTCGGCTGCGGCTGGTGGCTCGCCGTCCGGGGCGTCCTGGGCCACGCTCGTCACGAGATGGCCGCGGGCCGCAAGGAGCTCGGCCACGCGGCCGATCTCCGCGGCGACGGCTGGCGCCGCCACGATCACCACGGCCAACGCCACGGGGGGCGGTTGCTCGCTTCGCAGACGTGAAAGACCCGGCATCGACGAACCACCCCCGAGGATCAGAAGGACGCCGGCCAAGCCGGCCGATCAGTGGTCGGCGGCCGCATGGGAGATCGAGGCTGCCGCCCCCGGACCACGGCCGGCCAGACGGCGGCAGGCCGCGGCGATGCCGGCCGCGTCCAGGCCGAGTTCCGCCAGCAACTCGCCCCGCTCGCCGTGCTCGACGAACCGGTCGGGCAGCCCGAGCCGCGTGATCGGCCCGGCGGCCAGCCCGGCGTCGGACACCATTTCCAGTACCGCGGAGCCGAAGCCCGTGGGCAGGGCGTTCTCCTCGACCGTGACCGTCCAGGGCGCCGCCTCGATTCGCTCGAGCAGCAGCGCGGTGTCGAGCGGCTTCACGAACCGGGCGTTGATCACGGTGATCTCCAGGCCCTCCTCGCGGAGGGCGGCCGCGGCCTTCACCGCCTCGCCCAGCAGCGTGCCGCAGGCGATCACGAGCCCTTCGGCGCCCTCGGCCAGCAGTTCGGCCCGGCCGAGCTCGAGCGGCGTCCGCGGGCCGGCCTGCCGCTCGATCGCCGTCTTGGGATAGCGGATCGCCGCCGGGCCGTCGTGCTCGAGCGCCCAGTCGAGCATCGCCGTCAGGTCATGCTCGTCGCCCGGTGCCATCACGACCATGTTGGGGAACAGCCGGAGATAGCCGAGATCGAAGGCACCGTGGTGGGTGGGGCCGTCGGGGCCGGTCAGCCCCGCTCGGTCGAGCATGAAGCTTACCGGCAGGTTCTGC
The DNA here is from genome assembly GCA_044346905.1 of Pirellulales bacterium. GTDB lineage: Bacteria > Planctomycetota > Planctomycetia > Pirellulales > UBA1268 > QWPN01. Next base: position 5,498 of record JBIIYH010000102.1, read on the forward strand.
AGGCAGACCTCCTGGAAGATCTGGTCGTACGACCGCTGCAGGAAGGTGCTGTAGATGTCGACGATCGGCCGACAGCCCGCCTTGGCCTGGCCGGCCGCGAAGGCCACCGCGTGCGACTCGCAGATCCCGACGTCGAAGAACCGCTCGGGAAACTCGGCCCGCACCTTCTCCAGCTTGTTGCCCTGACACATCGCCGCGGTGAGCACGGTCACGCGGGTGTCCCGCCGCATCGCCGCCGCGATCGCCGCCGCCGCGATGTCGGTGTAGGCCTTGGTGGACGACTTCTTGATCGAGACGATGCAGTCCTCGTCGTCGCACTCGAACGGGGCGGGCGTGTGGAAGAAGACGGGATCCTCCTCCGCGGGCTTGAACCCGTGCCCTTTTTCGGTGAGCACATGGAGGAGGATCGGCCCCTCCTCGTCCTTGACCAGCTCGAGGTAGCGAATCAGGTTGGGCAGCGAATGCCCCTCGACCGGGCCGAAGTAGCGGACGCCGAGCGCCTCGAACAGCGCCCCGCCATGGAGGCCGGTCTTGATCGAGTCCTTGACGCCCGAAATCATCCGCTCCATCTGCTCCCCGACCACCGGCACGCCCTTGATGATCTCGCCGGCCTGCTGCTTGAGGCCGCGATACCAGGGGTTGGTGCGGATGATGTCGAGATACTCGGCCAGGCCGCCGACCCGCGGGCAGATCGACATCTTGTTGTCGTTGAGGATCACGAGCAGCCGCTTCTTGAGAAAGCCGGCGTTGTTGAGGGCCTCGAAGACGATGCCGGAGGGCAGGGCTCCGTCGCCGATCACCGCCACGCTGCGGCGATCGTGCTCGCCGACGAGCCCGTCGCCGCTGGCCAGGCCGAGGGCGGTGGAGACGCTGCAGCCGGCATGGCCGGTCATGAACAGGTCGTAGGGGCTCTCCTCCGGGTTGGGGTAGCCCATCAGGCCGCCGCGGGTCCGCATCGTGCCGAACTGCGGGTAGCGGCCGGTGATCAGCTTGTGGGGATAGATCTGGTGGCCGGTGTCCCAGATCAGCCGGTCGCGGCTGAAGTCGAAGACCCGGTGCAGCGCCAGGCAGAGTTCGACAACGCCGAGATTCGAAGCGAAGTGGGCGGTCCGCGAGGCGGCCACCTCGGTCAGCGCCCGCCGCATCTCGGCCGCGAGTTGCTCGAGCTGCTCGGTCGAAAGCCCGCGGAGATCCTGCGGCGACGTGATCGAGGGAAGGATGTCGGCCATGATGGGGTCGTCCGTGGTGTGCGTCAGGTGCCGGGCCAATCCGTCGGGCGGAGGCTCCCGTGCCGCGTGTCGGTTGCGTTCAATGGTTGCGGGTCACGATCCAGTGTGCCAGAGCGGCCAGTTCGGCGGCCGGTTCACCCAGGTCGGCCGCCGCTGCCGCAGCTTCCTCAGCCAGGGCCACCGCCCGCCGCCGGGCCTCGTCGGCGCCCAGCGCGGTGGGGTACGTGAGTTTGCCGCGGGCGGCGTCTTTGCCCACGCGTTTGCCGACGGCCGCCTCGTCCCCCTCGGCGTCGAGCAGGTCGTCGGCGATTTGGAAGCACAGCCCGAAGGCCCGGCCGAAGCGGTCGAGGGCGGCCAGCTGCCCGGAGTCTGCCGCCACGGCCAGCCCGCCGAGTTCGAGCGCCGCCCGAAAGAGTGCGCCCGTCTTGCGGCGATGGATTCGCTCCATCCAGACGACCTGCTCGGCGGCCGACATCCCGTCGGGCGGCGCGACCCAGCCCCGCTCCACCGCGAGGTCGTCGACCTGCCCGCCCACGAGCGCTGCCCCGCCCGCGGCCCGGGCGAGCACGAGACAGGCCCGACCAGCGACCGGAGCCGGCAGCCCAGCGGCCAGGGTCTCAAAGGCCAGCGGCTGGAGCGCGTCGCCGCAGAGGATCGCCGTCGCCTCGTCGAAGGCGCGGTGGCAGGTGGGGCGGCCGCGCCGCAGGTCGTCATCGTCCATCGCCGGGAGGTCGTCGTGGACGAGCGAGTAGGCGTGGATCAGCTCGACGGCAACGGCCGCCGGCGCAGCGGCCTGCCAGGCCGCCGCTTCGTCGTGTCGTCCGCAGGCCCGCGCGGCCCAGAGCGCCAAGGCCGGCCGCAGCCGTTTGCCCGGCGCGAGCACGGCGTGACGCATGGCCTCCGTCAGCCGAGGCGGAACGTCGGGATGGTCGGCGAGCGTGGCCGCGAGCCGCGGTTCGATGAACTCCCGGACGCGTGCCAGGCCCGCCGTGACAACGTCGGCCGAATCGGCCGCCGCGACGAGCGAGGCCACCGAACCGCCGGTGTCCGGACAGCTTGCCATGCGGGGGCCTGAGGGGAGAAAAACCGTCGGGGTAACTGCCTGCGTCCCTGACGGACAGCCAGAGAAAGTTTAGGCCTCCTCGGAGGCCTCGTCCATCCCGGGCAGCGGCTTCGTGCGGCCGGTGCGCGTTCGTCCGCCCCGGCGGGTCGCGGGCTGCTCAGCGGCGGAATCGGCCGCGGCGTGGGGAGCCAGCACCGGCCGGCCCTCGTCGTCGATCCGGATGAGCACGCTCACCCGCTCCTGGGCATGGGCTAGTTCCTCGTGGAGCCGGCGGAGCAGCGCCACGCCCCGCTCGTAGGCGTCGATCGACTCGGCGAGGCCGAGGCCGCCCGACTCGAGTTGGCCGACGAGCTCGGCGAGCTGGCCGAGCGCTGCCTCGAAGCCGGCGGACTGGGCCGTCTCTGCCGGTTGGGCCGACGAGGATGGCCCGCGGGTGTGTTCCGGAGGGGGGGTCATGGAAGGTGATCCTGACGAGAGGCATGGACGACGTCGGGTTCGAACTCGCTCTTCTCGACGCGGCTCCAGAGCCGCCCGTCGGCCAGCTGCGTGACGATCCGCGCTCCCGGCTCGATGCCCGCAACGCTCGCGAGGCCGCGGCCCTGGCCGTCCTCCCGCCAGGTCAGCGACCAACCGCGGGCGAGCAGCTGCACCGGGCTCGCGGCCTCGAGCCGGCCGGCGCCGGCGGCCAGCCGCTCACCAGCCCGGGCCACGGCAGCGCGACCCAGCCGCGCGAGCCGCAGCGCAAGCTGATCGACGACCATCCGCCGGTCGCGGACGAGCCGGGCGGGATCGGCGAAGATTCGCGACCGCGAGAGCTGCACGACGCGATCCCGCGCCGCGGCCAGGCGGCGGGTCAGAGCCGCGTCGAGCCGCAGGCCCAGGCCTGCGACGGCGGCCGCCACCTGCGGCCCGTCGGGCGAAACCTTCACGGCGGCGTCGGTGGGCGTCAGGGCCCGCAGGTCGGCGGCCAGGTCGGCGAGCGTGACGTCGATCTCGTGCCCCACGCCCGCCACGACCGGGATCGGGGCGGCGGCGACCGCGCGGACCAGCACTTCTTCGTTGAAGCTCCACAGATCCTCGAGGCTCCCGCCGCCGCGGACGAGCGCGATCACGTCGACGGCCGGCACGATCCGCGCGGCCGCGGCCAACGCGGCCGCCAGCTCCTCCGCGGCGCCGGATCCCTGAACCCGCGACGGCACGACGATCACCTCGCTCCCGTTCCAGCGGGAGCGGAGCGTCTGCAGGAAGTCGGCGATCGCCGCGCCGGTGGGGCTCGTGACGAGGGCGATCCGGCGGGGGAAGGGGGGAATGGGCCGCTTCCGCTCCGGAGCGAACAGCCCCTCGGCGGCGAGCCGCGCGTGCAGCTTTCGCAACTGGGCCTCGAGCGTGCCGGTGCCGAGCGCGTGCAGCCGGTCGATCGTGAGCTGGTAGGTGCCCCGCGGGGCGTAGACCTCGATCCGGCCGTGGCAGACCACGGCCATCCCATCGGCCGGCTCGATCGCCAAGCTGGCCGCGGTGCTCCGCCAGACGACTCCGCGCAGGAGAGCCCCGTCGTCCTTGAGCGAGAGGTAGACATGGCCCGACGATGCCCGCGTGAGGTTGCTCACCTCGCCGGCCACCCAGACGTCGGCGAACCGACTCTCGAGCATGTCCTTGACGCGGGCGGTCACCTCCGACACGCTCGGTGGATCGTCCGG
>JBIIYH010000371.1:0-2613 GCA_044346905.1 Pirellulales bacterium
CGGATGTTGTACGGGGCTGCCGAAACGGCCGCAAGGAGCCGCTATGGGGGCGAGGCGGCCGCGACTAGAATCGTTCATGCGATAGCGCGAAGTCGGGCAGGGGCTCTAGGAGCGTGGCCACGATGCAACGAGCGACGGGAGTGACCGGGTTCGCAGCCGGCTGGCTGGTGGCCGCTTGGGCTAGTGCGGGGAGCGCAGCCGAGCCCGCGCCCCCCGCCACGCGGGCCGTTGCCGACCACGTGCTCGCCGCCACCGTGGGCATCTCCTCCACCACGGCCGACGGCGCGTCGTTCACGGGCACCGGCAGCGTGGTCACGCCCACGGGCCACATTCTCACCTCCACCAGCGTCGTGCCGGCCGACGCGAAGGAGATCAAGGTGATGTTTCCCGGCTTCGTGCCCCGCGAGGCCCGGCTCGTCGCGGTCGATCCCGCCCTGGCCGCGAGCCTCGTGAAGGTCGATGGCGAGGGCCTCGCCTGCCTGCCCGTCGCGCGGGAGCGGCCGGCGCTCGGCGGGATCTGCTACACGGCCAGCGACGTGGACCGCGTGCTCCTGACCAATGGCCGGGCCTCGTTCAGCCGGGGCCTCGTCAGCGGCCTCTACGACGTCGAGAAGCAGGGCGAGTCGCCCTACGCCGGGCCCGTCATCGAGACCACCGCCGCGGTCAATCCCGGCTCCGACGGCGGCCCGCTCGTCGATGCGAGCGGCCGGCTGTGCGGCGTGATCAGTCTCGGAGTCTCACCGCAGCGATGGCAGGGCGTGGCCGTGCCGACGGCCGTGCTCTTGGAGAAGTTCGGGCCGCTCACGTCCGCCGACGTGCCGCTCGTCTTCGCGGCCCCGGCCGACCTGGCCGCCGACCCCGTCACGACGAGCCTTGCCGAGAAGGCCCAGGATCTCAAGCGGGCCGCGGCCGCCGTCGCCCCGGCGATCGTCGGGATCGAGGTCGCGCGGCGGTTTCCCCCGGAGTCGCTGCCCCGGATCTCGTGGGGCGAGCACCGGGCCACGATCGAGGGCTGGGGCAAGCTGCCCAAGCTCGAGCAGGCGAAGCGGTTCGCCGCCTTCGCCAACGTGGCCCGGGCATTCGAGGTGAACCAGCTGCTGCGGCGGCCGCCGGGGCCGGTGACGGGGCTCGTGGTCTCGCCCGACGGCCTCGTGCTCACGAGCCTGTTCAATCTCGGTGACGACGTGGCCTTCGTCGCCAAGAGCACCGGCAAGCCGCGGTCGTTTTCCGCGAACGACTCGATCGAGAAACTGCTGGCCGACCCCGCCGGCGGCCTCGATCGCCAGCCCAACGCGGTCACCGGCCTGACCGTGATCCTCCCGAACGGCGACCGCCGGGAGGCCAAGGTCGTCGCCCGCCACGAGCCGCTCGGCGTGGCGCTTGTGAAAATCGAGGCCGAGGGGCTCGCCGCCTTCGACCTCACCGCCGCCAGCTCGCCCCTGCTCGGCGACGCGGTGGCCGTCGTCGGGCGGTCGCCCAGCGGCGGCATGGGCCACACCTTCAACACGGGGATCGTGAGCGCGCCCTCCCGCAACCGTGGCTACCAGTTTCAGACCGACGCGCTCTTGAACTACGGCAACTCCGGCGGGCCGGTCGTGGACGCGGCCGGCAACTTTTTCGGGATCGCCACCGCGCCGATCGAGCCCGACACGCTGCTCGGTCGGCTGGTGCCGCCGCCGCAGTTGATGCGGTGGACGAGAGCGCCCAACTCGGGCGTGGGGATGGTGGCCCGGGCCGACCGGATCGCCGCGGCGCTCGAGGCCATGAAAGGCGGCCGGTCGTTCGACCGGATTCCCGGGCCATTTTTGGGCGTGCAGGCCGACATGGCTCGGGCCTTCGGCGAGGACGTCGTGATCGGCGGCGTGGTGCCCGGCTCGCCGGCCGACAAGGCGGGCCTCAAGAAGGGGGATCGGCTGCTCGAGTTCGACGGCGTGGACCTCGGCACCTGGCGAGAGCTCACCGACCGCGTGGCGGCCAGCGCCGCCGGCGACACGGTGACGCTGCTCGTGCAGCGGCCCGCCCGCGGCCCGCGGCTGGTGATCGCCGGCCGCGACGTCGACTCGCTCGAGGATCTCCAGCGGCTGAAAAAATCGCTCCAGCCGGGTCAGAGCTTCGAGGGCGTGCTCTCGACCGACGACACGCGGGAGATCGAGGTCGTGCTGGAGGAGAACCGATGAAGCGGCGCCCGTGGGGAGAAGGATGGCGGGCGTTGCTCGCCCTGGCCATGCTCTGGCCGGTCGCCGCAGGCGGGGCGCCCGCCGTCGTCACCGAGCCGGTTGATCTGACCGAGCTCTGCGTCCGCGTGCAGCCCGCGTTCGTGTTCATCGGCGGCGGCAGCGGGGTGATCGTCCGGCCCGACGGGCTGATGCTCACCAACGACCACGTGATCGGCCGCAAGCGGTCGTTCACCGTCCGGATCGGCGACGGCCGCTCCTTCAAGGCGAAGGTGCTCGGCACCGACCCGGTCGGCGACCTCGCGGCCCTCAAGCTCGAGGTTCCCGAGGGGCAGACGGTGCCGCACCTCGAGCTCGGCGACTCGGACGGCCTGCGGGTGGGCGACGAGGCGGTCGCCATCGGCAATCCGTTCGCCCTCGGCGTGCTCGACCAGGCCCC
>JBIIYH010000372.1:0-2607 GCA_044346905.1 Pirellulales bacterium
GTGCGGCGAGCGCTGCCGACCGCGTCAGGGGCGAAGCTCGACTGCCCACGACGTCCAGCGGGTGAGGAAGCCGGGGGTGAAAGCCTCCGTCGCTGGGATATTTCGCCGAACCCGTCTCTCCGCGTCCACGCTGACCCAGCGAAATCTCCAGGCTCCTCCGGCTTCCACCCCCGGCTTCCGGCTCAAGGGCTCGCGACGGCCGCGTCCCGCGACCACTGCGGGCGGGCGTTGGCGGTGATCTCCCGGTCGAGTTCCTGCATCCGCACCCGCAGCCGAGCCACCAGATCGGGATGCTCGCCGGCCACGTTCGTGCGCTCGCCGAGGTCGCGCTCCAGGTCGAAGAGCATCACCTGGGACTCCGGGGCCGCCGCCCCCGGGGCCGCCTGTTTCCCCCGGGGCGGCCGCTTGACGAGCAGCTTCCACGATCCCTCGCGGATGCCTTCGATTTCGCCGTGGGACGTGTAGTAGAGGAACGCTTCCCGGGGCGATGCCTCGATCTCGCCCCGCCACAGCCCCGACACGTCGAGCCCGTCGATCCTTCGATCGGGCGGCAACTCGCCGCCGGTCAGCGTGACGAGCGTCGGGAGCACGTCGATCGTGCCGGTCAGCGCGTCGCAGACCGTGCCCGCCGGTATGCCGGGGCCGCGGATCAGGCAGGGGACCCGCTGGCCGCCCTCGAACGTGGTTCCCTTGCCGTCGCGAAGCGGGCCGGCCGAGCCGCCATGGTGCTTGAACGACAGCCAGGGGCCATTGTCGCTCGCATAGATCACAAAGGTATTCTCGGCGAGGCCAAGTTCGTCGAGCGTGTCGAGCAGCCGGCCGACCTCCGCGTCGACGTGCTCGATCGTGTTGGTGTAGGAGTGGTGCGGGTCGGAATCGCGGACGTCGTCGGGCACGGACAGGGGAATATGCGGCATCGAGTGCGGCAGGTAGACGAAGAACGGCCCGTCGCGGTGCCCACGGATGAAGTCGATCGCCCGCTGGGTATAGCGGCGGGTGACCGTCCGCTGGTCGACCGGCAGTTCGACGATCTCCTCGTTCTCGTAGAGCGGCGTCTTCCACTTGGTGAGCGACGACTCGGGGTCGGCCCAGAGGGCGTCCATCCCGGCGGGGCCGCCCGGCGGCTGGCCTTTGTTGTCGGGATGGTTCATGTCGTTGGAGTAGGGAATCCCGAAATAGGCGTCGAAACCCTGGGCCCGTGGCAGCACCTCGGGCAGGTGGCCGAGGTGCCACTTGCCAAAGCAGGCCGTCGCGTAGCCCTGGCCCTTGAACTGGTCGGCCAGCGTGTGTTCGGCCGGGTGGAGCCCCGTCGTGGAGGTGGGAAACAAAACGTGCCGGTGCATCCCGACCCGCTTGGGATAGCAGCCTGTCAGGAGGGCCGCCCGGGAGGGGGAGCAGACCGGTGAGGCCACCATGAAGCTCGTGAACCTTCGGCCCTCGCGGGCCAGCCGGTCGAGATTGGGCGTGCGAATCGTCTCTGAGCCGTAGCAGCCCAGGTCGCCATAGCCCTGGTCGTCGGTGAAGATCAGCACGACGTTGGGCGGAGGAGCCGCCGCCACCGTGGATCCCGCGGCCACGAAGCAGGACAGAGCCGACGCGACGATCCGGTGCATGATATGCCTCCCAAGGTGGTATCTGCCAGAATACAGGACTCGGTTTTGCCGGAGCGAGAGTTGGACGGATGCACAAGGGATTTCACGAAGACACGGCCGCGGTGGTGATCGGGCTGGCGGCGGTGATCCTGGCGCTGGCTGTCACTTGGCAGGCGCGGCCGGCCGAGGAGCCGGGGAGCCGCGACCGCCACCCCAAGGGCTGGCCGACGCCGCTGGCCGCCACCGTCGGCACGCCCGGCACTTGGACCGACCGGCCACTCGTCGCCTTCCAGGACAAGAGCGGTGATCTCGCGATCCCGCCGATCCTGCTCGGGATGGGCTGGGTTGTGCTCGTGGGTGGCCTGGGAACGCTCCTGACGGGCGGCAGCTTGCGACGGTTTCTCCTCGGCGGTTGCCCGCTCGCGGTGCTGGCCTGCCTGGCCTACGTGATGGCGAGCCAGAAGCTCGTGAAGTACTACAACCTCGAGTACCCACTCTGGGCCCTCGCGGTCGGCCTGTTCGTCGCCAACGCCGCCGGTGTGCCCCGCTGGCTCTCCCCGGCGCTCATCGGCGAGTTCTTCATCAAGACGGGCCTGGTCGTGTTCGGAGCCGAGGTGCTCGTCAGCCGATTGTTGGCCCTCGGCCTGCCGGGGCTCTTGACCGCCTGGATCGTGACGCCGGTCGTGCTCGTGACGACGTATCTGTTCGGCGTCCACACGCTCAAGATTCCGTCGCGGCCGCTGTGCATGACCCTCTCGGCCGACATGTCGGTGTGCGGCGTGTCGGCGGCGATCGCGACCGGTGCCGCCTGCCGGGCCAAGAAGGAGGAGATCTCGCTCACGATCGGCCTGTCGCTGTTCTTCACCGTGATCATGATGGTGGCGATGCCGCCGGTGATCCGGGCGCTGGGGCTCGACCCGATCGTGGGGGGCGCCTGGATCGGGGGCACGATCGACGCCACCGGCGCGGTGGTCGCGGCCGGCGAGTCGCTCGGCAAGGAGGCGGGTGAGGTGGC
>JBIIYH010000374.1:0-2591 GCA_044346905.1 Pirellulales bacterium
TCGACCCGCTGGTGCTCGAGCGGATCCGCGACAACGAGCTCAAGGTGCCCGCCGACCAAGACGCCTTGACGACCGCGGAGCTGTTCGAGCGGCTGGGCAAGGCGGTGATGCGGGAGGTGACGGAGATTCAGCCGGGCGAGTACACGCCCCGGAAGCCGGCGATCTCGAGCCTGCGGCGCGGGCTGCAGCGGGCCTATCTCACGCGGCTGGCCAGGCTGACGCTGGAGGGAGGCACGGCGAATCCCGACGCCCAGGCCCTCGCCGCCGACCAACTGCGGTCGCTCGATGCCCAGATCGAGGCGCTGCTGGCGAAGCCGGAGCTCAAGCTTGACGCCCCGTCGCGGGCCCATCTGGCCGACCTCCGGGAGCGGATCGACAAGGTGCTCGACGCGGATCTCGTGCTGCCGCGGCCCTGACAAGCGGCCGGTCCCCATCGCGGAGCCCCGCATGCACCTTGTCGTCGCCCTGCTCAAGCCGTCGCAGGTGGAAAGTGTGCGGCAGGCGCTCGCCGCGGCGAGCGTGACCCGGATGACTGTCTGCGACGCCCAGGGCTGGCGGGGGCCGGAGGAGAGCCTCGTGCAGCAGGCGGTGCTCGAGATCGCGGTCAACGATGATTTTCTCGTGCCGACGGTGCAGGCGATCACCGTCGTGCTCGAGGCGGGGGGCGACTCGGCGGCCGGGCGGCTCTATGCGCTGCCGATGCTCAACGCCGTGCAACTCTATCGCGAGGTGCGGGGTCCCGAGGCGGTGTGAATCGGCATGGGCAGAACCTTACGGAAGCGATATGATTCTGGTCATTGCGAGGTTCATGCTCATGGCCGGTGATTTCAAGATCCTGCTCGTTTCGCCCGACCTGATGGCGACCAGCCGGATTGCCGGCTTGTGCCGCGAGGCGGGGGCGTCGCTCGAGACCATCCGCAGCCTGGGCGAGTCGCCCCACGGCGGGCCGCACGACGTGGTGCTCGTCGATCTGCAGTCCCTCTCCGAGGACCCGGCCGTGGTGATCACCCGGGCCCGGATGCTGGTCGATGCCGGCTCGGCCGCCGGGGCAGGGCCGCCCGCCGCAGTCGTGGCCTTCGGGCCCCACGTGGCCCGGGAGCGGCTGGCGCTTGCCCGCGACGCCGGCGCCGACGACGTGGTGAGCCGGGGGGAACTGCTGGGGGGATTCGCCGGGCTGCTCAAGCGCTGGCGGCCGGCCGCCGAACCGGGCGGTCCGGTCAGCCCCGTCGGGTAGCCGGGAGCGGCCGCACGCGGCCGTCAGGTCGCCGGGGAGCCGGGCTCGTCGAGCACGACTTCGTCGAGCGGCGTGCCATCCACGTCCTGGCGGAGCACGAGATACGCGGCCGTGGCGATCGCCCAGAAGTAGCCCCAGCCGAACGAGCCCAGGAGATTCGCGAGGCCTCGGGCCCAGAACCGCATCGCCCCGAGGCCCCAGGTGTCGGCCAGCGGCCCGCCGGCCGACAGGCCATCCACTACCGCCGCGGTGCGGTCGGGGCCCATTCCGAAGCTCGCCGCCCAGATCGCCAGGGTGCCGGTGGCGTCGGCAAACAGGCCCGCCGCCGCGAGCGCGGGAACCGCCACCAGGAGCCCGACGAGCAGATAGAAGGCGTAGTGCAGCGGCCGCTGGTAGAGGTAGGAGAACGAGGTCGAGATCGCCTGGAAGCTGTCGCCCCGCTCGACGCCGATCGCGGCCACCATCAGCGGCCAGCCGGCCACGAGCCCCACCGCCAGGATCGCCAGCACCACCGCCCCGAGCAGCACCAGCGGCCAAACCGCCCCGGCGAGCGACAGGCCCCAGCCGGTCCGCATCGCCAGGCCGAGCACCGCTCCGGGCACGCTCAAAGCCGCGATCCCAACCAGAACGAACAGCACCGAGTTGAAAGCCGGCGGCCACTTCCGCGAGCCATAGGCCACGGCGCCTAGCGGGCCAAGCGGCTCCTCGCCGGCGAGCTTGAGCGCGACGCACCGCGAGATGGCGGTTCCAAAGATCGCCCACACCAGCACGAACCAGCCCACCCGGGCCAGGGCCGCGCCGGCGACGCGGAGATCGGTCGTGGGCCGGAAGGGCAGGGCCACCAGCCGGACTGCCTCGGCAACCGACTCGGGCACGAACCGCGTCACACCGCCGAGCCAGCCGAGCGTCCCGCGGCTGGGCAGGAGCGGATCAACGTTGACCAGTCCGCCGTCATCGGGCGAGGGCAGGGCCAGGCCGCCGCCGCGGCCCGCCTCGCCGGCAGCCGGCACCACGAGCCCGGCCCGATCGGCGGCCGACCAGCCCGCCCAGACTGCCGCTGCCCCGAGCGCCGCCAGCAGGATCACCGTCGGCGAAAAGGCCGCGCCGGCCGCACGAAACAGAATCCACCAGGGCAGGGCGTCGCTCCAGCGGATCTCGTGGACAATGCTGCCGGATGGGGCAGGGGCGCTCGTCATGGGTCACCTGCGAGGGACTGCGGGCCACCATCGCCCGCCGGGCGGGGAGTATACGCCGCGGCCGCCAGACCGTCAGTCCTCGTCGGCCGGCGGCGGTTCGCCCTCGTCCTCGTCGCTGCGGGGCGGCTCGGGCACCGCATACGACTCATCGAGCCAGCGGC
>JBIIYH010000104.1:0-9331 GCA_044346905.1 Pirellulales bacterium
AGCACCTCGACCACCACGCCCGGCGTGGCGGAGCCGACGGCGATGTTCTCCGTCTGAGCCTCGACGATGCCCGCCGCGGCGAGTGCATCTGCGAAGGGATTCCTGGCCGGAGCGATCGGTGGCGGCGGGTTGTGCTCGACGGGCCGGGTGGACCAGACATACCAGCCGGCGAACCCCAGGAGCCCGAGTGCCACCAGCGGCAGGATCCGCTGGGTGACGAAGTCGGCGAACGTGCCCCGCCGCTCGAGGCGACGCGGACCCGGTGGACCGGCAGATGGGGAGTCGGCGGTGGTGGATGCCATGGCGAGATGGTAACCGGCTGAGCCGGCTCAGGTCTGCTCCGCGTGATGCGGGCCCGAGGCGACGGAGTCGATCCGGCCGTCTTCCATCGAGGCGATCCGGTCGGCGAACGAGTAGACGCGGGAGTCGTGGGTGACCACGATCACGGCCCGGCCGGGCTGGACGGCGATCTTCTGGATCAGCTCCATCGTGATCCGGCCGTTCTGGGCGTCGAGGGCGCTGGTCGGCTCGTCGCAGACGAGCAGCCGCGGCTCGTGCACGAGCGCCCGGGCGATCGCCACCCGCTGCTGCTGGCCGCCGGAGAGTTCGCTCGGCAGGTTTGCAAGCCGGTCGCCCATCCCGAGCTTGTCGAGGATGTCGGCCGCCGCCTCCACCGCCCGGCGGCGGTTCCAGCCCGCGATCAACAGCGGCACGGCGGCGTTCTCGGCGGCGGTGAGCGCGGGCAGGAGATTGAAGGCCTGAAACACGAAGCCCACGTGGTCACGGCGAAACTTCACCTTGCGGCCGTTGCTCATCCGCCCGAGGTCCTCCCCGAGCACCACCACGTCGCCGGCGGTGGGCTCGAGCGTGCCGGCCACGATGGAGACGAGCGTGGTCTTCCCGCAGCCGCTCGGGCCCACGAGCATCAAGAGCTCGCCGTAGGGAATGTCGAGGTCCACGCCCCGCAGGGCCCGAGTGACGGCTCCGCCGCTGCCGAACTCCTTGGTCACGCCCCGGACTCGCACGGCCACTTCCGCGAGCGGTCGGTCGTCGTGCGTCTGGACACTTGAGGCGGTGGCCATGACGCGTCAGCCTCGGAACACGATCGCGGGATCGACGACGAGCACCTTGCGAATCGAGAGCAGGCTGGCCACGAGCACGATCACGAACACGGCCACGGCCGTGATCGCGAGCACCTGCCAGGGCATGAAGAACGAGAGCCGCGAGGCCCCCTTCACGAACCAGCCGAACAGCCCCGCCAGACCCACGCCCAGCCCGTAGCCGATCAGCCCCACCTGCAGCCCCTGGGAGAGCACCATCACGAGGATCGTCCAGTTGCTCGTGCCCATGGCCTTGAGGGCCCCGTACTGCCGGATGTTCTCGACCGTGAAGAGATAGAAGGTCTGGCCCGCGATCGCGGTGCCCACGAGAAACCCGAGTAGCACGGTGATCCCGAAGTTGAGCGGGATGCCGGTCTTCTTCAGGTAGTAAACGATCGTCTTGCGGAGGAACTGGTCGCGGGTAAGCGCCTGGAGTCCTGTCCGCTCCTCGATCCGGCGGCAGACCTCCTCCTCCGGCACCCCCGGCTGGGCGTCGGCCAGGACGAACGACAGCACCTTCCGCTCCGGCGGGGCGAAGAGCACCGCCTGGCTGTAGCGGGTGTAGACGATCGGGAAGCTCTGGAAGGTGCGGCTGGCCTTGGTGAGGCCCACGAGCACGGCCCGGCGGTCGTTCATCTCGAAGGTGCGACCGAGCTTGTAGGGCTCGCCGGGCCAGATCCGCTTGTAGCCGGCGTCGTCCATGATCACGGCGTCGGGCTTGCGGAGGTCGGCGATCGAGCCGAGGAACACGCCCTCGGGAGCCCCCACGAGCGTCGCGTCGTCGAGGCCGAGGATGATCATCTGCTCGTAGGTTCCCTCCGCCAGCCGGGCCCGGCCGATGCCCTTGTAGAACCGCACGGCCCACTCGACCCCGGGCACGCTCTTGACGCGAAACAGCTCCGTGTCGGCGAGCGGTTTGATGTCGTCCACGAACTGGACGTTCCGGTCCATCACCCAGATATCGGGCCCCTCGACGTCGCGGATCTGGCTGACCGTGAGCGACATCAGCCCGCAGAAGATCGAGGCCTGCTGGGCGATCAGGACGGCGGCGAACACCACGCCGAAGATGATCCCCAGGTACTTGACCCGGTTGCCGACCAGCATCTTCCAGGCGATCCAGAGCATGACAGCCTTTCCTCGCCGCAAGGCCGCACATCCGGCCCGTTCTGCATATCCGTAACGCCGTTGCCGAAAAATTGCGTTCTCTGGAGCTCCATCGTAGTCTCTCCCCGAAGTCTCGTCTCAGGCAGTCACCGGGAATCCCCTCCGCATGGCACCCCGCTCGCCGTCCGTCTTCTCCCCCCTGCTCCGCCGTCGTCCCGTGAGTCGCCGTCGTCGACCGCACGCGATGCTGGCCGTCGATGCCCTCGAGCAGCGTCGCCTGCTGGCGATCACGCCGGGCACGCTCTACGGCTCGACGCCAGCGACCTGGACCGACGCCGACGGCGACACCGTGACGGTGAGCGTCACCGGCTCGCTTGCGGCGGGTGCTGGATTCACCGTCGACCTCGCCGGCTTGGCGACCGACAACGCCGACGCCACCTCGATCGACCTCACGGGCCTGACGGCTGACAACGGCCTGCAGGTCGTCGTGACGCCAAACGAACTCACGACACAGCCGGGCACGGGCTTCGCCACGATGTATTCGGCGGGCTACACGAACGTGTTCGAGATCACCGGCACCGAGATGACCGGCCTCGGCGGAATCCAGCTCTCGGCGGCGATCGTCCATTCCACGAAGCTCCCCGGGGTTGCCGTCGGCAACATCACGCTCGACCCCGGCCAGGCTCCCTACGTCGACCGGATCAACACGCAGAACAACCAGCAGGCCACCGACTCGACGATGTACAACCCCGTGACGGGGCTGATCCATCTCGGCGGCATCGTCGCGGCGAGCGTGGACAGCATCGTGATCGACGGCGCGATCAGTGCGAAGACGAACAACCCGCACGACCTGACGACCACCAACGACTTCCGCAGCGTCATCGAGGTGGCGGGCGAGATCGGCAGCATCGTCGGCCTGCGGAGCAACCTGCGGGCCAGCGTCCACGCCGACAGCATCGGCTCGATCCGGGTGGCCGCGATCTCCGGCGAGATCACGACCCGCAACGCCACCGAGGCACTGGCGATCAATCTCCCGAGCGCCTTCAGCGGCTTCATCAACTCCGCCGGCCACCTGCACCTCGGCTTCCCGATGTCGGATGCCTCGAAGATCACGGGGCAGATAAGCGCCCTGGGCATCTCGGGCAACGTCAAGGAGGACCTGCTCACAAACGACGACCCGTTCACCGACCCGCTCTACATCCCGGGAACGTTCGCGGGGTCGATCAGCCTGTCGGGCAACCCGGCGAGCCAGGGCGGCAACGGGAACTTTCCGAAAGTCTTCGTGGACGGCCCCGCGCTGTTCGGCCTCCGCACCGACCTCGGCAACATCGGCGACGTGAGCGCCGACGCCTTCGCGCCCACCTTCCTGGCCGAGGCCGACGAGGGCTCGATCGGCGACATCGAGGCGGGGGTGGGCGAGTTCGCCGGCCACCTGCGGGCGAAGCACGACATCGGCGACGTCCGGGCGCCGCTCGGCTTCCTCGGCTCTGCGGTGAGCTTCGCGGGCGACGTTGGCGACGTGTACGCGGCAGTCGGCGGCTTCGAGGGCTACATCCGTGCGGCGGGCAACGTCGGCAACGTCCTCGTCTTCGACCAGATCACGGGCCTGGCCGAGAACGAACTGGCTATCTCGGCCGGCGACAGCATCGGGAACATCGAGAGCATCGCCGGCGGCATCGAGGGGCTCTTCCAGGCGGCGGGATCGATCGGCGACGTCACCGCCGCGGGCAACATCCTCGCGCCGATGCTCGCTCGCGCGGGCAGCATCGGCGCGATCACGTCGTGGGCGGGCTTCCTGGAGTCGGTCTCGATCCAGGCCGGCACCGACATCGGTCCGCTCTCGCTCTACGCCGGCATGCTCGGCACGTCGGTCGTGGCCGGCCGCGACCTCGGGCCCATCGACATCCGCGTGGGCGGGATCGAGCTGTGCGACATTCGGGCCCGTGACGTCGGGGCCATCACGATCGTCGATGGCAGCATGCAAGACGTCTCGATCGTGGCCAGCCGCGACGTGGGCGCCGTCACCGCCTTCGGCAGCATCGGCCAGTTCGGCCTCCAGAACGTCAGCATCGTTGCGGCCGGCGACATCGGCCAGATCGACGGCCGCACCCACGTGGGCTACGGGCTCGAGCGGGTGAAGCTCGAGGCTGGGAACCGGATCGCCGGCGTGACCGGGATCTCCTTCGGCGAATACGGCGAGATCATCAACGCCGGGATCGTCGACTCAAACTTCGTCTCCCGCGGGCCGGGGGGCATCGGCGACGTCTACGGCCGCGGGGCCGGGGCCGCCGGCATCGACAACACGCTGATCACAACCGAGCACCGCGACGGCTCGGTCGGCGACGTCACTGGGGACGGCTGGCTCGACGGGCTCGTCGACGTGACGGTCGTGGCGATGCACAGCATCGGCGACATCACCGGCATCTCCGTCACCGACGGCTCGGGCATCCTCCGCGGCTCCTACGACGCCAACTACGGCCATATCGGCCAGATCAAGGCGGCCGGCGGGGCCAAGAGCGGTTATGGCGTGTTTGGAAGCCGGTTCCAGGCCACCGACCTTGACGAGGAGAACGCAGGCAACGGCCGGATCGCCGGCATCACGCTCTCGGCCAACGCCAACGGCCAGGACGCCTTCAACGACACCAAGGTCCATGCCGGATCGATCGGGCCGATCGCCGTGACGGTGTACGGCGGCCCCGACGGCAACGGCATGGTGGGCGGCGAGATCCGGGCGTTCAACGGTGGGATCGACTCGATCGCGGTCGATGTGCGGTCGCTCAACGGCTACGGCATCCAGGACGGCAAGATCACCGCCTCCGGTGACATCGGCCAGATGACCGTGAAGGCCTTCAACAATTCCGCGATCTTCGGCGGCGAGTTCCAGAGCCGAGGCAACTTCATCGGCATCACCGCCGAGGCCACGAAGGGCGGCAACGCAATCGAGAACGCCATCTTCACCGCACCCGGCAAGATCGTCGCGCTCCCGCCGTCGAACCCGCCGCCCGACGCCGAGGCCTTCGATCCGAAGGGCAACTTCGGCCCGATCACCGCGACCGCGGGGGGTACGAACAATCTGTCGAACGGCATCCTCGGAACGACCTTCACGGCCATCGGCGACATCGGCCCGATCACGGTCACGAGCAAGGGCGCCGGCGGCATCGTGGACTCGATCTTCACGGCCGACTCCGACGGCGACTACACGCCGCAACCGATCGGCTCACCGCGCCCCTGGCTCGCGGCGGGCAACATCGCCGGGGTCTCGGTCGTGGCCGCGGGCCGCCACCTCGTCGAGAGCAGCGGCGTCGTCCGCAGCACCTTCGGCGCGGCGAACATCGGCGACCTCTATGTCGACGTGCAGACCGTCGAAGGGGGCAACGCAATCATCAACTCCACGTTTACCGCCAAGACGGCGGTGTACGACGGACGCGGCAACTTCGACAACACGGGGGCGATCGGCGATATCCTGGTCCGCAATCGGAGCCAGTCGCTGGCGGGCGTCGGCACCGGCATCGAGATGTCGTCGTTTCTGGCCGGCACGGCCGGGGCGATCGGCGACGTGAACGTGACGACGGCCGGCGCGAGCGGCATCACCCTGAGCACGTTCCTCGCGAACGTGCCCGACCTCGATCAAAACCGCTACACCTCGACGATCGGCGCCATCACGGTGAACACCGGACGCGCGCTGAACTTCACCCTGGTGCCCGCCGGCATCAACACGTCGTCGTTCATCTCGGCGGCGGGCATCGGCGACATCACCGTAGACTCGGTCGGCGCCGGCATCACCGCGTCGATCTTCAACGCCGACTTCGACTGGTTCGCCACCGTCGGCGACCTCCAGCCGGGCCCGATCGCGTCGCTCACGGTGCGGGTGCCGGGCCGCAACGCCAGCGGCGTCACCGGCTCGACCTTCGTGGGTTCGAGCATTGGCGACATCAGTGTCCGCCTGGAGCAGGACGCCGTCCGCGGGATCAATGCAGTCGCCCTGAGCACCTTCTCGGCCAAGACCGGCGCGATCGGCAACGTCACGGTCGTCAACGCCCAGTCCGCCCTGCCGACGCCACCGGTCCTCGGCTACGCCATCCTCACCTCCACCTGGTCGGCGGCCACCGGCATCGGCTCGATCACGATCGTGGGCCCGACGCTCGGGGCGGTGTTCATCGTGGGGGGCCAGCCGGTCATGGTGGCGGCGCTGCCGGCGGTCGCCGCCGTACCGGGAGTCGCCACCGTGGGCGGCATCGGCCCCGTGACCGTGACCGGGGCCTCGGCGATCGACCTCACGCTCGACGCGCCGGGCGGCGCGCTCGGGGGCCTCTCCTTCCTCGACGCCGCCGCCGGCGCGACCGTCCAAATCACCGCGTACGGGTCCTCGATGGGATCGATCGTCGTGGGCTCACCCGGCTCGGCCGCGGCCAACCTGACGCTCGCGGGCAACGTCATGACGTTCGGAAACGTGGCCGTCGACGGCAACCTCGACCTGCAGGGATCGTCCGCGCGAACGCTCGGCAACGTGAGCGTGGGCGGCAATGCCCGCCTGGCGACGACCGGCCTGACCACGCTCGGCAACCTCGGCGTCGGCGGCAGCCTGACGCTCCCGGGCGGCCTGCCGGCCCTTACGCGGGCGGGCAACTTCCAGGTGGGCTCGATGCCGGGCCTGACCCGCAGCGTGCAGATCGGCTCGCGAACCTCCCGCACCTCCTCGATCGGCTCGATCTCGCTCGGGTCGATGCCCCGCACGCGGCAGCAGCGTGGCGTCTATGCCTTCGCGTTCGCGGCGTACGGCGGCACGCCGAACGCCATCATCGGCGGCAAGCGGATCAACGCCACGCGGTCCGGGGCGTCGTTCGGCGGCGTAACGCTCCTGTCGCTGGCCCCCCCGGCCCGCTCCGCGGGCAGGCGGTGACGCTCCGGCATGACAAACCAACTGCACCATCATCGACGCCGTGAGACCTCGCGTGACCGCACGCGGTCGCGGCTGCTCCAGGCCGGTGAGCGGCTGGAGAACCGCCTCCTGCTGGCCGGTGAGGGGATCACGCTGTCCACGCTCCCGCCGGCCGCCGCTGCCGACGGCGTCGCCTGGGTGGCGGCCCCGCTGACGCAACCGGTGCGGCAGCAGACCACCTCCGCGCTGCTGGCGACCGTCGTTCCCTATCAAGACACGCTGTTCGGTAATACCCAGGCGGTGGTGACCGACGCCCGGGCGGTGGCCGGTGTGCTCGCCCCCGTGGGCCGCGGGTTTCGCACGGAACTGCCGATCGCGGTGGCGAACGTGCCGCTCGGCGCGGCCGTGCAGTTGGAGGTGTTGACCGCACTTACCACGTGGAACGGCCGGGGCGGCGTGCCCGCGTTCCGCCCCGTTCCCCGCGGCCTCGAGGTGAACCTGCAGCTGGGGGGCGTTCCGGTGCCCGGGTTCGATCTCCGCGTGGGACAGTTGACCGACCGCGCCGTGCCGCCGCAGGTCGGCCAGATCCGCCGCACCCTTTCGCTCGCCGCCTCCGACGGCCAGCCGCTCGAACGGCGGATCGCCGTCACGATCGGCACCGGAGGCGTCGCCGACCGGTTCGCCAAGCCGGGCGCGGCGCCGGGGCTTTACGCGTTCACGGGGTTGCTCTCGATCGGCGGCGTCGAGACCGTTCGCCCGTCGCAGCCGGTGACCTTCGTGTTTCGGGTGGGCGCGGTGCCCGAGGCCGCGGTGCAGGCCGCCCTGGCCGCCTTCTCGTCTCCTGCCACCGGCCCGGCGGCCGTGCTGGCCATGGCGGCCCGCTCGGCTGGCATCGACCGGCCGTTCAGCAACGCGCTGCTGATCACGGTGGACTACTCGCAGCCCGTCACCGTGTCGCGGCAGTCGCCGCAGCTGCCGATCTTCATCGGCGGCGTGCGCCGGCTGGCGACGCTCCCGCCCAATGCCCCGCGCACGAACGTCCGGCAGCTGACCTTCTCGTATCCGCTGCCCCGCGACGTGAACGAGGGCACACTCGTGGACATCGGCGCGTCGCTGATCCTGCCCCCCGCGGCTTCGATCCGCACCGCGGGTGGCACGCCCGCGATCACGAGCCTCCCCACCGCGGGCAGCCGGGGCATTCCGCTGGAATACCAGGGGGCCGTCGCCCACGTCTCGGCCGACATCACGCGGAACACGACCTTCCGGGCCGGCATCACCTACGTGATCACGGCGGAGGTGCACGTCACCGCCGGCACGACCCTCACGATCGAGGACGGCGTGCAGGTCTTGATTCGCAACGGCTATGTGACGGGGCGGAAGCTCACGGCCGCGGCCTTGATCTTCGACTCGGGGTCGCGGCTCCGGGCGGGGACCGTGTCGTTCGCCGCCTCCGACCTGGGCGATCGGCCCGCCACCCAGGCGCTCAACGGCGGCGTCTTCTTCTGCGGCACCTTCCGCACCGCCTCCATGGACAACGTCAGCAGCCGGTCGGGCGTAGGGGTCCGCAGTTCCTCCTTCGTCGCCACCCGGATCGACTGCTCCTTCCTCGGCCGCCCCGACCCGCGGGGCGGCGACGACGACGGCACGGACGACATCAACGGCATCACCCTGATCGGCGTCGGCCCGCAGGAGTGGAAAGTCCGCCACGTCTCCAGCACGAACGCCGGCGATGACGGCTTCGACGCGACCAGTTCCAGCATCACCCTCACCTCGCTGACCGTGGTCAACCCCACGGAGGACGGCCTCAACATCACGAGCAGCCTCGTGCGGATCACCGGCAGCTGCACGGTCGTGATGTCGCGAAGCACGGCCCCCGACCGCGAACTGTTCGACCTCGAGACCGACGACGGGCCCGCCCGGATCGTGGTCCAGCGGCTGGCGGCGGTCGACCTTCGGGGCTACTGGGGCGACCGCTACGACGGGGTGCGGCTCTCGTCCTCCGACATGCCGCAGCCCAATCCGCTGGTGAAAGACTGGTACGAGTTCGTCGGCATCCTGCGCCGCGGCCCGGCCGTGGTGTTCTCGATCAACGCCGACTGACCCGGCCACTGCCCGACGCGGTTCCCGGGCTGGTATCCTGCCGCCCTTGATGACGCGACAGGAGATGCGAGCGTGCCAGGGCCGGCGGAAATCGATGCAGCAGGGCACCCGGCCGCAGCGCTCGAGCCGCGGGTGGTCGAGGTGCTCA
>JBIIYH010000376.1:0-2575 GCA_044346905.1 Pirellulales bacterium
GTTCTCGCGGAGTGAGCCGACCATGCGACGCGAGGCCCGCCGGGCTGGAAGCCGCGGCTTTTCGTTGATCGAAGTTCTCGTCGTGATCGCGATCGTGGCCACGCTGCTGGCCATGCTCGTGCCGGCCCTTCAGGGAGCGCGGGAGTCGGCCCGGCGAACCGACTGCGCCAACAGGCTCCGGCAGCTGGGGCTGGCGACCCGGGGCTACGAGGCCGTCACCGGCCGGCTGCCGCCAGGCGTGTTGGCTTCGGGCCGACGGACGAGCGCAGTCGCCAACACCTTCGGGTATCACGGGTGGACGTACTTTCTCCACCTGCTCCTCCCCCGCCTCGAGGAGTCGGCCTATTACACCGCCATCGGGGGGCCGACCTTCTTTCGGGAGACCCCCGCGATGCTGGGGCCGCTCGAGAACACGAGCGACTTCCGGGCCGTGAACGGCCTACCGATTCCCGTGCTGCTGTGTCCCGCCGACCAGCAGGCTCCCGGCGTGTTCCTGATCCCCGCCGGCTTCGCGAATGCCGGCAGCCGGCTCGCGAAGTCGAACTACCTCGGATTCTTCTCTGGCCTGAAGGCCGGCGACGCCACGGTTCCGATCACGGGCACATCGCTGGTGAGCACGAGGCTCCACCCGCTGCCGCCGCGGAGCGACACCGCCCTGCCCGGCTGGGACAAGCGGGCGGTATTCGGCTACGGCACCGGCACGGCCGCCGCGCAGATCAAGGACGGCAGCTCGAACACGATGATGGTGTCGGAATATCTGCGCGGGGTCGCGGAGACCGACGGCCGGGGCTTTTTCTGGGAGAATGATGCCGGGCTGCAGTTTCTGCATGCCACCAGGGGGCCGAACGCCGCGACCCCCGACCTGCTGATGCGGTTCCGCGGCAACAACCCCGACTGGGGCTGCCGTTCGGCGACGGTGACGCCGAACACCCCGAACAACCGGCCTGATCTCAATCTCCCCTGCAATCCCGGGCCCGGCACCGGCCAGCAGACCGGCGCCAACGACTTCGCCGTGCCGCGGAGCCGGCACCGGGGCGGGGTGTCCGTGCTGTTCGCCGATGGCCACGTGCAGTTCATCAGCGACACGATCGACAGCGGAACCACCGCACCCTACGGCGTCTGGCAGCGGCTGGCCTGGATCGACGACGGGGGCGAGATCGCGGACGGCAGCTGGTGACGCGGATTCACGAGAGCTCGGCGACCATGGGCCGGCCTGACTCCACGCGGGCCGGAGTCGCTCCCGGCCTCCTCGGATCCGCGGCGGCGATTCTGCTGACGAGCGGCGGCGAGCTGCCGGCCGCTAGCTCGTGGCCTGCAGCGCCCGCTGGCTGAACGCCCCCTGCCACTCGGCGTCGCCCACCGTGCCGTCGACGACGGGCTTGGTCGCGGCGTACTGGATCGCGATCGTGGGATGGGCGTAGGGTTCGAGCCCGCGGGCGGCGGGAAGCCCGGCGGCGAGGGCCACCACGCCGCAGAGCGCGACGCTGGCCCGGGCTCGAAGAAAAGTGATCATTTCGTTGAATAAGGAGCGGTCCAGGGGGAGAGGGGAGACTCTCAGGCAAACCACTTTTTGGCCCGCCTTCCGTGATAGATGGCATCGTACGCTGCGAAGATTTCGACCCGATACCGGCCGAAAGGCCTGTGGCGGCTGACAGCCCGCGGTCGTAGGATCGAGGAGAGTCGCGGAACAGTCCTTGATTCGCATTGGCATTCAGGGGATTTTCATGAGCGGGCACCGGGAGGATTCTCATCGCCGGCGGTCCGGCGGGCTCACCTTGGTGGAAGTGCTCGTGGTGATCGCGATCATCGCCCTGCTGTTGACCCTGCTGGTGCCGGCCGTTCAGAGCATCCGCGAAGACACCCGGCTGGCGCAATGCGCCAACAATCTCAAGCAGATTGGCATCGGCGCGGCCGCCTTCGAAGCGTCGCACGGCGGGATCGTGCCCGGCGCGACCGGCTATTTCGGCCTCACGACCGTGCAGATCCTGCTGCCCTACATGGGGATGTACGTGGGCGACCTCGATCTCGGGGCCGGGCTGCATATGCAATATCTCAACGACTGGCATAACTGGCCGCCAGGCACGGCGAATATCGCCCCCGCTTATTATCCGCCCTAT
The DNA here is from genome assembly GCA_044346905.1 of Pirellulales bacterium. Taxonomy (GTDB): domain Bacteria; phylum Planctomycetota; class Planctomycetia; order Pirellulales; family UBA1268; genus QWPN01. Next base: position 2,118 of record JBIIYH010000376.1, read on the forward strand.
CGGCGAAACTATGAGCTCGTCTTCCTCGGGCCAACGCCGTCGTTTTGGAACTGCCCGTCACGAAGCGGCAATCGGCGCACGAACGCCGGGTGGGCCGGAAGCTGGACGACGTGCGATTACGGGAACGTCACGAGCACGACGAGATGGACCCCATACTCCGCCGCCACCATCTGCGACGAGCCCAACCCGGTGAACAGCGATGGCGTTTCACATTGCCAAGTCCATCATGCGGACAGCCCGAACTGGCATCGGCGAGACCACAAGGGCTGGAATCTGCTTGTCGCGGCCCGCGGGCCGCGACTCCAGGTCGACACTTCGGGCCAAAGATATCAGGGCAATCCGCAAAACCTCTTCTTCGCGATGGGCGGCTTCATGAATCAGATCGCCACGAACTCGCAAGGGTTGAAGCCTCCTCTGGGACAAGACGCAAGCGGCAAGCTGCTCGGCCCGCCGCTGGC
>JBIIYH010000377.1:0-2572 GCA_044346905.1 Pirellulales bacterium
CCAGGCTCGGCGTGATCAGGCCCGACAGACCCACCACGTCCACCTCGTGGCGGATCGCCTCCTCGATGATCTTGTTGCAGGGCACCATCACGCCCAGGTCGATCACCTCGTAGCCGTTGCAGCCGAGCACGACGCCGACGATGTTCTTGCCGATGTCGTGGACGTCTCCCTTGACCGTGGCCATCAGCACTTTGCCCCGCGACTGGTTGGCGGTGCCCGCGGCGGCCTTCTCGGCCTCCATGAACGGCAGCAGGTAGGCGACCGCCCGCTTCATGACCCGGGCGCTCTTCACGACCTGGGGCAGGAACATCTTCCCCTCGCCGAACAGATCGCCCACCGTCTGCATCCCCTGCATCAGCGGCCCCTCGATGATCTGGAGGCTGGTGGCGTACTGCTGGCGGGCCTCCTCGACGTCTTCCTCGACGTGGTCGGCCATCCCCTTGATGAGCGCGTGGGCCAGCCGCTCCTCGACGCTGCGGTTCCGCCAGGTGTCGGCTGCGGCCACCTCGGCCGGGTCGCGGGCCTTGAAGGTCTCGGCGAAGGCCACGAGCCGTTCCGTGGCATCGGGCCGGCGGTCGAAGAGCACGTCCTCGATCCGGGCCTTGAGCTCGGGCTCGATCTCCTCGTACACCGCCAGTTGCCCGGCGTTGACGATGCCCATCTCCATCCCGGCCCGGATCGCGTGGTAGAGGAAGCAGGCGTGCATCGCCTCCCGGACGGGATCGTTGCCGCGGAACGAGAAGGAGATGTTGGAGACGCCCCCCGAGACCTTGACCGCCGGCATCGCCTCTTTGATCCGCCGCGTGGCCTCGATGAAGTTCTTGGCGTAGGCGTTGTGCTCCTCGATCCCGGTGGCCACCGTGAGGATGTTGGGGTCGAAGATGATGTCTTCGGGCGGGAAGCCAACGACCTCGGTCAGGAGCCGGTAGGCCCGCTGGCAGATCGCCACCCGCCGCTCGACGTCGGTCGCCTGCCCCTCCTCGTCGAAGGCCATCACCACCACGGCCGCCCCGTAGCGGCGGATCGTGCGGGCCTGGCGAAGAAACGACTCCTCCCCTTCCTTGAGGCTGATCGAGTTGACGATCCCTTTGCCCTGGACGCACTTCAGCCCCGCCTCGAGCACCTCGAATCGCGAGGAGTCGATCATGATCGGGACCTTCGCCACCTCCGGCTCGCTGGACAGGAGCGTGAGAAACTTCGTCATCACCTGCACGCCGTCGAGCATCCCCTCGTCGACGTTGATGTCGATGACATTGGCCCCGTTCTCGACCTGCTGGCGGGCGACCCCCAGGGCCTCCTCGTACCGCTCCTCCTTGACGAGCCGGGCGAAGGCCCGCGAGCCGGTCACGTTCGTCCGCTCGCCCACGATCGTGAAGCTCGTCTCGGTGGGGCGGATCTCGTACATCTCGAGGCCCGAGTACCGCGAGCGGCGGGGCGGCGGCGAGGGCTTCCGGGGCGGGTATTTCGCCATCACGTCGGCGATTGCCTTGATGTGGGCGGGCGTGGTGCCGCAGCAGCCGCCCACGATGTTGACCCAACCGGCCTGGGCAAACTCCTCGAGCACGCTGGCCATCATCTCGGGCGTCTCGTCGAACCCGCCCAGGGCATTGGGCAGGCCGGCGTTGGGATAGACGCTCACCGGGATCGGGGCGATCGCCGCCAGGTCGGCCATGTGGGTGCGGAGCTTCTCGGGGCCCAGGGCGCAGTTGATGCCCACGCTCAAGAGGTCGACGTGCTCGAGGCTCGTCCAGCAGGCCTCGACCGTCTGGGCGGAGAGCGTGCGGCCTCCCTCGAAGATCGTGAACGAGGCCATCACGGGGATCCGCACGCCCGTGTCGGTGAACACCTGTTCGATCGCGTAGAGGCAGCTCTTGAGCACGAGCGTGTCGAAGGCCGTCTCCGCCAGGAGCACATCCACGCCCCCCTCGACGAGCGCCTCGATCTGCTCCCGGTAGGCGGCCACCATCTCGTCGAAGGTCACGTCGCGGTGGCCGGGGTCGGCCACGTTGCCGGCGATCGAGAGCTGCTTGTTGGTCGGTCCGATCGAGCCGGCCACGAACCGGGGCCGGGAAGGATCCAGGGCCTCCGCGGCCGTGGCGGCCTCGCGGGCCAGCTTGGCCGCGGCCAGGTTCAACTCGCGGGTGTGCTGCTGGAGGCCGAAATCGGCCAGTGCCACGCTCGTGGTGCCGAAGGTGCAGGTCTCGACGATGTCGCTGCCGGCCGCGAAGTAGGCGGCGTGGATCCCGCGGATTGCGTCGGGCTGGGAGAGCGGTAGGACGTCGATGCAGTTCTTGAGATCCCGGGGATGGTCGGCGAACCGCGCCCCGCGGAAGCCCCGCTCATCGAGCCCGAGGGCGTGGACCATCGTGCCCATCGCCCCGTCGAGCATCAGGATCCGGCGGTCGAGGAGGGAACGAAGCAGGTCGGACCGGGGGGCGGAAGGGGTTGGCATCGGAGCTCGGGAACTGGCGGAATGGGGAAACCCGGTGCGGTTTTCGGCCTGGGAAACCCGGGGCCGCCGCGTCCCGGCATGATAGGCAACCGGGACGGCCCGGCATACGGCCGCAGTTGG
>JBIIYH010000378.1:0-2567 GCA_044346905.1 Pirellulales bacterium
GCCCGCCGGCGTGCGTTCGACCGCGAGCCCTGCGAACAGATCCTCGCCCTCGGCTGGAGGCTTGCCGAACCGGGCCAGCAGGCTGCGCTGCGACTCCGCCAGCGCGTTGACCGCGAACAGGCCGCCGCCGCGAACCACCCCGAGCAGATCGCGGCCAGTTCCCACGGCCACCGACACCAGCGGCGGAGCGAACCCGGCCTGCATCACCCAACTGGCCAGCATTCCGCGATCAATCCCGTTCGCCTGCCAGGTGATGATGAACAGGCCGCTCGGGATCCGGCCGAGCGCTGCGGCCACGCCGTCACCAGGGGCGACGACGGGTGTCTGGGGCGGAAGGGGCATCGCGGTGAACCTCGGGTTCGGGGGAATCGACGAAAACTGGCGCGGCTTCGGATTTCCGATCTCTCCCAGCCTGCCGCGACGCGACGGCGAAAGTCACGACGCCGGGAAGGGGTCGCGAGTCGGAGCGGCCGCGAGCCGATCAGTCTGTAGCCGGCTTCTGCCGGCACACTAGAGTCTGGCCGCAACCGGCCACGGACTGCAACCTGCGAGGATCACGGTCCGAGCCAGGCTGCCGCTGCGTCGCTCCAGCCACCCGAGATGCCGTCGTCCGCCATGCCCGTTCCGATCCTCCGCGTGCTCGTGACTCTGGGCTGCCTCCTGGCAGCCACGGCCGCGGCCCAGGATGCTGGGGTGGGCGATCTCCCGGCGCCGGCGGCCGTGGCCGATCCGCAACTCTTGCCGCCGATCAAGCCCGGCGGCCCGGTGTTTCCCGGGGGGCCGGTGGTTCCCGGGGGGCCGGTGGTTCTCGACGACCCGTACCTGCCCGGCCCGTATGGCGACGGCGGACCCACCGGCGTGCCCCGCGATGCGTTCGACGACCTCTGGGCGCCGCGGCCCTGGTCGTGGCAGATCCTGCCCAACAACCTGATCTACACGAGCTACCTGGCCGGCCCCAAGGAGCCGCGGTTCGCCACGGTCTGGTACGACGACACGGCCCCCGACCCCTTCACGCCGTCTGAGTCGGCCGGCTGGCTCTGGGACAGCACGCTCGGCGGCCGCGTCTCCGTGCTCCGCTACGGCACCGACACGGTGCTTCATCCCCAGGGCTTCGAGGTGCAGCTCGAGGGAGCCGCCTTCGTGCGGCTCGATCCGGCCCGTGATCGGGACCTCGTGTCGAGCGACTACCGGTTCGGGATCCCGCTGGTCTACGGCGTGGGCCGGTGGCAGACGAAGCTCGCCTACTACCACAACAGCGCCCACCTCGGCGACGAGGCGATGATCCGGTTTCCGGACTTCCCCCGGGTGAACTACGTCCGCGACGTGATCGTCTTGGGCGGCTCGTGGTATGCCCTCGACTGGCTGCGGCTGTATGGCGAGTTCGGCTATTCGTTCTTCAACTCGGGCGGCTCCGAGCCCTGGGAGTTTCAGGCCGGCACCGAGCTGATCCAGGCCCGACCCACCGGGATCCACGGGGCGCCCTTTCTGGCCGTCAACGGGATGAGCCGGCAGGAGCTCGACTGGGGCGGCAACGTGTGCGTGCAGACCGGCTGGGCCTGGCGGGGCGATCGGAGCGAGAAGCTGCTGCGGATCGGCTTCGAGTATCTCTACGGCTCCGATCCGCAGTATGAGTTCACCTTCTACAACCAGAACCGGGCCGGGATCGGGATGTGGTATGACTTTTGACGAGGCCGCGAGGCCGCGTCAAAAGTCATGCCGTTGCCATGCCGCTGCTTGCGATCGAGACGACCTGTGACGAGACCGCGGCGGCGGTGGTGACCCGCGGCCGGGAGGTGCTCTCGAGCGTGGTCGCCAGTCAGGAGCAGCTTCACGCGCGGTGGCGCGGGGTGGTGCCCGAACTGGCGTCGCGGGCCCACGTCGAGCGAATCATTCCCGTGATCGACGAGGCGGTGACGCGGGCCGGCATCACCCGCGGCGAGCTCGAGGCCGTGGCCGTGGCCGTGAAGCCCGGGCTGGTCGGCTCGCTGCTCGTGGGCCTGGCCGCCGCCAAGGGAATCGCAGCCACGCTTCGCATCCCCATCGTCGGCTATGACCATATCGCCGCCCACCTCTACGCCTGCCGCCTGGCGCACGGCGCGGCCATGACGTATCCCTGCGTGGGCCTGGTGGCCAGCGGGGGCCACACCTCGCTCTTTCACGTGCAGGCCCCGCTCGCGCTCGAGCGGCTCGGGGGCACGATCGACGATGCCGCCGGCGAGGCCTTCGACAAGGCAGCGGCGATCCTCGGCCTCGGCTATCCGGGCGGCCCGGAGATCGAGCGGGCGGCCCGGGGCGGCGATCCCCGCTCGCATCGGCTCCCCCGGCCGCTGCGGGCCGACCACGACCGGCTCGACCTCAGCTTCAGCGGGCTCAAGACGGCGCTGCGGTATCTCGTCCGGCCGCCCGGGGCGCCGGCCGACACGCCCCCGCCCGAGGGCCAAGCCCGGGCCGACCTCGCGGCTGCCTTCCAGCAGGCGGTGGTCGATTCGATCGTCGCCAAGGTGGAACTGGCCATCGAGAAGACCGGCTGTCGCACGGTCGCGATCGGCGGGGGCGTGGCCGCCAAC
>JBIIYH010000379.1:0-2556 GCA_044346905.1 Pirellulales bacterium
CTCGATGCCGGGGGCGGGTCCGGCTCCTGGGAGCGGGAAGCCGTCCGCTGCCTGCGGTCGATCCTGCGACGTTTCGTCTCGGCCGACTGGATCACCAGGCACGGAGGAATGAACCGCAATCGGTGAAAACGCCGGCCGGAAAGTGGCCCCCGCGGCGGCAGGGTGGTACACTTCGACCCCCGGTGAACCTGGTCTTCCCGACGTGGGCAGGCGGATGGTCCCGGTTCCGTTTTCTCATCCTTCGCACCGGAGCCCTCCATGGCCGACGAGCAGACCAACCGTCCCGAACCCGTCCACGTGCCGGTCGATGAATCTCACATCGTCGCCACCTACGCCAACTTCTGCCGGGTGACCGGGACCCCCGAGGAACTGATCGTCGACTTCGGCCTCAACAAGCAGGTCGGCGGCACGTCTCCGGAGACGATCCAGCTCACGCAGCGGATCATCGTCAACTTCTTCACGGCCAAGCGGCTGGCGTATGCCCTGGGGCATGCCGTCGCCCGGCACGAGCAGGCCTTCGGCACGCTCGAGACCGACGTCCAGAAGCGGGTGGTCCAGCAGGCCCGGGCCTGACCCGCCGCGCGGGGGCGGCCGATGGCCGCCCGCCGCCCGAGATTCCGTTTCCTTCAGGGCACCGCGTTCGCCCCGTGGATCGCCCGGCCCGCCTGCGGCCGGGGCGATCCCGGGGCGATCCCTTATCCAGCATGAGCATCGACGAATCCCAGGAGGTCTACCGGGCCCGCGAGCAGATCCGCAGCCTGGTGGCCGAGGTTGAGTCGCTGGCCCGGCAGGGCAAGGCCGAGGGGGAGTTCTTCTCCGCACTGCTCGACCGGATGCTCACGGCGATGGAGGCCGTGGCGGGCCTGGTCTGGCTGGCCCGCGACGGCGGGCGGGTGGAGCCCGTCTGCCACGCCGGGCTCGCCGCCACCGGCGTGACCGGCTCGCCCGAGGCGGAGCAGGCACATCTCGCGCTCGTGCAGTCGTTGCTCGGCAGCCCGACCGGCCTGGTGGTGCCGGCGGGGGCCGAGCTGAGCGGGGCCGACGGCAAGCCGCTGGCCGCCAACTCCACGGCCCTCTCGGTGATCGCCGTCCCGATCGAGAGCGACGGCAGGCGGGCGGGCCTGATCGAGGTCTTTCAGCACCCGCAGGACGAGCAAATCGAACGAGGATATCTCGTCTTCATGCAGCAGTTGGCGACGGTCGCGAGCGACTACCTCCAGCGGCGACAGGTGGTCGCCCTGGGCGACCAGCAGGCGGCCCTCTCGCAGGTGGAGCGGTTCGCCCGCTCGGTCCACGAGTCGCTCGACCCGGTGGCCACGGCGTTCGTGCTGGCCAACGAGGCCCGGCGGATCATCGGCTGCGACCGGGTGGGGGTGCTCGTCGGGCGGCGGCGGAAGCTCAGGCTCGAGGCGGTCAGCGGCCAGGAAAGCGTCGAGCGGCGGGCCAACGAGGTGCAGGCGATCGAGGCCTTGGTGCGGGTCGTGGCCCGGGCCGGCGAGCCGCTCTGGCATCCCGACCCGGCCCGCGAGCTGCCGCCCCAGATCGAGGAGGAGCTCGAAAACTACATCGACGAGTCGCACACCTCGGCGCTGGCGATCATCCCGCTGGAGAAGCCGCGGCCGACGCCGGTGGTGAAGCCCGGGGGCGTGGACGCGGTGGCGGTGGCCAAGGCCGAGGCGGCGCCCAAGGCCGTGCCCGAGCCGATCGGGGCGCTGGTCGTGGAGTGGTTCAAGGCGGCCGGCGTCGGCCCCGCCCAGCGGGCCCGGGTGGAGCTCGTGGCCGAGCATGGCAAGGTGGCCCTCTCCAACGCGCTGACCCACACCGGGCTGCCGCTCTATCCGCTGCTCAACCTGGCAGGCAAGTCGCGGGTGCTCACCACCGCCCGCAACCTGCCGCGGACGGTGCTCGCGGGGCTGGGCCTGCTGGCCGCGATCGCGGCGCTGGTGTTGATCCCCGCCGAGCTGCGGCTCGAGGGCAAGGGCACGCTCGAGCCGGTGCATCGCCGCGACGTGTTCGCGGGGATCGACGGGGTGGTCGAGGCGGTCGCCGCGGGCATCGAGCATGGCGCGACGGTGAAGGCCGGCCAGCCGCTGGCCCGGCTCCGCAACACGGAAGTCGACGTGGCGCTGGCCGACGTGCTCGGCCGCAAGGCCTCGAGCGAGGAGCAGCTGCGGGCCACGCGGCGGTCGCTGCTCGAGGACCAGAAGATCTCGGCGGACGAGAAGGTGCGGCTGGCGGGCCGGGCGGCCCAGCTCGAGCGGGAGATCGAGAGCCTCGAGGCCCAGCGGCTCTTGTGGGAGACGCGGCGGGGCGATCTCGAGGTGACCAGCCCGCTCGACGGCGTGGTGGTCACCTGGCAGGTCCGCGACCGACTGCTCCTCAGGCCGGTGGAGAAGGGGCAGGTGCTGATGAGCATCGCCGACAAGACCGGCCCCTGGGAACTCGAGGTCCACATGCCCGACGACCGGCTCGGCCACGTCAATCGCGCGGCCCAGGCCGCCAAGGCCGCGGGCCGGGATCTGGAGGTGGACTACATCCTGGCCACCGATCCGGGCA
>JBIIYH010000008.1:0-27955 GCA_044346905.1 Pirellulales bacterium
GCGAGCACGGCGACGGTGACCCGCGCCCGGGGATCCTCCTGCACTTGGGCCCGCTTCAGGTAGCCCGCCTCGGCCGAGTCTGGCTCGTAGGGCGTGATCACCAGGTGCCAGAGGCGGCGGAGGACGGAGGCGATCATTCGGTGTGACCACACATCCTCGTGCCGCGAGGTCCGCCGGGGCCGGTTAGGCCCCGGCGGAGGCCCGGGCAAAAGTCAGTCAACCAGCTTGCACGACGCCTCGACGACAGCGTCGACCTTCTCGTCGGACAGGCCGCCCTTGGCGAAGGCGTGGTTGGCCTTCACCTCGCCGCCCTTGTAGCAGACGACGGTGACGTCGGCTTCGGGGGCGATCTTGAAGTCCGGCGGGCCGTTCTCGACGTCCTCGGGGATCACGAACGCCACCCGCTTGATCTCGTGCTTGGCGACGAAGTCGGCGGCGGCCTTCTTCAGGCTCTCGGCGTCGGTGCCGATCATGTTCACGAAGGCGGTCAGCTTGTCGTCGGCATGCTCCTCGAGCTCGCCCTCGAGCTTCTTGAGAAACTTCGCGAACGACTCGTCGGCCGAGCGGGCGAAGACCATCACCACGGGCCGCTGGCCCATCTTGCAGCGGTAGCAGAGCGTCCGGCCGTCCGCCACGCCGTCGTCGGGGTTGCCGGTCACCTTGGTGACCGTGAAGGCGCCGACCGTCTCGCCCACCTGCGGGCCGCTGGTCACCTCCGCAGAGGCGGTCACCGTCAGCCCGAGCACCATCGCCGCCATCACACTCGTCGCACGCAAAGCACGCATCGCTGGGAACTCCTGGTTGTCGCGGACGAGGCTGGGAATCGAACCCAGCCACCGGCCGCACCTGCGGCCCGCCCGGAAGCGAGGCCGCGTCGAACACTGGTTGCATGGTGCCGCACCGCGCGACACCACCGCCTTCCTTGCACAGCCCAGCCTATCGCGGCTACGATCAGCTTCGCAAATATTCGGGTCTGATCTGGTTCAGGTCCGGGGAATACGCCCTCTTGAGGAACGCTTGCATGGCCACCGTCACCGCCCCGCGCAAGGCCGCCCGGCCGCAGATCCGTCAGACGCAACTCCTGATCGACGGCCAGTGGACGCCGGCCCGGAGCGGCAAGACCTTCGAGACGATCAATCCTGCGACAGAGGAGGTGATCGCGAGCGTCGCCGAGGCCGACGCCGCCGACGTCGAGATGGCGGTGCGGGCCGCCCGCAAGGCTTTCGACGAGGGACCGTGGCCGCGGATGGACGCCCGGGAACGCGGCCGGATCATGATGCGGCTGGCCGACCTGATGGAAGCCGAGATCGACGAGCTGGCGGCGCTCGAGTCGCTCGACAACGGCAAGCCGGTGAGCGACGCGAAGCTCGGCGACATCCCGCTGGCGATCCAGGTGATCCGCTACTACGCCGGCTGGGCCGACAAGATCCAGGGGGCCACGATCCCGATCAACGGCAACTTCTTCTGCTACACGCGGAAGGAGCCCGTGGGCGTGGCCGGCCAGATCATCCCCTGGAACTTCCCGATCCTGATGGTGGCTTGGAAGTGGGGGCCGGCGCTCGCCGCCGGCTGCACGGTGGTGATGAAGCCCGCCGAGCAGACGCCGCTGACGGCCCTCAGGCTCGCGCGGCTGGCGCAGGAGGCCGGCGTGCCCGACGGCGTGATCAACGTGGTGCCGGGCTTCGGTCCCACGGCCGGCGCGGCGATCGTCAAGCACCCCGGGATCGACAAGGTGGCCTTCACCGGCTCGGGCGAGACCGCCCAGATCATCATGCGGCAGGCGGCTGACCAGCTGAAGCGGCTCACCTTCGAGCTCGGCGGCAAGAGCCCCAACATCGTGTTCGCCGACGCCGACCTCGACGCCGCGGCGGCGGGAGCCCACGTCGGCATCTATCTCAACCAGGGTCAGTGCTGCTGCGCGGGCTCGCGGCTGTTCGTGGAGGACAAGATCCACGGCGAGTTCGTCGAGCGGGTGGTGGCCGACAGCAAGGCCCGCCGCGTGGGCGACCCTTTCGATCCGGCCACCCAGCAGGGGCCGCAGGTCGACAAGGCCCAGTTCGACAAGATCATGGGCTACATCCAGGCCGGGCAGAAGGAAGGGGCCACGCTCGCCGCCGGCGGCGGCCGCGTGGGTGACAAGGGCTTCTTCATCGAGCCGACCGTGTTCACGAACGTCAAGGACGAGATGGCGATCGCCCGGGAGGAGATCTTCGGTCCGGTGCTCTCGGTGCTGAGGTTCTCCGACATGGACGAGCTGATCCGCCGGGCCAACGCCACCAACTTCGGCCTGGCCGCCGCCGTCTGGACCCGCGACATCGGCCGGGCCCACGAGGCGGCCAAGCGGCTCCGGGCCGGCACGGTCTGGGTCAACTGCTATGACGTGTTCGACGCGGCGGCCCCCTTCGGCGGCTTCAAGCAGTCGGGGTTCGGCCGCGAGCTCGGCGAGAAGGGGCTCGACCCCTACCTCGAGCACAAGACCGTGACCGTGAGCCTGGGTTGACGCCTCTGGGAAGCATCCGCGATTGGCACGGGTCGTGAGGGGTTGCCCGTGCCAATCGAGCGGCGTAGGAAACCGAGCGCAGCCAGGATGGCGGAGCGAGGTTTCCTTCGAGTGAGCGGAAGCCAGGATGGCTGTAGCGAACGTCCGGCGAGATGGCACGGGCAACCCCGGCCCTCACGTTTGACCTTTCCACCAGTCCCCTGACCACACCGCGAGCAACGCCCGATGGGACGCGTCAAAACCGGAGGCGGCTGGCGGGCCGTCCTCTACACGTTCAAGAAGGCCCGTGAGGCCGGCGGCCTGTGGGCGCTCTGGAAGGCGATGCGGTCGAAGAACGCCTGCAAGACCTGTGCCCTGGGCATGGGCGGCCAGGCGGGCGGGATGGTCAACGAGGCCGGCCACTTCCCCGAGGTCTGCAAGAAGTCGTTTCAGGCGATGGTCGCCGACATGCAGGGGGCGGTGAAGCCGGCCTTCTTCGAGACCTATTCGATCCCGCAACTCCGGCGGTTCTCGCCCCGTGAGATGGAGCACTCGGGCCGGTTGGTGCAGCCCGTGATCATCGAAAAAGGCTCACAGCACTACCGGCCGCTCTCCTGGGGCGAGGCGATGGCGCGGATCGCGGCCAAGCTCCGGGCGACCGCACCCGAGGAAAGTTTCTTCTACTTCAGCGGCCGCTCGAGCAACGAGGCGGGCTTCCTGCTCCAGCTCTTCGCCCGGCTCTACGGCACGAACCACGTCAACAACTGCTCCTACTACTGCCACCAGGCCAGTGGCGTGGGCCTGGCGACCGTGATCGGCACCGGCGCCGGCACGATCCAGCTCGACGACATGGAGCAGAGCGACTTCACGATGCTGATCGGGGGCAACCCCGCGAGTAATCACCCGCGGATGATGCGGACCTTGATGACCGTCCGCCGCAAGGGCGGGAAGGTGGTGGTGGTCAACCCGATCGTGGAGACGGGGCTCGTCAACTTCTCGGTGCCGAGCGATCCCTGGGCGCTGGTCTTCGGGGCCGAGATCGCGAGTACCTACGTGCAGCCCTATGTCGGCGGCGACCTGGCCCTTGTCTATGGGCTCATGAAGCGGCTCGTGGAACTGCAGGCCGAGCGGGGAGTCAACGCGGCCGGCGAGCCGATCGTGGACGAGCCCTTCCTGCGGGAGCACTGCACCGGCTGGCCCGAACTCGCCGCCAGGATCGACGCCCTCTCCTGGGACGAGATCGTGGCCAAGAGCGGCGTTTCCAAGCGTGAGATCGACGACCTCGCCGCGCAGTATGCCGAGAGCAAACGGGCCGTGTTCGCCTGGACGATGGGCGTCACGCACCACCTCCACGGCGCGGCCACCGTGCAGGCGATCGCGGCGCTCGCGCTCATGCGGCGGATGGTGGGCCGGCCGGGTGCAGGCCTGCAGCCGATCCGCGGCCACTCCAACATCCAGGGCATGGGCACCGTCGGCGTCACCCCCACGCTCAAGGCCGCGCTCTTCGAGCGGCTCGAGAGCCACTTCGGCGTGAAGCTCCCCACGACGAAGGGCTACGACACACTCGAGTGCCTCGACGCCGCCGACGCTGGCCGGATGAAGTTCGCCCTCTGCCTCGGCGGCAACCTCTGGGGAGCCAGCCCCGACGCCACCTTTGCCGAGCGGGCGATGGCCAAGATCGACACGGTCGTCTATCTCAGCACGTCGCTCAACACGGGGCACGCCGGCGGCCTCGGCGGCGAGGAGACGATCATCCTTCCGGTGCTCGCCCGCGACGAGGAGCCTGAGCCCTCCACGCAGGAGAGCATGTTCAGCTACATCCGGCTCTCCGACGGCGGTAAGCCGCGGCACCCGAGCGACGAGCACTCGGGCCCCCGGGCCGAGGTCGAGATCATCGCGGAGCTGGCTCTGCGGGTCTTGGGCGCAGGCGGCCCGGTGAACTGGCACGACATGGCCCATACCAGCACGATCCGCCGGGCGATCGCGGCCATCGTTCCCGGCCTCGAGCAGATCGCCGAGATCGACAAAACGAAGAAGGAGTTTTCGATCCCCGGCCGGGCGCTCGACACGGCCGCCTTCCCCACGGCCGACGGCAAAGCCCATCTCGTCGTCCACGAGCTGCCACCCGCCCCGGACGGGCTCGTCCTGATGACGATCCGCAGCGAGGGGCAGTTCAACACGGTCGTCTACGAGGAAGAGGATCTCTACCGCAACCAAACACGGCGGGACATCGTCTTGATCCACCCCGACGACATCCGCAGGTTCGGGCTCACGGCCGGCGGCCGCTGCCGGATCGCGAGCGCCACCGGCGAGATGCGGGGCCAGATCGTGTCGGCGTTTCCGGAGATCCGCCCGGGCTGCGTGGCGATGTATTACCCCGAGAGCAACGTGCTCGTACCCAAGGCCGCCGACCCGCTCTCCCGCACGCCGGCCTACAAGAGCATCCCGGTCACGCTCGCCCCCGACGACGCGACGCTCACCGCCGCGCGGCTCAAGCCCGAGCTCGTGGCCGCCGGCACGCCGCGGGACAAGATGAACCAGTGCGGGTGAGGCGGGCCTTCCGCGCGTGGGCTCGGGGTCGCCCGTGCCATCGTGCGGACGCTTCCTTCAGGCATCCTGCCTTTCGGTCGCTCGATGCTGCCCTCGCTTCGGCATCCTGCCTGCGCTCGGCCAGCAACGCCGCTCGATTGGCACGGGCGACCCCTCGCCGTCCAACGGTGAACACGATCGACCGGGAGCCGGGGGTGGAAGCCGGAGGAGCCTGGAGATTTCGCTCAGTTGGCGTGGAAGCGAAACAGACCGTCGTGCGAAATATCCCAGCGACGGAGGCTTTCACCCCCGGCTCCCCACTCCGTTGGACGTCACGGGCTCGGGCAACCCCTCGCGGGCCCATTGGTGCGGCGAATCGCACGTTCACTCAAACAGCGATTTCTGCTCGCTTGCCGCCGGCTTGCGGCGGGGCTTGGGGGCGGCTGCGGCGTCGCTCTCGAGCGCGAGCAGCAGGTCGCGGGCCCGCTCGATCACCTTGGTGGGCACGCCGGCCAGCCGGGCCACGTGCACGCCCCAGCTCTTGTCGGCGGCGCCGGCGGCGACTTGGTGCAGAAACACAAGCTCGTCGCGGTGCTGCTTGACGAGCACCTGGGCGTTGCCCACGCCCGGAAGCCGCGCCAGTTCGGCAAGCTGAAGATAGTGCGTCGCGAAGAGCGTGCGGCAGCCGACCGAGCCCTGGAGGTGCTCCACCACGGCCTGGGCGATCGCCAGGCCGTCGAAGGTGCTCGTGCCCCGGCCCACCTCGTCGAGGATCACGAGGCTGCGGGGCGTGGCCCGATTCAGGATCCGTGCGGTCTGCGACATCTCGACCAGGAACGTGCTCGCGCCCCGCGCCAAGTCGTCGCCGGCCCCGATTCGGGCGAAGAGCCGGTCCACGATGCCCAGCCGGCACCGCTTGGCCGGCACGAAACTGCCCGCCTGGGCGAGCACCACCATCAGCGCGGCCTGGCGGATGAAGGTGCTCTTGCCACCCATGTTGGGGCCGGTGACGAGCAGGATCGCGGGGGCGTCGCCGGCCGGCGGCGGGCCGTCGGGGGGCCGGGCCGCAAGCGCGAGGTCGTTGGCCACGAGCGTGCCCGGGGGCAGCATCTCCTCGAGCACCGGATGCCGGCCGGCCTCGATCTCGAGTTCGCCCCCGGCGGTGATCTCCGGCCTCACCCAACCCCGGCGGCGGGCCACGTCGGCCAGCGCCACGAGCACATCGAGGATCGCCAGGATCCCGGCGGCCCGGTCGAGCCGGCTCCGCTCGCCGGCCACGAAGCTCCGCAACTCGTCGAGCAGTTGGATCTCGCGGCGGATCGCCTCCTCCTCGGCGCCGAGCACCTGCCGCTGCCGTTCGTCGAGCTCGGGCGTCGTGTACCGCTCGGCGTTCTTGACCGTCTGCTTGCGGACGTACTCCGGCGGCACCTTCTCGGCGTGCGACCGGCCCACCTCGAGAAAGAACCCGAACACGCGGTTGTAGCCCACCTTCAGCGAGGCGATGCCCGTCCGCTCGATCTCCTGGGCCTGGTAGCGGGTGATCCAGGCCTTGCCGCCGCTGGCGAGCTCGGCCAGCTCGTCGAGCGGCTGGTCGAAGCCCGGGCGGATGAAGCCTCCCTCGCGGGCGAACACCGGGCAGCCCTCGCGGAGCGTGGCGGTGACCCGTGCGGCGACGTCGGCGCAGGGGTCGAGGCTCTCCCGCAGGTCGGCGAGCAGGCCGCTCGCTCCCGCGAGCAGGCCGAGCACATCGGGCAGGATCGTGGCCGCATGGCCGAGCCGCTCGAGGTCGCGGGGCCCGGCCCGGCCGGTCACGACCCGGCCCACGAGCCGCTCCACGTCGCCGATCCCCGCCAGCCGCTCGGCGAGCCGCGCCGCCCGCGACGCGTCGGCCACAAACGCCGCCACGGCGTCGTGCCGGTCGATGATCGCGGCCCGATCCACCAGCGGCGCCGCGAGCCACTCGCCGAGCAGCCGCGCGCCCATCGCCGTCTTCGTCCGATCGAGCACGCCGGCCAGCGAGCCATCGCGGCGACCAGTGGCCGTGGAACGGACGAGCTCGAGGCTGCGACGGGAGGCTTCGTCGATCTCCAGCCGCAGGCCCGGCCGCCAGGGCGCGAGCGTGTCGATGCGGCCCACGGCCGCCGGCTCGTTCTCCTCGAGATACGCGACCACGCTCCCCGCTGCGGCGATGCCCAGCGCGTCGTCGGCCGGCTCGAAGCCCAAGCCCTCGAGCCGCCGGCCGCCCAGCGCCCGGGCGAGCGCCGCCTCGGCCGTGGCCGGCTCGAACCACCAGTCGGGCCGGCTCGTGACCGCGCGGCCGCCCCCGGCAGCCGTTACGAGCTCCTCGACATCGGGCCGGTCTCGCTCGGCGCAGAGGCACTCGGCCGGATCGAGCCTGAGCAGGTGGTCGGTCAGGTCGTCACGGGGGATCACCGCCGCCTCGAACCTCCCCGCGGCCACGTCGATCCAGGCCAGGCCCACGCGACCGCGTGTCTCGTCTCCAGAGCCATCCGCGGCCATTTCGCCCCGGCGCCGCTCCGGGAGGATCGCGACCAGGAAGTTGCACCGGTCAGGGTCGAGCAGCGACTCGTCGGCGGCGATGCCGGGCGTCACGATCCGCGTCACCTCGCGGCGGAGTAACCCCTTCGTGGTCTTGGGATCGTCGATCTGCTCGCAGATTGCCACCCGGCGGCCGGCGGCCACGAGCTTGACGAGCTGCGGGTCGAGCTGATGGTGCGGGAAGCCGGCCATCGGCAGGGCGTCGGGGCCCTTGTCGCGGCTGGTCAGCGTGAGGTCGAGGAGGGCGGCCGCCTCGCGGGCGTCGTCGCCGAAGAGTTCGTAGAAGTCGCCCATCCGAAACAGCACGACCGCTCCGGGGCAGCGGGCTTTCGCCGCCTCGAACTGCTGCATCATCGGTGACTTCGCGGCTGCCATGGCGAAAAATGTAGCAGCCGGAGGCCGGTTTGCCGGCCAGCCTTTGACCGCTGCGGCGGTGGGGCGTACAAAAACATGGTGCCGGCGCGACACCCGCGGCCGCCGATGAGAGGCCCCTGCGATGGGGATCTGTGAATCTGGTCAGGGCCTAACCGCAGCAGCCATAAGCAGTCGTCCCTTTGTGCGGTGGGCCTCTCATCGGCGGCCGAGGTGAGGCTTTCGGAGAGCTGTCCAAGCGCCCCATGGCCACGACCGACCCAGCCGCGAGCCCGACGCAGCCAGGCGGCGCCGGCTACCAGGTGGTGGCCCGCCGCTACCGGCCGCAACGGTTCGCCGACTTGGTGGGCCAGGAGCACGTCGCCCGCGGCCTCTCCGGGGCGATCGAGAGCGGCCGGATCGGCCACGCCTACCTGTTCACGGGGGCCCGCGGCGTGGGCAAGACGAGCGCCGCCAGGATCTACGCCAAGGCGCTCAACTGCGAGACGGGCCCGGCGGCCGAGCCCTGCAACGCCTGCGACGCCTGCACGGCGATCACGGCGGGCCAGGACGTGGACGTGGTCGAGATCGACGCCGCCAGCAACCGTGGGATCGACGAGATCCGGAGCCTCCGGCAGAACGTGGCCGTCCGCCCGGCCCGCGGCCGCTTCAAGGTGTACATCATCGACGAAGTGCACATGCTCACCCGGGAGGCCTTCAACGCGCTCCTCAAGACCCTCGAGGAGCCGCCGGGGCACGTAAAGTTCGTGTTCTGCACGACCGAGCCCGAGAAGCTGCCGATCACGATCCTCTCCCGCTGCCAGCGGTTCGACTTCGTGACGGTGGACGCCCCGGCGATCTCGCGGCGGCTCGCGCAGATCGTGGAGGCCGAGGGGGGCGAGGTGTCGGCGGCGGCCCTGGAGCTGATCGCCAGGCGGGCCGCCGGCAGCATGCGGGACAGCCAGTCGCTTCTCGAGCAGCTGCTCGGGTCGGCGCACGGGCCGATCGGTGTGGACGACGTGCACGCCGTGATCGGCACCGGCAGCGAGGAGCGGATCGGCGAGCTGCTCGCGGCCGTGGCCGCCCGCGACGCGGCCCGAGCCCTCGCGGCCCTCGACCTGGCGCTCGTAGGCGGCGCTGATCCCGGGGGCGTGATGGAGCAACTGCTCGCAGCCCTGCGTGACTGCCTGCTGGCGAGCGTGGGCTGCCCGGCGGAGACGCTCGCGGGCTCGAACGGCCTCGGCATCGATGTGGCGGCGACGGGCCGCGACCTGGGCACGGCCACGGTGCTGGCGATGCTCCAGATCCTCGACCAGGCCCTGGGGCGGATGCGGACCAGCGGCCATGCCGCGGTCTTGGCTGAGATGGCCGTGGTGCGGCTGGCGACGATGGAGGATCTCGAGAGCCTGGCCGCCGCCGTCGACCGCGTGGCGGCCGGGGCTCCGTCGGCAACCCCGTCGGCTGCGGCGCCGCGCGAAAAAAAAACGGCTGACCTGACGCCTGAGCGGCCCCCGCCCGCGGCTCACGTCGCCCGAGCGGACGCACCACCTCCGCGGCCCGCTCCCGCCCATGCGGCGCCGGACCCGATCGTGGCGGCCGCGCCCATCGCGGCGGCGCCGATAGCAGCCGCGACCGTCGCCGTCGAGAGGCCGGGACCGCCGCCGCCCTCCGTATCGCAGCCGCCGGGCGACCCGCTGGCTCTCTGGCAGGTCGTCACCGAGTCGCTCGACGGGCTGGCCGCGGACTTTGCGGCCACGGCCGCCGCCGCTGCCTGGCGAGACGGGGTGCTCGAGGTCTCACTGCCGGCCGAGGCCACCACGGCGGCCTCGTTCCTCCGGCGTCCCGACTCCGTCGCGGCGCTCGCGGCCGGGCTCGAGGCCCGCGCGGGCCGCGCGGTGCGGCATACGATCCTGCTCGCACCGCCCAAGCCGGCCGGCGCCGAGCCCGAGCGGCCGCCGCAGGCCGCCGTGAACTCGCAGGCGGCGCTCGTGCGGGCCGCCACCGATCATCCGCTCGTGACCCATGCCCGGACCCTGTTCGACGCGGCGATCCGCAAGGTAGAGCCGCTGCGGCCGCGGGAGGTCGAGCCGGTGGTGGCGGCGGTGATGGCGGGCGGAGGCCCCACTGCCGCGGCGGGCGACGAAGCGGGGCCGACCGACGAGGAAGCCGAGGGACACGATGGCTGACAAACAACCCGAGCCGCGGCGGTCGGATGGGCAGGGGGCGGTGGCCAGGCTCGTGACCGCCTTCGCCGACCTGCCCGGTATCGGCCGGCGGACCGCCGAACGGCTGGCCTACCACGTCTTGATGATGCCCCGCGATCCGGCGCTCGAGTTTGCGGCCGCGATCAGGGCCGTCAAGGAGAACCTCCGTCCCTGCGGCACCTGCGGCAACCTGGCCGAAGGCGAGGAGTGCGGGATCTGCCGCGATCCCAATCGCGATCGCGGGCTACTCTGCGTGGTGGAGCAGGTGCGGGACCTGTTGGCGCTCGAGCAGGCGGGCGCCTACCGCGGCCTCTATCATGTGCTGCAGGGACGGCTCGCGCCCCTGGAGGGCAGGGGGTCGGAGCGGCTCACGCTCGATGCCCTCGAGGCCAGGGTGCGGGGCGGCGGGTTTCGCGAGGTCATCCTGGGCACCACTCCCAACGTGGAGGGCGACGCCACGGCCCTCTTGGTCACCGAGCGGCTGGCCGAGCTGCCCGTCGAGATCACGCGGCTGGCCCGTGGGCTCACCGTGGGCGCGTCGCTCGAGCAGGCCAATCGCGAGATGCTCGCCGACGCCATCACGGGCCGCCGCCGCTGGGCCGACTGACGTCGGGCTGCGGCCCGGCCCGCGCTCACGCAATTCTCACCGGTCGGCCGCCGATCCGGCTGCCTGAGGTATCCTACAGGGGCGAGGTGGCCCCGGCCGCCTTGGCCCTCGGAGCGAGACAGCGATGCGGATGTCGTTCGGCCAGGAAATGCGGTTGGCGCAGAAGCAGGTGCTCGCGCCGCGCATGATCCAGTCGATGGAGATCCTGCAACTGCCCGTGCTGGCGCTCGAGGAGCGGATCGAGCAGGAGATCCAGAACAACGAGACGCTCGAGGTGGACGAGGCCGGCCAGGACGAGGTCGCGGCCGCGGAGCCCTCCGGGGCTGACACGACGGCGGAGCCGGCCGCCTCCTCCAAGACGGTGGACGAAACCCCGCTGGTGGTGGACCACGAGCATGCCAACCAGGCTGACTTCGAGCGGTCGTATGACTGGTCGGCCGAATACCCCGACAGCGACGACGACCGGAGCCGCCCGTCCGCGGCCCAGATCGACCAGGCGGGCGATCGCTACCTCGACCTGATGGCCAACATGCAGGAGCGGCCGGAGACGCTCTGTGACCATCTCCACGCCCAGCTCACCAGCGAGGACCTGCCCGAGCCGGTGCGTCAGGCGGCCGACAAGATCATCTACAACCTCGATGCCAACGGTTACCTGCCGATGCCGCTGGCCGAACTCGTCGATCCCGACGGCCCCGGCGACCAGCTCGCACAGCTCGAGCGGGCGCTCAAGGTCGTGCAGGGGCTCGACCCGCCCGGCGTGGCGGCCCGGGATCTGCGGGAGTGCCTGCTGCTCCAGATCCGCCCCGACATGCCGAACGCCCGGCAGTTGCGGCGACTCGTCGCAGATCACCTCGAGGATCTGGCGGGTAATCGGCTCCCGGTGATCGAGCGGAAGATGGGGCTCTCGCTGGAGGAGATCGAGGCGCTCCGGGACCAGCTGCACTCGTTGCGGCCCAAGCCGGGGGCCGTCTTTACGACGCCGATCGTGGTGCCGGTGAAGCCCGACGTCTACGTCGATCAGCAGCCCGACGGCAGCTGGAAGTGCCGGCTCGAGGAGATCGATCTGCCGGCGCTGCGGATCAGCCCGACCTACCGCGAGATGCTGCTCTCGCCCGACACCGACCCGGCCACCCGGGAATACATCAAGCGGAAGATCAACTCCGCCCAGTGGCTGATCGACGCGATCGAGCAGCGCCGCAGCACGCTCTTGAAGACGGCCCAGGCGATCGTCGATCACCAGACGCGGTTCCTGGTCGAGGGGCCGGAGGCGCTCGAGCCGCTCAAGATGCAGCAGATCGCCGACCGGATCGGGATGCACGTGACCACGGTCAGCCGGGCGGTCGACGACAAGTGGCTGCAGGCCCCGCGGGGCATCCATCCCCTGCGGAAGTTCTTCGTCGGCGGGACGACCAGCGCCGACGGTGACGAGGTCGCCTGGGACACCGTGCGGCTCAAGCTTCAGGAGATCGTGGACGGCGAGCCGAAGGATTCGCCCTACAGCGACGACGACCTGGTCGAGGAGTTGGCCAAGCGGGGCATCACGGTGGCCCGGCGGACGGTCACGAAATATCGCAAGGCGATGAAGATCCCCAGCTCACGCCAGCGTCGCGACTGGAAGCTCGCCCGTGCCGCCCAGCCCGCCGGCGGCCTCGGCCCGGTGATCGCAGCCGACGATCCCGATGCCGACGGTGAGATCGACTCCCTCGACGGGCCGGACATGTGATGCCCGCGGGCGCCGACCCGTGGTGAATCGCCGGCTTGCCGGTTCGGTGGCCCGGCCCCTACATTTCGCGGGCACCCCGAGGCCGATCCAATGCGCTGCCCCTTCTGCCGAGCCGACAACGACCGGGTGATCGACTCCCGAGCCGGCGACGACGGCGGCTCGATCCGCCGCCGCCGTGAGTGCCTCGCCTGCCGCCGCCGGTTCACGACCTACGAGCGGATCGAGCGGCAGCTGCTGACGGTGGTCAAGAAGGAGGGCGTCCGCGACCCTTTCGATCGGGACAAGATCAAGCGGGGCCTGGCCAAGGCCTGCTGGAAGCGGCCTGTCACCGAGGACGACATCGAGCAGGCGGTGGCGGCGGTCGAGGCCGAGCTCTACGGCGCCTACGAGAGCGAGGTGCCCAGCCAGGTGATCGGCGAGCGGATCATGGAGCTGCTCAAGGGGCTCGACCAGGTGGCCTATGTCCGGTTCGCGAGCGTGTATCGCGAGTTCAAGGACGTTCGCGACTTCGTCGACGAGCTCGAGCCGATCCTGGCTCAGTCGCCCCCGGCCGTGGGCCGCTGATAGTCGCCCCGCACCCCGCCGATCTTCTCTTCCAGGCGGACGCCCGCCAGCTCCATCCCGGGGTCGATCGACTTGGCCATGTCGTAGATCGTGAGGGCGGCGGCCGTCACCGCGACGAGCGCCTCCATCTCCACCCCGGTGCGGGCCGTGGCCCGGACGGTGGCCTGGATGGCGACGTGGTCCGTCGGCGTGCAGTCGATCGCCACCTCAACCGCGTCGAGCGGCAGGGGATGGCAGAGGGGCACGAGCTCGCTCGTCCGCTTGGCGGCCATGATCCCGGCCAGGCGGGCGGCGGCCAGGGCGTCGCCCTTCTCCAGGCCGCCGGCCCGGATCCGGGCGAGCGTCTCGGGCCGGGCCACGAGCCGGGCGGAGGCCCGCGCCGTCCGCAGCGACACCGCCTTGCCGCCGACGTCGATCATCCGGATGCCGGCTGGGGACGAGTCGCTCATGGGGCGGATGATACCAGCCCGGGGAGTCAACGCGACGGCCCGGCGCTCCCCGCAGGGGGTGCGCCGGGCCGTGGTCATGGAGTCATGGAGTCATGGAGTCGCCGGTGCGTTGGGTTGAGACCCGTTCCGCCGGCCTTGGGCCGCCGGGGAACGCAGCCTCAGACCAGCTCCTTCTTGGCGCCGATGAGCGTCCGGAGCCGTTCGGCCAGCAGGGCCACGTCGAAGGGCTTCTTGAAGCTCTCGTTGACGTGGTTGCGGTCGACCGTGATCTGTGACCCGTCGTCGGGCAAGAGGGCGATCACGATCGTGTCGGCGTACTCGGGATTCCGCTTCAGGTTCTGGCAGATCTGCTGGGCGTCGATCCGGCCGATCGAGTAGTCCACCACGATGCAGTCGGGATGGAAGCTCTCGGCCTGGATCCCGGCCTCGAAGCCGCTGGCCGCCACCTGGATCTTGAACGACTTCTCGACGGGGAGGTGTCGCTTCACATTCTCGATCAGGACCTGGTCCTGGCCGACGAGCAGCACCTTCGCCATCGCCTCGTCCTCGAGGTCGCCCAGCGGCATGCCGTGCTCCTTGAGGAACTTGATCAAATACTCCCGTGGAATGCGGCGGTCCTGGCTGCCCGGGATGCGGTAGCCCTTGAGCCGGCCGGAGTCGAACCACTTGCTCACCGTGCGGGGAGCAACTTTACAGATCTTGGCGACCTGGCCTGTCGTGAAAACCTTCATCGCGTGGACTCCATGAATGGATCTTTCGTGTCCGAAATCGACATGGCCAGTCCGCCGGTGCAAGACCTGCGGGACACGGCCCCCCTGTGGTGCGAATCGGTCGAGCCACGCGGGGAGCGCCGCACCGTCGTGCCCCACGCCGGAAGGGTCCGGGGGCGCAGGAGGGGCGTGAGAAGGGCCAGTCACCGGTTGCCGCCCGAAAACGGGCAACGACCGGGATCGGCCTTGGACTCGCAGGATTCCCCCCCTGCGCCACGCCTCCGGGCGGCCGGGATTGCTCCCGGACACGTCCGTGACGTGACCATCCAAGCCTGTAAATCGAAAGATCGTGTCGTGCGACTTGAGCCGAACTTCGGGGACGCACCGAAGGAAGCGGAAAACGGGGCTCAGGCCGCCCGGCTGGTGCGGGCGGCGGCGGCCGTCTCGAACCGGACCGACATCCGCTTGGAGACTCCCGACTCCTCCATCGTGACCCCGTAGAGCGTGCCGGCCGCGGCCATCGTCTTCTTGGAGTGGGTGACGACGATGAACTGGGTGGCGGAGAGGAAGTCGCGGAGCACGCCCACGAACCGGTCCACGTTGGCCTCGTCGAGGGCCGCATCGACCTCGTCGAGCACGCAGAAGGGGCTCGGTCGGGAGCGGAAGATCGCCAGCAGCAGTGCCACGCAAGTCATGGTCTTCTCGCCACCCGAGAGCAGCGAGATGTTGCGGGGCTCCTTGCCGGGCGGGCGGGCGACGATCTCCACCGAGGTTTCGAGCAGGTCCACGCCCGGCTCGAGCACGAGGTCGGCCTGGCCGCCGCCGAAGACCCGCTCGAACAGCTCGCGGAAGTGGCCGCGGACGGTCTCGATCGTCTCGCCCAAGAGCCGCCGGCTGTCGTCGTCGATCCGCGCGATCAGCTGCTCGATCGCCTCCCGGGCGGCGGTCACGTCGTGAAGCTGGGCCTCGAGGGTCGCCAGCCGGGCGGCGAGTTCCTCGGCCTCGGCGAGCGCCTCGAGGTTGACGCTGCCCATGTGGGCCACCTTCCGCCGCAGCTCCTCGATCGCCGCCTCGAGCTCGCCGCGGTCGGCGGGGATCGGCTCGGGTTCGGGGGCGCCGGGCTCGGCCGGAGACACGCCCCCAGCCGGGGCGTCTTCTGCTGCGGTGACCGCGAGGGCGTCGATGTCGAGGTCGTACTCGTCGCGGATCCGCTCCACGATCCGAACCCGCTGGTGGCGGGCTTCCCCGGCCTCGAGTTCCCGGGCATGGATTCGCTCGGAGATGGCGGCGACTTCGGCGCGGGCCGCATCCTGCTCGGCCGCGGCCGAGCGGCGCGCGGCTTCGCAGCGAGCGGCCTCGTCCTCGGCGCCGGCCAGCGCGACGCCGGCTCGTTCGGCCTCCCAGGCGAGTTCCGCATGGGCCCCGCCCGCCGCGAGCAGTTCGAGCTCCCAGGCCCGCAGCCGACCGCCGGCCTCGTCCACCGCGCGATTCGCCAGGGTGACCGCCTCGCGGTGACTGCGGACGCGTGCAGCCACGGCGGCCGCCTCGTCGCGGTAGCGATCGACCTTCTCGGCGAGGGCGACCCGCTCGACCTTCAGCCGCTGAAGGTCCTCGATCAGCTCGCCGCGGCTCCGCTCCAGCCGTTCGACGGCCTCGCGGCGCCGCGTCAGGTCGGCTTCGGCGCCGGCGACCCCGGCGGCGGCCTCCGCGAGCGCGGCCTGGGCGGAGCGGCCTGCCGCCTCCGCGGCGATCGCCTTGCGTTCCGCCTCCTGCACGGCCTCATCGGCCCGGCTGATCGTCTCGTCGGCCGCTCGCTCGTCGCGGCCCAGCCGCTCGAAGTCGGCCCGCGCCAGGGCGAGCGCGTCGGCTGCCTGCTGCCGGCGGCTCTGGGTGGCCTTCAGCTCGTCGGCGAGGCTGGCGAGTTCGGTCTCGCGGGCAGTCACGGCCGCGGTCACCCGGTCGACGCCGGCTGCGAGTTCGGCGACCCGCTGTTCGAGCTCGCGGAGCTCGCTCCGGCGCGAGACGAGCCCGAGCGTCGCCGTGCCCGCGCCGATCTCGAGCCCGCCCGTCGCCGAGAGCGACTCTCCGGCGCGGGTCACGAGGAGCGTGCCGGCCGGGGCGGCCTCGAGCAGGGAGGCGGCTGCGGCGAGGGACTCCACGACCCAGATGCGGCCCAGCAGACGGCGGACGAGCGGCGCAGCGACGGTGGGTGTGTCACCTGTCACGAGCCGATCGAGCCGGCCCACCACGCCCGCCTCCGCCGCCGGCTCGAAGTCACCGGGCTCGGGAACCGCGGCGGTGGCCACGAACCCGACCCGGCCACCATCCGCGGCGCGGCCCGGAACGGCGGCGTGCCAGTCGATCACGTCGTCGAGCGATTCGACGAGCAGGCTCCGGGCGAGCTGCCCGAGCGCCAGATCGACGAGTTCGGCCCACTCGACGGGCACCACCAGGGCGTCGGCGAGCATGCCGGACAGGCCGGGCACGGGCGAGTCGGCATCTTGCAAGAGACTGCGGGCCGCGTCGGAGAGCCCGTCCTGCCTGGCGACGAGGTCGTCAAGAAGATCGCGCCGCTCACGGCAGGCCTCGGCCGCAGCCCGGCCGTCGGCCAGATCCCGCCAGGCGGCCTGCAGCCTGGCCGTTGCCCCCCGGTGAGCGGCCTCGGCCGACTCGACCTCGCGGCCCGCCTTGGCCAGCCGGGCTTGCAGCGACTGGATGTGTCCCTCGCCTGCCGCGCGGGCCTCGGCGAGCCGGGCCCGTCGGTCGCGGGCCGCCGCAGCGACGTCGCGGGCCGACTCGACGGCGGCCACCGCCTCGGCGATCCGCTGCGACGTGGCCTCCAGGCTCGCCTCGAGCCGCAGCCGGCCCTGCCGCCGCTCGTCGAGCGCCGCGCCGGCGCTGGCGAGCAGCGAGCGAGCCTCGCTCCAATGGTCGCCGGAGCCGGCCGCCAACTGGGCGCACTCCGCGAGCTGGGCCTCGACGGCGGCGAGCGCCGCGGCGGTCGCCTCGCTCCGAGCGGCGCCGGCCGCGGCCTCGGCGGCGGTGGTCGCGGCCGCGTGGACGGCCTGGTCACGGGCGGCCGCGGCCCGCGTGACGCCGGCCTCGAGATCGCCGCGCCGCGACTGCTGCCAGCGGAGCGTTGTCACCGCGGCCGCCTCCCGTTGGTTGGCCGCGGCCGCCTCGGCCCGCAGTCGGGAGAGCGTCGTCTGATGAATCTCGATCGCCGTGGCCAGGGCGGCGAGTGACTCGGCGGCCGCGGCCCCGCTGGATTCGGCCGCCGTCAACGCGGCCCGATCGGTCGTAAGGGCTTCCTCGACCGCCTTCACCGTCGCATCGACGCCGGCGAGGTCGCGGCTCGCCGCCGCGACGCGGAGGGTCTTGAGTCGGTCGGTCAGGCTCCGCCAGCGGCGGGCCCGGGTGGCCTGATTGCGGACGGTCTCGAGCCGGCTCGCCACCTCCCCAACGATGTCGGCCAGCCGCTGCCGGTTCTGCTCGGCCCGCTCGAGCCGCCGCAGGGCCTCGGCGCGGCGGGCCCGGAAGCGGGTGATGCCGGCCGCCTCCTCGAAGACGGCGCGGCGGTCGCGACCTGAGGCGGTGAGCAGGGCGTCGACCCGTCCCTGCTCGATGACGCTGTACGCCTCGGTGGCCGCTCCGGTGCCCGAGAGCACCTCGCGGATGTCCTTGAGCCGCGCGGTCTCGCCATTGACGAGATACTCGCTCTCCCCGCTGCGGTAGACGCGGCGCATGATCTGCACCTCGTCGGTCGCGAGGGGAAGCTCGCGGCTTCGGTTGTCGAAGATCAGCGAGACCTCGGCCATGTTGAGGGGCTTGCGGCCCGTCGAGCCGGCGAAGATGACGTCGGTCATCTCCTTGCCGCGGAGGCTGCGGGCCGACTGTTCACCGAGCACCCACTTGATGCCGTCGACGACGTTCGACTTCCCCGAGCCGTTCGGTCCGACGACGGCCGTCACCCCGGCGGGAAAGTCGAAGCGCGTCCGGTCGGCGAAGCTCTTGAAGCCGAACAGCTCGAGAGCCTTGAGGCTGATCATGAGCGCTCGTCCGTCCGCCCCTCACCGGTGCGTGAGGCGCTGGCGTCGGGGGAATCGCCATCGTCGCGGGCGCTGGCCTCCTCGTGGATCGCCGGCCGGCCGTCGAAGGCGTCAGGGAGGGCGTCGAACGCGAGTCGGCTGGCCAGATGACGGCCCGCGGCGGCCCGCTGCAGAAACTGCACCGCGTCGGGGTAGCCGCCACCGAGATCGATGATCGCCCGCACGATGGCAGCGGCCTCGGCGGGCACCGTCGCGGTCTGGTCGGACTGCCCCGGCAGGAAGCGGCTGACCGTCGCCATCGGGCCATCGACCACGATCACGATCGACCGGCCCGCCTCGGCCCGCAGGCCGCGGCTCACGGGATGCTCGGCCCCGAAGAACACGAACTCCGGCCGCTCCCGCCGGGTAGAGTGGACCAGCGGCGGACCGTCGACATCGAGCACGTGCAGCCGGCAGGCGTCGCCGAGCCGCTCGCCGCGGACCAGCGGCATCCCGGGATCGAGCCGCTGCAGGGCCCGAAACGCGCCATACCTGGTCTCAGCGCTGCGGCTGGTGAGCAGCTCCTCCAGGGCGTCGATGCCGTTGGCGTCGTCGAGCACGGAGAGTGCGGCCAGCGCCGCCGGCCGGGCGCTCCGCAGGGATCGGGCCGCTTCGGCCAGATGGCGGGCGGCGACCGACTCGTCCAGGTAGGCCAGTGCCTCCGCGGCGGCAAACCGGATCTCGGCGTCGCCGCTTTCGAGCGCCTGCCGGAGGGCGGGGATCGCGTCCTTGCCGATCGCCTCGAGCCGCAGGGCCGCGGCCGGTGCGGTGACGGGGTCGGCCAGCTGCCGTGCGAGCAACTGCATCCGGGCGTGGCGGCCCTCGGGTGGCTCGATCACGGCCACGCACTGGACCACGCGGACGTAGCGGCCCAGGTTGTGCCGGTAGCGATGGGGCACCTGGAGCTCGATGTAGCGGTCGGTCTTGGGGTTGGCGACGCCCCGCTTCACGCCTTTGATCACGGTGTTGAAGCGGCGGTTGATCCAGTCGCCGAGCCGCTTCGACATTGCGAACGAGCGATGCTCGGTGGCGATGATCAGCCCCAGCTCGCGGTCGGCCAGCGACACGCCGCCCCCCGGCACGAGGGCCCGCAGGCCGGACTTCGAATCGAGCGTGCCGCTGGAGACGGGATCGACCAGCAGCAGCCCCTCGGCGACGCCCAGCTCGTGGCCGTCGCGGATCACGTTGCCGACGACGGCCTTCTCGGCGAGGCGGGTCTCCATCAGCCAGCCGCCGGCGAGGCTCGTGGTATCGTGGTTCGCGGGCACCTCCACGGAGATGTCGAACCGATCACCCTTGCGGCAGCCGGGCTGAAGGTAGCCGTGGATCCAGACCAGCGACGTGGACCGCGACGCGAGCAGCGAGTTGGGCTCGATCACACCACGAGCCTGCATCGTCGCCAGCAAGGCGGCCCGCTGCGGCCCCGGTGGCGGATCGCTGCCCGAGTCGGCCAGGCCGGTGACGAGGGCCGGGGCCTCGATCCGCTTGGGAGCCAGACCCCAGGGTGCCGTGTAATCGCCGACGAGTTTGGTGCCCTCCTCGAGCTGCGCGAGCGCCTCGATCTCCGGGCTCTGGCTGCGGATCGCCGGGCCGGCGCAGCCGGCTGCCGCCAGAAGCGCCAGGATCAGGAGCGTTGAGCTCAGCGACCAGGCGGCCCGCGAGCCGCGGGGCAGACGTGCGGGGACCATGGGCCGGTCCTTCCAGTGGGAGGTGCGGGAACAGGGGGGGCAGGGGGGCGGGAGAGTAGGAGCCGCCGAAGCGGCCGGTCAAGGGTGCTTTGCCGGCTGAGGAGGTCGCCTTGGCGGCGGTGCACGGCCCTGCTACGGTTCGCACCCCGCGGGGCCGATCCGGCCGCCGCGGCAGGGATATCGCACCAGGTCGGGAGAATCGTTCGTGACGGCGTTCGAACCAAGCGGGCTGGGCATCCACGTCAGGTGGATGATCCGGCGGGACATGCCGGATGTGGCCACCATCGAGCGGGAGGCCTTCGAGTTTCCCTGGTCGGAGGAGGACTTCACCCGCTGCCTGCGGCAGCGGAACTGCATCGGCATGGTGGCCGAGATGGCCGACTCCGTCGTCGCCTTCATGATCTACGAACTTCACCGCTCCAAGCTGCACGTGCTCAACTTCGCGGTGCTCCGGTCGCATCGCCGGCTGGGCATCGGCACGCGGATGATGGACAAGCTGGTCGGCAAGCTGACGCCCGAGCGCCGCGGCCGGATCGTGCTCGAGGTGCGGGAGACCAACCTCCCCGCCCAGCTGTTCTTCCGCTCGCTCGGCTTCCGGGCCACCTCGGTGCTCAAGGACTTTTATCAAGACTCGACCGAGGACGCGTACCTGATGCAGTTCCATACCGACCCGCTTCCGGCGGAACGGCGGATGGCAGGCTGAGGCCGCGAACCCGGCGGTGCACCGCGGCGAGCGCTTGCCGGGGTGAGTCGCCGTGGGCGAAGAGCGTGCAGATCGGGCCGCCGGCGGGGATCACCTGCGGCGGAGCGGGAAGGTCGGCCACCAGCGGCCAGCCTTCGTGCGGCTCGCCGCCGGCCGCGCGGATCGACCGGATCAGGGCGTCGTTCACCACGAGGTCGCGGGCCGCGAACAGGATCGCCTTCGACCAGTTGCCCAGCCGCGGCCGGGTCTCGAGGGCCGCCGGCCCGAGAAAGCCGCAGGCGGCCAGATGCGCGGCGGCCAGCGACAGCCCCGTGGCCCGCTCGATCAGTTCCATCGACGCGCTCGGACGGGGATTGACCTCGATCACGTGCACCCGGCCCCGGCCGTCGAGGACGAGATCGACTCCGACCAGCCCGATCAGGCCGAAGGAGTCCGCGAGCAGCCCGCCCAGCCGGAGGAGTTGATCGAGAACCTCGGCGGGCAACGACTCCGGGGCGATGTCGATGCTCCCGCAGAAGGCGAAGGGCGGCGCGTGGCACCAGCGGCGGCCGAGCAGCTGTCGGCTCACGCCGATCAGGCGGCCGCCGCCCGCCGCCACGAGGTACGCAGCCGACCAGGGACGGCCCAAGACCCGCCGCTGCCAGATGCGTTCGCTGGTCGGCGCAGGCCGCTCGTCGCCGCCCCACCAAGCCGCGATGGCATGACCTCCGGCCGACCGCAGCGGCTTCGTCAGCCAGGAACCGTCGTGGGGCACGCCGCCCGGCTCTGACCGGGTCTCGGGGAAGCCCAGGCCCGCTCCGCGCACCGCCGCGGCCAGCGTTACCGGATCGCGGACCGCCACCACCACGACCGGATCACAGCCCGCCAGCGGCCGGTCACGGCTGATCGCTTGAATCACCTGCGGATGGTTTTCGAGTGCACCGCAGTAGAGCCAAGGACCCGGTGGGAACGCCGCCACGGCGGCCGGCAGGGCAGCGGGATACGGCCTCACCCGCACCGAATCGGCGGCGACGGCCCGCAGGTCGAGATCGGCGAACAGGTCGGCCGCGGACACCCGCCAGCCGGCCCGCGCCGCCGATTCGGCCATGGCACGGGCGGTCGCGCCCGCCACGACCAGCGAGCGGGCGTCCGGATCAGGCGTGGTCATGCAGGGTTCGCCACGGCTGCGGCCGACGGTCGGCGGGTTGTTGACCCAGGCTGAGATGGTATTCTCTCGGCCCGGGTTTCGAACAATCCAGTCATCTCGAGGTAAGCACCTATGTCGATGTTCATCGGTGAGGCTCTGGTCGGCGAAGGCAACGAGGTCGCGCACATCGACCTCTTGATCGGGAGCAAGGACGGCCCGGTCGGCGTCGCCTTTGCCAACGCCCTGGCCCGGCAGAGTGAAGGTCACTCCAACCTGCTGGCCGTGCTGGCCCCCAATGTGGCTGTGAAGCCTGCCACGGTGATGATCACCAAGGTGACGATCAAGGGTGCCAAGCAGGCCGTGCAAATGTTCGGCCCCGCCCAGGCGGCCGTCGCCAAGGCCGTGGCCGACAGCGTGGCCGCCGGCGTCATCCCCAAGAGCGATGCCGAGAACCTCGTGATCGTGTGTGGCGTGTTCATCCACTGGCTCGCCGAGAGCGACAAGAAGATCTACGAGTACAACTACCAGGCCACGATGGATGCCATCGCCAACGCCATGAAGGGCAAGCCGACCGCCGACGAGATGGTGGCCCAGAAGGACAAGGCGGCGCATCCGTTCAAGGGCTTCTAGTTTTTACGGCGGCGGGGCCATCCATGGCCCCGCCGTTTTGGGCCGGCGGAGGGCAAGCCAAGGTTGCCCTCGCCGGCCCAAGGCCGCCATCCAGGCGGTCAATCGTCGCGGGTGAGCCATGCCGAAGCGGGTTCTGATCCAGCTCGACTGCGATCCGCAGCCGAGCACGTTCGATTCGATCGTGGCCGTCGATGCGGGCGTTGACGTGCTCCTCCGCCATGGCGGGGTCACGCCCGATGATGCTGTGCCGCTGGTTCACGGCGGGATGTTCACTCGCGGAGGGAGCGACCTCGCGAGCACGGCCATCTTCATCGGCGGCTCCGACGTGGCGGCCGCCGAGGCCGTGGCTCGACGCGTGGCCAAGACTTTTTTTGGCCCGGTACGGATGGGCGTGCTCGTCGATCCCGCTGGTGCCAATACGACCGCCGCGGCCGCCGTCATCACCGCCCTCCGGCACCTCGCCAGCGGCGGACAGCCCGCCCGAGCGGTCGTGCTCGGGGGCACCGGACCGGTCGGGCAACGCGTGGGTCGGCTGCTCGCCCGCAAGGGCCTCGAGGTGACGCTCGGCTCCCGGTCACTCGAACGGGCCGAGGTTGTGGCCCGGTCGATCGCCGAGCAGGTGCCCGGAGCTCGTGTCGGGGGCGTGGGCTCGCATGGGAGCGCCGGGCCCGGCTCGCCGCTCGCGGCCGTGCTCGCCGCCGCCGACCTGGTTGTGGCGGCTGGGGCCGCCGGCGCTGTGCTGCTCGACGCCGCCGGCCGCGAAGCGGCCGGCTCGGCCCGCGTGCTCATCGACCTCAACGCCGTGCCGCCGGCCGGCATCGAGGGCATCGTCGCCGGGGACAAGGCCCGGGCCGATGGCAAGCAGTTGCTCTATGGCGCCCTGGGCGTCGGCGGCACGAAGATGAAGATCCATCGGGCGGCGCTCGAGCGGATTTTCTCCCAGCCCGACGCCTTTCTCGACGCCGAGGAACTGCTCGTGATCGGCGAATCGATCGGCTGATTGCGGCCGAGCGAGCGCTGCGGTCGTCAGGGTTTCTTCGGCACCCCGAACACCAGCACGATCGCCAGCAGGATCGAGACGCCCACCACCACCATCAGCACGTTGCGGCGGAAGCGGCGGGCTCGTCGTTCCTCGGGCGTGAGCCGGCGAATCTCGATCACGGTCTCGCCGTGGCGGACGGTCCGCACGGGCTCGGAGAAGACGAGTTCCGTCGCCGCAGGATCGAGCGGCGTGCCGCCGACCACGGGGAGGCCGTCGGCGGCTGGCGAGACCGGGCCGTCGGCCGAGACTCGGGCTGCCGGCGAGGCAGGCTCCGCCGCGTCCTCGGGCAGTTCAAACGCGGTTGAGATCGCCGCCGGAACCTCGGCGACAGGCTCTCGCTCCTTCGGCGGCGGGGCCAGCTGCCGGATGACTCGGCCCCAGTCCTCGGCCAGGCCGGGCTGCTCCTCCGGCCGCGGTGGCTCAGAAGCAGCCGGCGGGGCAGGCGGAGCTGCCACCTGCGGAAACGGCACGTGAAACAAGCTCGCGCACAGCGGGCAGCAGGCGTCGTGGCCGCAGAGGCTGCCGGTCGCGGCAATCTGCCCCAGGCAGACGGGGCAGGCGATCACGAACAGGGCTTCTGGCTCGAGCAAGGAGATCGAATCACTCATGCGCCTGGGTCTCGTGATGCCGCACCGCTGCCCGCGGTCGCATCGGCTCGGACACCGTTCACCTCGACCGGCTCGGCGGTCGGGGCCGCAGGCAGCGCGTGCGGCGTCACGACCGCCTCGGCCGGATCGATCCGGCCCAGGATCGCCCCGGGAATCCGGCAGTGGATCCGGACGCGGTCGTCGCTGAACTGTCGCGACAAGACCTCGCCGTGGCTGTCGAGCCAGGCCAGGAGCCGGCCGTTGCCGGGATCGGTCTCGATGTCCACGTCGCGGAAGCCGCGGCCCAGGCAGTCGCTGGCGGCTTGGGCGAGTGTTTCGAGGCCGCGGCCAGAGCGGGCCGAGATCGGGATCGCGTGGGGGTAGCGGCTGAGCAGCCGGTCGCGGGCGTGCTCGTCGGGGAGCCGGTCGATCTTGTTGAGCACCAGGATCGTGTCCTTGTCCTCGACGCCGAGTTCCGCCAGCACGCCGCGGACGGCGGCGATCTGGGCGTCGACCTGCGGGCTGGAGGCGTCGGCGACATGGAGCAGGAGATCGGCCTGGATCGTCTCCTCGAGCGTGGCCTTGAAGCTGGCGATCAGCCGGTGAGGCAGGTCGCGGATGAAGCCGACCGTGTCGCTCAGGAGCACCGGCCCCCAGCCCGGCAGCCGCCAGCGACGGGTGCGGGTGTCGAGCGTGGCGAAGAGCTGATCGGCCGCCAGCACACCGGCGCCGGTGAGGGCGTTCAAGAGCGTGCTCTTGCCGGCGTTGGTGTAGCCGACGAGCGAGACGGTCATCCGGTCGTGGCGGGCGGCGACCTGCCGCTCACGGCGGCCGTGGATCGTCGCCAGTTCGGTCTTGAGGTCGTGGATCCGCTTCTCCACGAGCCGGCGATCGACCTCGAGCTGCTTTTCGCCCGGGCCCCGCATGCCGACGCCCATCTTCAGCCGCGAGAGGTGGGTCCACATCCGCTTCAGCCGTGGCAAGGAGTATTCGAGCTGGGCCAACTCGACGGCCAGCCTGGCCTCGTGGGTGCGGGCCCGGGCCGCGAAGATGTCGAGGATCACCTCGGAGCGGTCGAGCACCTTCACGTCGAGGGCCCGCTCGAGGTTGCGGGTCTGGGCGGGCGAGAGGTCGTTGTCGAAGATCACGACATCGGCGTCGTGATGATCGCAGAGCCCCTCCAGCTCCTTCACCTTGCCCTTGCCGAGGTAGGTCGTCTGGTCGGGATGGTCCCGCCGCTGCACCACCTCGCCCACCACGGTCGTGCCGGCCGTGGCCGCCAGACCGCCGAGCTCGGCCAGCGGATGCTCCGGATCGACCGGAGGTTCGAGCAGGACGCCCACGAGGATCGCCCGCTCGGGCTCGGCGCCGGTGACGCGGGGCCGGTCTCTCATGCCTCCGCCTCCCCGTCCCCGTCCCCGTCGCCGTCGCCGCCGGCGCCGGCGCCTGCGAGCTGGCAGCAACTCTCCCAGCGCCGGGTGTCGAGCAGGCCGTCGGCGACCGCGTCTTTCACCGCGCAACCCGTCTCGTGGCTGTGGGTGCAGTCGGGGAACCGGCACAGGTTCGCCAGCGGCCGCAGGTCGCGGAAGGCGGCCGGCACCTCCGCGGGCACGATCTCCCAGGGTTGGAACTGCCGCACGCCCGGCGTGTCCACGAACCAACCGTCGAACCGATGGGGCAGGAGCCGGGCGGTGGTCGTGGTGTGGCGGCCCTTCTGGTTGTCGCGGCTCACCTCCCCCACGGCCAGGTCGAGCGTGGGGTCGAGCGCGTTGAGCAGCGACGACTTGCCGACGCCGCTCTGCCCGACGACCGCCGTCACGCGGCCGACGAGCTCCGCGGCCAGCCTGCCCAGGCCGAGTCCGGTCACGGCGGAGCAGAGCACGACGGGGTAGCCCATGCGCGCGAACACGCCGGCCAGCGGCACGAGCGCCGCGGCCGGCACGAGGTCGGCCTTGTTGATGCAGACCAGCGGGCGGATGCCGGCCAGCTCGGCCGCCACGAGCATCCGATCGACGAGGCCCGGCTTGAGGTCGGGCAGGGCGGCGCTGCCCACGATCACGAGCTGATCGACGTTGGCGACGATCACGTGCCGTCGGCCCCGGCTGTCGCGGGAGAGCGACGTCTGGCGGGGCTCGATGGCCTCGATCGTGCCCTCCTGGCCGTCGCCCGTGGCCCGCACCCAGTCGCCGGCGGCCAGCGGATGCCGCTGATCGGTGGCCATCGTCCGCAGGACTCGGCGGAGCGTGCACCGCACCAGCCGTCCGGCGCCGGTCTGCACCAGGCTCTCGAGCCCGTGCACATGGAGCACCCGTCCGCGCCAGGCGTCGGCTGCATGGGGCAGGGCGGCCAGGCCGTCGATCGGGCCTCGGGATTCTGTCTCGACCACCACCGTCCGCTTGCGGGTCAGGTCACCCTTGCCCGAGAGCCGCTCGCCGGCTGCTTCGTCGGCCAGCTGCTCGGGGTCGGCGGCGATTCTCCGCGTCAGGTCGCCGTCACGCCGCCGCCCGGAACGATTCTTGCGGAACTCGATGCGGAGCTTGCGGGGTCGTGGCATGGCGTCAGTTTACCCCGCGCCGGCCAGGAGCAATCAAAGCCCCCGAGGCGAGCCGGGGCATGCCGGCGTCCACGCCGCGGAGGAGGCCGGCCGGGTCAGAGCTCCTGCCGCCGCGACCGGGTCGGCCGCGATTCGCCCCGCTGCTTCACCTCGAGGCCCGCCGACTCCAACAGCGAGCGGCTGAACAGGCTTTCCTGGGGCGACTTCTCCTCCGCCGGGGCCGATCCTCCCAGGCGGACCGGATCGAAGACGATCTCGAAATCGTGCTTGGCGATGGAAAGTTTGTCACCGGGCCGCAGCCGCTGCTCCGTGACCCGCGTCCCGTTGACCTTCGTGCCGTTGCTGCTGCGGAGATCCTTGATCGTCCAGCAGCCATCCTCCAGCGACAACTCGCAGTGATGTCCCGACACGTTGGGGAACCTGAGCACGATATCGGCGCTCTCCCGGCGGCCCACCATCAGCGTGGGCTTGAGGAGCGGAATCGGATCTCCGCCGCCAAGGGGAACAAGTTCACCGTACATGCAGTTGCAGCTCCTACCCCGCCTGAGGTGCTCGCGGGTCGCCCCCGAAGCACACCAAACCCTTGCCATCAACGAGGTTATGGAGCCGTTCCGATCCGGTCAAGTGAGCGGATGCCGGGCTGCCACGACCGGGGTGGACCCGCCGGCCTGCGGGCTGCGTACACTGTGGGTGCAGTGACTGGAGCGGACCGGGCGGCCGCCGGCTGCGGGCGTGAGTCCGCGGCGGGAGGAAAGTCCGGGCTCCGCAGGGCAGGGTGGTGGGTAACGCCCACCGGCCGCGAGGTCAGGGACAGTGCAACAGAAAGCAGACCGCCTCCGGGGGCGACCCCGGCGGTAAGGGTGAAACGGTGAGGTAAGAGCTCACCAGCAGGCCGGGCGACCGGTCTGGCTCGGCAAACCCCACTCGGAGCAAGGCCAAGCAGGAAGGAGTTCGCTCGGCAACGAGCGGCACGGGGCGGCCCGCCCCGGACCACCTTCCGGGTAGGCTGCTGGAGGCCACGGGCAATCGTGGCCCTAGAGAAATGGTCGCCAGCCCGCCGGCTCGCAAGAGCGGGCGGGGACAGAACCCGGCTTACAGGTCCGCTCCAGTCCCACTGCGTTCGCTGGCCGCTTCGGCGGCGTCGATTCGGTCGGCCGAGAGGCCCCGCTGCTCCCGCTCGTCGAGCAGCTTCATCAGCTTCGAGATGCAGAGGGTGTTGACGCTCACCCGGAGCAGTCCGGCCTCGTTCTTCAGAGTCTCATGGAGCGACCGTGGCATGCGCACGGTCACCACCCGCTGGGTCTCGCGGTCGGTGGGGCGATCCTGCTGCCGCGACCGCAGGCTGTCGAGCATCTCGCGGAT
>JBIIYH010000380.1:0-2538 GCA_044346905.1 Pirellulales bacterium
ATCTGGAGCATCTTCGCCACGTCGGTGGCGTAGGTGCAGGAACGGGCCTCCATCGGGCCGGTCGTGAACCCGATCTGGTTGTTGACGATCACGTGGAGCGTGCCGCCGACGCGGTAGGCGTCGAGCTCCGAGAGGTTGAGGGTCTCCTGGATGATCCCTTCGCCGGCGAAGGCGGCGTCGCCGTGCACCTGGATCACCATCCCGTGCTGGCGGGCCTGATCGCCCGAGCGATCCTGCCGGGACCGCATCCGCCCCAGGGCCACGGGGTTCACGAACTCCAGATGGCTGGGGTTGAAGCAGAGCGTGAGGTGCACGCTCCGGCCGTTGGCCGCCTGGTAGTCGGTCGAATGGCCGAGGTGATACTTGACGTCGCCGCGGCCGACGTGGAGCTCCGGATCCATGTCGGCGAACTCGCGGAAGATCCGCTGCGGGCTCTTGCCCATGATGTTGGCCAGGACGTTGAGCCGGCCGCGGTGGGCCATCGCCATCACCACGTCCTGGATCTCCTGCCCGGCCGCCCGCTCGATCGCCATCTCCAAGAGTGGAATCAAGCTCTCCGAGCCCTCCAGCGAGAAGCTCTTCGCGCCCAGGAATCGCTTCTGGATGAACTCCTCGAAGACCGCCGCCGTGGTCATCTGGCGGTAGATCCGCAGCTGCTGCCGGCGGTCGAGCTGGATCCGATTCTCGCAGCCCTCCATCCGCACCTGGAGCCACTGGCGGACCCGGAGGTCGTCCATGTGCATGAACTGCACGCCGATCGAGCGGCAGTAGGTGTTCCGCAGCCGCTTGATGATCTGCCGCAGCGACATCGACTGCGGCCCCTCGATCGTGTCGGTCGAGAAGGACCGGTCCATGTCCTCCTCGGTGAGGTGATAGAACTGCGGGTCGAGCTCCGGCAGCCCGGGCCGGGGCCGGCCCAGCGGGTCGATCTCCGCCATCAAGTGGCCACGCACGCGGTAGGCCCGCACGAGCTGGTCCACGCGGTCCTGCAGGAACGCCACCCGTTCTTCGCCGGCCGTGCCGGTCGCCACCGGCAGGGGGAGCGGCTTGGCCTCTCCGGCTGGAGCCGCCGGAAGCCGGACATCACCGTTGGCGACCGCCACGGCATGGCCGGTCGCGATCCCGTCGGGCATCACGAGTCGCGGCGGTGCGTGGGCGGCGCCGTTGCCCGCCGCCGGCCGCAGCGGCGACGCCGGCTGGCCGTTCGCCGCCGGAGCAGCCAGCCCACCGGCGGCCCAGGCCTCGAAATACGCCCGCCAGTCGGGCGGCACGCTGGCCGGATCCTCCTGGTAGCGGTCGAAGAGTTCCTCCAAGAAAGCCAGGCTCGCCGTCCCGGCCGAATCGATACTCGCGGTGGGTGTCACGATCTTTTCCAGTGGCGGTCTACCTGGCCAACAGCAGCCGGCCGGGGCTCTCCAGGTAGCCGATCACCTCGCTCAGGAACCGGGCCGCCATGGCACCGTCCACGAGGCGATGGTCGTAGGAGAGCGAGAGCGGCATCATCAGCCTCGGTTCGATGCGATCCTCGTGCACGACCGGCATTTTCCGGGACCGGCCCAGGAGGAGGATCGCGACCTCCGGCCAGTTGATGATCGGGGTCGAATAGGCGCCGCCGACAGCGCCCAGGTTGCTGATCGTGAACGTGCCCCCCCGGAGATCCTCGACGCCGTACTGGGCGTTCTTGGCCTTCTCGGCCGTGTCGGCGATCGCCTGGGCGATCTGGGGGATCGAGAGCTCGTCACAGTCGCGCAGCACCGGCACGACCAGGCCACGGGGCGTGTCCACCGCGAGGCCGATGTTGACGTATTCCTTGTAGACGATCTCCCCCTTCTCGGGGTCGATCGAGGCGTTGATCGACGGATGCTGCCGGAGCGACAGGCTGACCGCCTTGATCACGAAGGCGAGGGCCGTGAGCTTGAGGTTGCTCTTGGCGTATTCCGCGGCGCTCTCCTTGCGGAGCCGCTCGAGCTCGGTCACGTCGGCGTCGTCGAAGTTGGTGAGGTGCGGGATCGTCGAGACGCTCCGCACCATGTTGGCGGCGATCGTCTTCCGCATCCGCGACATCTGCTCACGGCGGATCGGGCCCCAATCGTCCTGCTCGGTGCCCGCCGTTGCCCGCAGCCGCGCCGCGGGGGCACCGCTACTGGCCTGCCGCACCGCGGCGATCACGTCTTCCCGCACGATCCGCCCGGTGGGTCCGGTGCCGCGCACGCGGGCGAGATCCACGCCCAGCTCGCGGGCCAGCCGCCGCACCGCCGGACCGGCGGGATCGACCGTGGCCGTGGCCGCTACCGGCTCGGGCTCGACGGCGACCGGCCGCGGGGCCTCGACGGCCACCGGCGGAGGAGCCACGGGGGCGGCCGGCGCGGGGGCCGCGGGCTGCTTGGCCGCGGCGGTCTGCGGCGGAGCTGCGGCGGCGGCCTTCGGCGGTGCGGCAGGAGCCGCGCCGGCAGCCCCGAGGACAACCAGTGCCTGCCCCACCTTGACCGTGTCACCCTTCTTGACGAGCACCTTCTCGACCCGGCCTCCCGGCGGGCA
>JBIIYH010000383.1:0-2521 GCA_044346905.1 Pirellulales bacterium
CGGCATGCTGGCCCCGCCCGGATAGGCGAAGATCACCTCCACGCCCTGGCGGACGAGCGACTCGACCACCACGTCGGCCCCGGAGGCGAAGGCGGTCGAGGCGGCGGGTCGGGAGGCGGTGGCCATGAATCGGGCTCCAGGAGGGACGTGGGGCCGGGACACCCCGGCCGGGGCAGTCCTCAAAAATACACGATAAAGCGGCAACTGCGAAAACCAGGGGCCGCCGGGGGCAATCGCGGGGTTTCCCGGCTTCCCGGGAGAAGGTTGGGCCGAGCCAGCAGTCGGCCACGCGGGCTCAGCGGCCCACGGCAGCCTGGGCCGCCGTCGCGTCGAGTAGTCCCCGCATGTAGCCGACGGCGAACAGCCGCCCCTGCATGTGGTAGCCGGCCAGCTCGTTCGACTCTCCCTCGAGCGTCGGCACGTGGTCGGGACGGGCCGGGCCGGTGAAGCCGATCGCCCGATAGGCCCGGATCGCGGCAGCCATGTCGGTCTTGCCGGTGTCGTGGAAGGTCTCCCGGAAAGCCGGGACGGCCCCGACCACGTCGCGGAAATGCACGGAGTGGATCCGCGGGCCGAACCGCCGGATCAGGGCCGGAATGTCGTGGTCGCCCATCGACGCGAACGTGCCCTGGCAGAAGCACATCCCGTTGGCCGGGCTGTCGTTGATGGCGAACACCCGCTCAAAGGCCTCGGGCGAGACGATGATCCGATCCTGCTGCCGCAGGGGGGACATCGGCGGATCATCGGGATGCAGGGCAAGCTTCACCCCCTCCCGCTCGGCCACGGGCACGACCCGGTCGAGAAACCAGGCCAGGTTGTCCCAGAGCTGCCCGGCGGTGATCGGGCCGCCCCGCCCCGGCGCGGGATCGAGGTCGGCCGCGTCGAAGGCGGTGACCAGCGCGCCGCCCCGATCCACGGCCGTCGCGGTCGTCCGCGTCCAGTCGTCGTCGGGCATGAAGTTCCAGCACAGGATCTCCACGCCGAGCCCGGCCATCTCCCGGATCAGCTCGACGAAGCCGGCCAGTTGCCGCTCCCGGCCTTCACGGCCGTGGGTGAGCTCGTCGTGCGGGATGTAGCCCTCGACGCTCGACAGCAGCAGCCCGTGGCCCCGCGCCTGAGCCACCATCTCGTCGAGCCGCCGCCCCAGATGGGGAGGATACCGGGCCACCACGTCGGTGGCGCCCACCTGGGCCGCGAGCCGCAGGTTGGTGTCGGTGTGGGGCGTACAAACCAGCGCGATGCGCACGAAGTTCTCCCCGCTCAATCGGTCAGCGTGGCGGAGGGGCCGAGCCGGCCTGACGGCCGAGTCCCAACCCGGCCGTCTCGAGCCGCTGCCGCTGCTCGAGCCACCCGCGCAGAGGCACGTCTCCGTCCTGGGGAGCGTAGCGGCCGTCGGCACACAGCGCGTCTCCCAGGATCTGCCTCCGAATGGGGTCGAGCGTCGGGTACAGCTGCCGCACGTTCATGTCGTCCTTGGGCTGGAGCCACCGGTAAGAGTACCCGAAAAACACACCCTTGCGCGTGACCGCCGAGGTGTTGAGGCTCCGCGAGTGCCAGAGCCGCCGATCGAAGATGATCGCCGTTCCCGGCTTGCCGACCACGGGCACGGCACTCGGTGGATCGACCTCACCGTCCGGCACATGCAGGTCGTCCATCCGCTGCGACCCCGGGTAGACCCACATGTTGCCACAGTCGGGAACCGTGGTGTCGGTGAGGAAATAGGCCACCTTGACGGAGAGCCGCGGCCGCGGGTGAACCTCGATCTCATCGTTCACCCGCATGCTGTCCTGATGCCAGGCGCGGTAGGCACGCTGCCTGGTGCTCTCCGCGCCGGCGGCGACCGGCACGGGCGGCGTCACGTCGCAATGAGCGTGATAGAGATAAATGTTCCAGCCGAGGATCCCCCAGATTTTGGGGAACACCCGCGGCCAGTCGACGAGATCGAGGAACGCCTTGTCCTCGCGAATGAAATCGGTCTGCGAGAACAAGCCGGGAGGACCGCCGGCGAAGGCGCTGGTGTTGTCCTTGGCGCGATGCCGCCCGTAGAGCGAGTCGACCGCGCGAGTCACTCGCTCGAGGTCACTCGCGTCGAGCGCCCCTTCGACCATCAGGTATCCCTGGCTGTCGAACTGGCGGCTCTCTTTCTCCGTGAGGCAGTGGTCGAGGCAGTGCGGATCCATGGGCGTCGGGGCTCCGTGGGATGCGGGGGGCGCCCGGCGGCAAGTCCCTGCCCCGGGGATCAGCCGCGGATTCTAGGCCTTGGTCGGGATGCTGAAACCGTACTTTCGCACGGGTGGCATCGCCGCCGAATCCAGGCGGGAGCAGCCTCTGTCCTATACTGCTCGACCAGTGGCCCGCGTCAGCAACCAGCGAGGTCCGCGGCTCGGCCGCCTCGCCGACACGCTCGAACAGCACAGTGGGTTCGCCGACGTCGTCGCCAGTCTCCGGGAGGGGCACGGCGGCACGATCGGCGGAACCTGGGGATCGGCCTGCGCGCTGGCCGTGGCGGCCGTGCTGCGGG
>JBIIYH010000384.1:0-2516 GCA_044346905.1 Pirellulales bacterium
CTGTCGGTGCGCCGGTCGTTTTCGCCGGCGGCCAGACCTACAACCAGGTCGGCATCTCCGGCGAATGGCTCACCGACTACGGCAACCTGCGGAGCAACGGCTACATCCCCGTGGGCACGACGGCCGGTCTCCTGGGGCCGTTCGCCGGCAACTCGATCCTCTGCGTCAACGGCGTCAACGCCGCCCTCGGCGGGGCCGACCTCGAACTCGGCGCCTACATTCCCGGCCTGGCCGACTGGGCCGGCATGGTCAGCGTGGGCGGCTATGCCTATGGCAACACCCGCTACCAGTTTCCGGACGGCCAGGGGGCGGTGCCCTGGTTCGGCGGCGTTTATACCAGGCTCGACATGACCTTCGTCGAGAACTGGGATTTCTCGCTCCAGGCCAACAACGACAGCTACTTCGACTGGACCGGCTTCGCTCGGCTCACCTACCGCATGGGAGGCAGCCGCCGCCGCAACGTCTCCGACCAGGTCGAGCAGCCGATGATGCGCAACGAGCACATCGTCCGGGCCCACCAGGCGCCTGAGGCAGCGCTCAACCCGAACAACCTCGATCCCGTCACCGGCCAACCGCTGCCCTGGCGGGTCTTCCACGTCGACAACTCCGCCACCACCTCGGGCGACGGCACGGTCGCGGCGCCCTTCACCACGATCCAGGCGGCCGGCCTGGCCGCCACCGCGCCCTATGACATCATCTACGTCGACGTGGGCCAGAGCCAGACGGCTCCCTACGTGACGGCGCCCGGCGGCTTCGCCTTCAGCAACGTCAACCAGTACCTGATCGGCGAAGGCGCGACCTTCACGATCGACACGGTCGGGTGCGGCTCCAAGACGCTGTTCGCCGACACCAACGGGCTCTACCCCGTGATCACCAACACGCTCGGCACGGCGATCGTGGTGAGTCAGCCGGGGTCGGTCGTAAACCACTTCGAGATTCGCAGCTCGGCCCTGGGCATCGGCGACGGTGGCGGGATCGCCGCCCCGGGCGCCGCCACCGTCTCCGACGTGCGGATCATCGGCAACGGCGGCGCCGCCCAGCGGGGCATCGAGATCGCAAACTCCACGGGCCAGTTCAACTTCGACCGCATGTCGCTCCAGGACCTTCGCAACAACGGGGCCGTGGTGTCGGCGGCTGGCGGCCGCGTCTCGTTCACGAACTCGGAGTTCCGCGACACCGGTCCGGCGGCCCTGCTCGTGTCGGGCACCGGCGCGCGGGCCCAGGTCACCAACTCCACGATCCGCGACACGACCGCTGTCCCGGCCAGCGGGGGCCCGATTCCGATCCTCCAGGCCGTGGCGATCACCGGCCAGAACGCCCGGGTCGAGATGACCGACTCGTCGATCCAGGGCGTGAGCGGCGACGCGGTCGTTGCCTCCGGGGAAAATGCCCGATTCGACGGCCTCCGGACCAGAATCCTGGACACCACCGACAGTGCGGTAGTTGCCTCGGGCACCGGCAGCGTGGCCACCGTCACGAACTCGACCATCGCCCGGACCGGCAACCCGGCGATCCAGGTCTCAGGGAACACGGCCGGGGTCTATGTCCGCGACTCGATCGTGACGGACGTGACCGGCGCCGGCGTCAGCGTGACCGGCCAAAACTCGGTCTTCTCGATGGAGCGGTCGCGGCTCCTGCGGGTCTCCGGCAACGGCATCGAGGCCGGCTTCGGAGTAGCACCCGTGATCGCCAACTCGATCTTCGTCTCGGTCAGCGACGACTCACGGATCTCCGGCATCGAAGGTGACGGGATTTCCACCGTGCGGGCCGCCGTGCGGGTCGCAGATTCGCAGATCAGCGATTTCAGCGGCGCGGGCATCAGGGCGCTGGAGGTGCGGGGGGCGGCGACCAACCCGCAGCTGGTGGCGGCGGGCGTCACGGAAAACGCCGTCTGGGTGCAAGGGGCCACCATCAGCAACAGCCAACGGGTGCAATCGACCGTGTCCGGCGGCATCCTGGCGGAGAACAGCAACCTGCGGGTCGAGCGGCTCGTCGCCGCCGACCCCCGGAGCCAGGCCACGACCATCAGCAGCACGGGCCCCTTCGGCATCCGGGCGACGCTGCTGCCGGGGGATTCGGGCACGATGAACGTGCTGGTCGATTCCGCCCGCATCCAGGGCGTCAACGTGGGTATCGAGGCGGCCGCCAATGCCGGCACGAACGGCGCGGGCACCTCCCCCACCAACATCATCAACTTCACGGCCACCAGGAACCAGATCACGACGGACGCCACCGGAACCGGCATCGCCCTCTCGGGCGTGTTCGATACGGGCCTCCAGCCGCCCTTGCCCGGCACGGCGCTGTCTCGGGTCAACGCGAACATCCGCGACAACGTGATCAGCGCCGGCGGCACAGGCAATCCGATCCTTTTGACCACCGTCGGCGGGCCTACGCAAGACGACCTCGGGATCTTCGGCTTCGCGTACGCCGCGCCGGATCAGCAACCGCTCTGGGTTCAGGCCGGCGGCCAGGTGCCGCTGCAGAACCTCAACAACGGGGCCGCCGTCACGGAGGTG
>JBIIYH010000385.1:0-2511 GCA_044346905.1 Pirellulales bacterium
GCGGAAAGAGCGGCCGGCCGTTCACGGCGTCGCTGGTGGTGGGGCCGGACGGGAAAGTCGCGTTCGAATTCGCAAGCGGCGAGGCTGCAGATCGCCCGACAGCTCGGAGGGCAACCGGCAAACGACGGTAACCGCCATCGGAACGAAGGACCGGCGCCACGAGACCAACGATCTCCACGGCGACATAGTCAGGGAGAT
The DNA here is from genome assembly GCA_044346905.1 of Pirellulales bacterium. Lineage (GTDB taxonomy): Bacteria > Planctomycetota > Planctomycetia > Pirellulales > UBA1268 > QWPN01. Next base: position 199 of record JBIIYH010000385.1, read on the forward strand.
CAAACCGCTCCAGACATGCCAGGATCGCCGTGAACTGATCGCTCACTTGGACGGCCCGGACCTGGCGGCCGACGTCCAGCCGAATCTGCTCAGGGTCGCGGCTGGTTTGGTCAGGGGTCACTTCACAGCCCCTCCGCCTGCCACCGGGCCTCGACGATGTCGGCCATCTCCCTCACCTGCTCTTCCAGTTCCTCGAGCATCTCGATGTCGTCGGCGTCCATGGCCCGGCCGTACCTCACGCCCCGGCTGCCCGTAGCAGCCCCGCCACGACCTCGGGGATACCCACCGTCGCGGGCTTGGCGACGACCTCGAAGCCCGGCCCTGAGGCCTGATCGAGAACGTCCGGGTTCACGACGATCCTGCGGGCTTTTTTTGGCGCCTCGAAGACGAGCCCCGCCGCCGGATACACCTGCAGCGACGTGCCCACCACGAGCAGCACGTCCGCCTCCGCCAAGAGTTCCACGGCTTCGTCCATGGCGGGAACCATCTCGCCGAACCAGACGATATGGGGCCGAAGCTGGCTGCCGCGTTCGCAGAGGTCGCCGAGCTCGATATCCCGCTCGCCGAGGTGCCTGACGAGCTTGGGATCCCGCGTGCTCCGTGCCAGCATGATCTCGCCGTGGAGATGGAGCACGCGCGTCGAGCCGGCCCGTTCGTGCAGGTCATCGACGTTCTGGGTGACGATCCGGACGTCGTAGGCCCGCGCGAGGTCCACCAGGGCCCTGTGGGCGGCATTGGGCTCGGCCGCCCGGACAGCACGACGACGCGTTTGATGGGCTCACGCACTGGTCAGCGGCTCCAGGCACCCAGCCGAATCATTCCTGACATTGTTCACTAGCATGCTCACCGGGTAAGCCGTCACCTCATCCGGGTGAAACGGTCGCATGAGCCGGGACAGCCTACCTGGGTCGTGGACTTCCAGGTCGAGTAGTAGGGCTGCTTCTTGCCGTCTCGGGCCTGCCACTGGACGGGGCGATGTTGAATCTCTCGGGGAGCGTCGGCGGCACGGGCACACCAAACACGCCGGCCACCACGTCAGCCCGGGATTTCAGTGTGTATCGGCCGCACATAGCCAGCCTCCGGACCACGGCGTTATCAGGCTACGGCGAGATCGTACCGCTCCTTGGGATCGCTTGGAAACTGCACGATCCCGCCCGGCCCGAGCCGGGTTTGCGTGCTATTTTTGCGCAGGCGGATCGACATTGAAGGACAACGCAATGAATCGACGCTCCGCCTGCATCTGTTTTCTCGCTTTCCTGAAGACGTCTCTCGTGTCTTCAGTCGCCCTGGCCACCCAAGAGGCGGCCAGAACCATCTCCCGGATCGCCGGACCGAGGTGGAACGTGAACGGCGACTGGACCCCCAGCCTGGACGAGATTCAAGGCCACCTCCGCGCCGCCCACGGCATCGACCCGGGTGCCCTGGGCATCGAAGACCTGCTCGCCCTGCACGACAACGACCACAATCGCAGGGGCTACCAAGCGGGGCACGGCCACAAGAAGGCCAACAAGGGCCAGTCGAAAGGCTATGCCGGCTTCTGAGCCCGGCGGTGATCTACGGGCACGAGCGGGCCCGGAAGTGACCCCTCCCCAGTTTTTGTACCCGTGCTCATGAGAGAGTTGGGGAACAGTCCGCGTGGTGTGTCGGAGGGAGGGGTGTAGCCCCGACCGGAGACACACCACGCGACGACGGCGTGAAGGTCAACTACGCCAAGTTCGGCACGCTCCTCGCCGACGTCAAAAAGGTCACCGGCACGAAAGGCGACGACTGACCCATGCCTGACGATCGCCCTTGCCGCCGACCGTTCGCATTACCTGCCGGCGTTGCCCGCGTCGCTCGAAGCCGTCGGCTCGGTGAGCAGGTCGAGGTAGGCGTGGTAGGCATAGACCCGATCTCGCTGCTTGCCGGTCGTTTCGCGGAGTACACCGAGGTGTTCGAGCAGTTCGATCGCCTTGCGGGCCGGGGGCGCTGTCGTGCCGAGCAGCCGGCTCGCCCGCGGCACCGTCACCATCGGGTTGGCCGGCAGGTGGTCGAGCAGCCGGATCGCGGCCACCGTGGCCCGATCGTGGGCCGCGAGTCGCTGGCGGTCGGTGCCCAAGAGGGCGTGGATCGCTCGGGCCACCCTCACCCCGTCATCCGCAGCCTCGGCCACGCATTCGAGAAAGAAGGCCAGCCAGCCTTCCCAATCACCGTCTTTACGGATGGCGGTCAGCCGGGCGTAGTAGTCGGCCTGCCGGCGCTTCAGGGGAAGGCTCAGGTAGAGAAGCGGCGCATCGAGCAGCCCCCAGTGCTCGACCAACAGCGTGATCAGCA
>JBIIYH010000393.1:0-9119 GCA_044346905.1 Pirellulales bacterium
AGAAACAGCGGCTCGATCTGGAGGCCAAAAGGCTGGCCCACGAGCAAGCCCAACTCGAGCAGGCCGGCCGGCAACAAACGCTCGCTCCTCAGGCGGCCGGCGTTAACGACGAGCACGACCACAACCTGGCCCAGCAAGCAGCCCCCGGCCGCACGATCGTCATCAACCACCCGCCGATTCAACGCTGGAGCCCTGGCCTGGCCGCCGTCTTAAGCTTCTTCGTGCCAGGTCTCGGCCAGCTCTACAAGGGCCAGATCCTGAACGGGATCGTCTGGTTCTTCATGGTCGGCCTGGGCTACGTGGCGTTGATCCTGCCCGGCCTGCTCCTCCATCTCTTCTGCATCATCGGCGCCGCCAGCGGCAATCCATGGACGGAAGGCAAAACGACCGTGGTGAGGGAATGATCCTCCGCATCGCTTCAACTCTTTCCTGTGGCCGCCGAACCTCGCCGACCCCCTTTTTTGGCGGGGCCGCTCGCCGTATCGTATGAGGGCTTTTCGCCGGCATTTTTTCCGCCGCCAGGGGCCGGTTCCCGCACGCATGCGATACACCTCCAGCATCACCGGCGGCGCCCTCAAAATCCCCCAGAGCCGGGCGGCGGCCCGAGTCATTCTGCGCGGCGGCGGCGAGAAAGCCTGGCAGGCGGCCATCGACAAAGACAATTGTCTCCAGGCCAAAAGCCCCACGACCCGCCGAAGCCTGGCCAAACTCATCCGCCGTCGGCTCGCCAGCCTGCCTCCCGCCCTCGTCAAACTCGTCCGCGACGGCTCCCACCGCGAAGCCACCCAGGCCTGCCTGGCCGGTGCCGTGATGGATAGCCCGCTGCTGGGCGACTTTCTCGATCTCGCCCTCCGCCCTCTCTACCGCACCTTCAAGACCACGTTGCCCCGCACCGCCTGGGCCGACTACCTCGAGGCCTGTCACGGCCGCGACCCCGACATGCCCCGGTGGACGGCGGCCACCAGCGCCCGACTTCGATCGAGCGTGTTTCAGGCCCTCGCCGAGGCCGGCTACCTCGACTCCACCGCCAGCCGCAACCTCCAGGCCGTGCACATCCTGGCCGCCGTCGCCCGTCCCCTGGCCGACCACGGAGCACCGGGCCGCTACGCCCTCCGCTGCATGGAGGTGGCCTCGTGAGCGATGCCCTCGTCGAGCGGATGAACCGCCTGCTTCCCACCCTGACCGCCGAGGATTTCCTCTCGGCCTCGGGCGTGGGCAACGAGATTCCCTACCACGTCTTCGAGTATCCGGCCGACCAAGAACTACTCGTCCGCCGGCAGATCGACTTCCTACTCGACCGCATTCCCAAGGCCCGCCCCGGCACCCGCGTGACCGGCATCAATCTGTTCGATTTCGTCGTCGAGCACCTCCGCGGCCGCAACTTGCTCGAGCGATCGTTCGAGATGGAACGCAAGCAGGGCCGCGACCACCTCCACCGCCATCTCACCACGCTCCTGCACCCCGACAAGATCGCGCCGCTGCTCGCCGGGCAGATTCCCGCCGGCCAGACCGATCTCGTGTTGATCCATGGCGTCGGCTCAGCCTGGCCCCTGCTCCGGGCGAGCGCCGTGCTCAACAGCCTCCACAAACACACCGGCCACACGCCCGTCGTGATGTTCTATCCCGGCGTCTACGACCAGACGGCCTTCCGCCTGTTCGGCAAGGTCCGCGACAAGGACAAGCAAGACAACTACTACCGCGCTTTCCGGCTGCTGCCCCCGGAGTCGAGACGATGACAGTCCGCGACCTCTTCAAGAAAAACATCTTCCGGCCAATCAACGGCGTCGTGAAGGCTGACCAGACCGACGAGTCAACCGTCTGGCAGGAGCTCGACGAGTTCGTAGTCACCCGCGAGCTCACCGGCCACATCCAGCGGTTCTTCGGGGCCTACGTCGCCGGCCTCGACAACCCCCGCGACGTCGACATCACCGGCCGGATCGGCGTCTGGGTGGCCGGCTTCTTCGGCTCCGGCAAGTCGCACCTGATCAAGATCCTCTCCTATGTGCTCGCCAACGCCCCCCACACCCACGAGGGCGAGACCAAGCGAGCGGCTGAGTTCTTCACCACCAAGATTCCGGATCCCCTCACGCTCGGCGACATCCAGAAGGCCGCGGCGAGCGACACCGACGTCATCGTCTTCAACATCGACAGCCGGGCCGACGTCCGCGGCGGCCGCGACGCGATCCTCTCGGTGTTCCTAAAGGTGCTCAACGAGCTGGCCGGCTACTGCCCCGAGCATGCCCACATCGCCCACATGGAGCGCTACCTCGACGAGAAGGGGAAGCTCGACGGCTTCCGGGCCGAGTTCGAGCGGCTCACGGGCCATCCCTGGGAGGCCGAACGCGACGCCTACGCCTTCAATCGCGACGAGGTGGTGCAGGCCTTCTCCAAGGCGACGGGCCAGTCGCAGGCCTCGGCCGAGAAGTGGGTGGACAGCGCCGAGAGCAGCTTCACGCTCAGCGTCGAGTCGTTCTCGAAGAACGTGAAGGACTACCTCGACAAGCAGGGTAAAACCCGCCGGGTCGTGTTCCTCGTGGACGAGGTCGGGGCCTTCATCGGCCGCGACGGCGGGCTGATGCTCAACCTCCAGACGATCGTCGAAAACCTCGGCACCGTCTGCCAGGGGCGGGCCTGGGTGGTGGTCACGGCCCAGGAAGAGCTCGACAAGATCCTCGGCGACATGCCCAAGACCGCCCAGAACGACTTCAGCAAGATCCAGGGCCGGTTCAAGACGCGGCTCTCGCTGTCGAGCGCAAACGTCGACGAGGTGATCCAGGAGCGGCTGCTCGCCAAGGCCGATGAGCCGGCCGTCTCCCGCTGGCTCGCCGACACCTTCGCGGCCTCCGGCGACATCCTCAAAAACCAGTTGAGCTTCACCCAGTGCGGGATGACCTTCCCGCAGTTCGAGGGTTCCGACGACTTCGCCCGCACCTACCCCTTCGCCCCCTACCAGTTCAAGCTCCTGCAGAAGGTCTTCGAGGCGATTCGCCGCAAGGGGGCCACGGGCATGAACCTCGCCCAGGGGGAGCGGTCGCTGCTCGACGCCTTCCAGTCGGCGGCGCAGGCCGTGGCCGACGAGCCGCTGGGCGTGCTCGTGCCGCTCTACCGCTTCTATCCGAGCATCGAGGGCTTTCTCGAGACCTCGGTTCGCCGCACGATCAACCACGCCCGGGACAACCCCGCCCTCGACCCCTTCGACAACGAGATCCTGCGGGTCTTGTTCCTGATCCGCTACGTGGACGAAATGCGGGGCACGATCGACAACCTCACCACGCTCTGCACCGACCGGATCGACGCCGACCGCCTGGCCCTCAAGCGGAAGATCGAAGACTCGTTCGCCCGGCTCGAGAAAGAGACGCTCATCAACCGCAGTGGCGACACCTACTTCTTCCTCACCAACGAGGAGCGGGACGTCAACCGCGACATCAAGCAGGTGGATCTCTCGGCCGCGGAGGAGGCCAAGGCGCTCGGGGACATCATCTTCGAGGATCTCTACAAGGGGCAGAAGCGGTTTCGGTATTCCAAGAACAAGCGCGACTTCGAGTTCAACCGGCTCTGCGACGGCTTCCCGATCGGCAGCCGGCTCGACAAGGCGCTCTCCGTGCAGGTCTACACGCCGCTGGCCGACGTCGAGCAGGAGGCACTGGCCGACGGCTTTTTTCTCCGGCTCAGCGGTCAGGACGACGGCCAGATCGTGATCCGGCTCGACGACAGCCCCGCCCTCGGCCGGGAACTGCGGCAATACCTCCAGACCGAGAAATACCTCCGCTCGCGGCTCGACGACTCGCTCCCCGAAACGACCAAGCGGATCCACAAGGACCTCGCCCACGACAACACCGAGCGGCGGAAGCGGCTGGAGCTCATGCTCTCCGAACTGATCGGCGAGGCCACCTTCTTCGCCTGCACGCAGCGGCTCAATATCAAGGCCGGCTCGCCCCAGACCGCCCTCGACGAGGCGCTCGAGTATCTGGTCGAGAACACGACGCCCAAGCTCACCTACATCACGAAATACGCCGACGACCCGCGGCGGGAGCTGCAGGCCATTCTCCGGGCCAACGACCTCCAGAAGGCCGCCATGGACGGCCTCAACGAGCGGGCCCTCGACGAGGTGCGGGAATACGTCGATCTCGCCAGCCAGAAGAACCACCCGATCGTGCTCTACCCGCTGGTGGAGCGGTTTGCCGGCCGCCCCTGGGGCTGGCCCGACGACGAGACGCTGATTCTGGTGGCCCGGCTGCTCGTGATGGGCGAGATCCAGCTGATCCGCAGCGCCGAGCAGATCCCGCTCGAGGAGGTCTACGACCAGATCACGGCCACGCAGAAGCAGCGGCAGATCACGGTCGTCCGTCGCAACCGGCCCGACCCGGAGAAGCTCGCCGCCTGCCGGAAGCTCGGCCAGGAGTTGTTTGGCGAGATGGGCCCGACCGGCGAGGAGGCCCTCCACGACTTCCTCAAGGCCCGCTTCGCCGACATGAAGGCAAGCCTGGCCACCCATCGGGCCGTGGCCGAGGCCAAGAGCTATCCGGGCCTCGCAGAAATCACCGACGCCCAAGCCCTCGTCACCGCCATTCTGGCCCCCCGCGACTCCTCGGCCTTCTTCGAGCGGCTGCTCGAAAACAAGGCCGCCCTCGACGACCTGGCCTACGACTATCCCGACGTCAACCACTTCTTCACGCATCAGCGGCCGCAGTGGGACCGGCTCGCCAAGGCCGCCGAGCGGTTTGGCCTGAACCGCCCGCAGCTCGAGCAAGACCCGGCCGTGGCCGCCGCCCTCGGGCGGATGCGGGAGATCCTCCAGGCCCAGAGCCCCTACAAGATCCTGAGCGAGGCCGAGGGGCTGATCGAGAAGGTCGAGAAGGTGAACGCGGCGCTCGTCGAGCAGGCCCGGGCGACGTCGCTCGCCGCGATCGACCGCGTATCTACCGGCCTTGAAGCCAAGCTCGCTCCCCTGGCCAACGACGGCCTCTCGAAGTCCTGCCTGGCCCGCCTCGCGTCGCTCCGCGAGTCGGTCCAGAGAGACGAGAGCGTGGCCCACATCACGCAAGCGGTGAGCCTCGCCGACCAGGAACTCGAAGCGGCCCTCGCCCAGATCGAGTCGTATCTGAAAGGCCAGGCTAAGGCGGCAGCCGGGGAGGCCGCGAAAGACCTGCCGCCCCCGAAGCCCCGCCGCGAGATCCGGCCCGCCGAGTTCGTGCAGACCGGCTGGCTCGAGACGGAAGCCGACATCACCGCCTTCCTCGACCGGCTCCGGCAGGAACTCAAAAGTTCGCTCGACCGCGGCGAACGCATCCACATCCGCTGAGCCCAACCCCGCATGGACACCGCACCCCTCAAGTCATACGCCCCTGCGGCCCGCCGGGAGTTTCTCCAGGCGGTCGCCGACCGCGCCGCCCACTACGGGCTCACGGCCAAAAAAATCGAGCCGGTCACCGTGCAGGGCGACGTGGCCCTGATCGCCGGCGAGGCGTTTCCGGCCCGCATCGCCCCGCTACGAAAAACCCTCGAAGAGCGGATCGCCCGCGACGGCTTTCATGTCACGATCGAAGCGATCGCCTACACGTGGTTTAACCGACTCGTCGCGCTCCGCTACATGGAGCTCGCCGGCTACCTCGACCACGGGCTCCGCGTGCTCAGCCACCCGGCCGGCGACGTCCAGCCCGAGATCCTGGAGCAGGCCGCACGCCTCGACCTCCCCGGCCTCGACAAGCAGCAGGTGATCGACCTCAAGCTCGACGGCACCAAGCAGGAAGAGCTCTACCGGCTCCTGCTCGTCGCCCAGTGCAACGCCCTTTCCGCGGCGATGCCTTTTCTGTTTGAGCGGATCAACGACGCCACCGAACTGCTCCTGCCGGCGAACCTGCTTGCCAGTGATTCGGTCATCCGCACGCTCGTCGAGGCGATTCCCGAGACCCTCTGGGCCGACATCGAGATCATCGGCTGGCTCTACCAGTTTTACATCGCGGAAAAGAAAGACGAGGTGATCGGCAAGGTCGTCAAGAGCGAAGACATCCCCGCCGCCACCCAGCTCTTCACGCCGAACTGGATCGTGAAATACATGGTCCAAAACTCCCTCGGCGCGACCTGGCTCGCCACCTATCCCGCCAGCCCGCTCAAGAGCCAGATGGAGTTCTACATCGAGCCGGCCGAGCAGACCCCCGAGGTGCAGGCCCAGCTCGCCGCGATCACGCCCGCGAGCCTCGACCCCGAGGCCCTCACGCTGATCGACCCCGCCAGCGGCTCCGGACACATCCTCGTCGAGGCCTACGACCTCTTCAAGGCGATCTATCTGGAGCGGGGCTACCGCCAGCGGGACATCCCCGAGTTGATCCTCACCAAGAACCTGTTTGGATTGGACATCTGCCCCCGTGCGGCCCAGCTCACGGGCTTTGCCTTGATGATGAAGGGCCGAGCCGACGACCGCCGGCTGTTGGACCGCGAGCGGGGGATCAGGCTCAACGTGATGCCGCTGGTGAACAGCACCGACCTCGACGTCGAGCGGCTGGCCTCCGGCGTCGATCTCGCGGCCTACGGTCTGGAACTGGCAGACCTCCAGCAGCTGGCCGACCTGTTTGAGCATGCCACGACCTTCGGGTCGCTAATCCAGGTACCACCGGTGCTCGCGGAGAAACTGCCCGCCCTCGCCCGGCTGGTGGCGGCGACGAGTGACGATCTGTTTGTGGCGGAGGATCTCAAGCGGCTCGGGCCGCTCGTGCGGCAGGCGCAGGTGCTGGCGAGGCAGTACGACGCGGTGGTGGCGAATCCGCCGTATATGGGTAGCAAGGGGATGAACGGTCTGGTCAAAGACTTCGCCAAGAAGCACTTCCCCGATGCCAAGAGCGATCTCTTCGCCTGCTTCATCGAGCGGGGTTTTTCGCTCGCCAAGCCGACCGGCCACGCCGCGATGATCACGATGCAGAGCTGGATGTTTCTGTCGTCGTTTCAGGCGATGCGGGAGCGGTTACTGCAGACGAAGACGATCACAACGATGGCTCATCTGGGCCCGCGCGCGTTCGGGTCAATCTCGGGCGAGGTCGTGCAGGCGACGGTGGCTGTCGTTCGGAATCAGCCGCCCGAGCAGTTTCGGCCGGTGTTCTTCAGGCTGATTGAGGGTGATGAGAGCCAAAAGAGGAATGGGCTTCTCGCAACCGAACAGCAATTCGACAGAATCACCCAAAAGGAATTTACTGCAATCCCCGGAAGTCCAATTGCTTACTGGCTGCCGATTGCGGCGATCGATTCCTATCGCAGCGGCATCGGACTCGGCGAAATGTGCTACGGCCAGCCCGGCCTGCAAACAAGCAACAACGAGCAGTTTGTTCGAACTTGGCCCGAAGTATCGATTCTAGACATAGGGATCGGCATCGCAAGCAACGAAGAGGCTAAAGCCTCGGGCCTTCGTTGGTTTCCATACCTAAAAGGCGGAGAGGCGCGTAAGTGGTACGGCAACCATGACCATGTCGTGAACTGGGAAAACGATGGCCATTCGATAAAGACATATGTCCGCGATAGGTATCCTTACCTAAATGGCAATATCGATTACGTCGTGAAAGACCGCGGGTACTATTTTCAAGCTGGTATTTCATACACAAAGATTTCCACCGGCCAGTTCAGCGCGAGAATGGCCGGCCGAGGTTTTTTATTCGACGTCGCTGGCTCATCGATATTCCCTCCGAAAGAAATTTTCTGGACCGTTGGCGGTCTGTTCGGCTCCTCTTTGGCTCAATTGTTTCTACGCGCACAAAACCCAACCATCAACATTCAGTCGGGTGACATAGGACGCATTCCTTTGCTTGCTGAAGCTATGGAGCCGGAGCAAGACGTCCTCCGTACGATAGGAATTCGGCTTGTAGAGTTATCGCGTTTCGACTGGGACGCCTACGAGCGCTCCTGGGACTTCGAGCGGCTCCCACTCCTCACCGTCACCGGCCCCGACGGCTCGACCTGCCCGTCGCTCGAGGCCAGTTACTATTCCTGGCTCGCGGGCAACCGCCGCACGATTGCGGAGATGAAGCGGCTCGAAGAGGAAAACAACCGGCTCTTCATCGACGCCTACGGCCTCGCCGAGGAACTTGACGCCCATGTGCCGATCGACCAGATCACGCTCACCGTCAACCCCGCCTACCGTTACGGCGTTTCGCTTACCGACGACCAGTGGTCGCTCGAGCACGGCTTCGGCGACGACTTGGAAGCCCGCTTCCGCACCGACACCTGCGAGGAACTGATCTCCTACGCGATCGGCTGCATGATGGGCCGCTACAGCCTCGATGAGCCCGGCCTCGTCTACGCCCACGCCGGCAACGAGGGCTTTGATCCAAGTCGCTACCGGTCGTTCCCCGCCGACGACGACGGGATCATCCCCGTCACCGACTTTGCCTGGTTCGACGACGACGCCTGCAACCGGCTGGTGCGGTTTCTCTCCACCGCCTTCCCTGCTGACCGCCTGGAGGAAAACCTCGCTTTCCTGGCCCGGAATCTGGATCCCAAGAAGGGCGAACCGCCGCGGGAGACGATCCGCCGCTACCTCGCCGGCGGCTTCTACAAGCAGCACCTCCAGGCCTACAAAAACCGCCCGATCTACTGGCTGTTTTCCAGCGGCAAGAAGGGGGCGTTTCAGTGCCTCGTCTACCTCCACCGCTACCACGAGGGCACGCTGTCGCGGATGCGGACGCAATACGTCGTGCCCCTGCTCGGCAAGCTGAGCGGCCGGATCGGAATGCTGGCCGACACGATTGCCAAGGCCACGAGTTCGAGCGTCGCCAAGAAGGCCCAGAAGGAACGCGACGCCCTCGCCAAGCAGCAGGCCGAGCTCCAGGCCTTCGACGAGCAGCTCAACCACTATGCGAGCCTGCGGATCAGCCTCGATCTCGACGACGGCGTGAAGGTCAACTACGCCAAGTTCGGCACCCTTCTCGCCGAAGGCAAAAAAGTCTCCGGCACGGCAGGCGACGACTGACCACTCCAGTCGGCTCAGATACTATACAGATGTTTCCATCTCCCGCTCGTCATGGTAAGTTGCAGCCCCTTGCGATGGAGCGCTCGTGCCGATGACGACTGAACTGCCTCCACCAGACGAACCGCCCGCCGGACTCGTGCTCTACACCTCGCCGGACGGCTCTGCC
>JBIIYH010000009.1:0-27255 GCA_044346905.1 Pirellulales bacterium
AGGTGCGGCATCACGCGAAGTTCGAGGCGCTGTCGCGGCTGATCGACTTCTACGACGTCAAGAGCGGCGTGATCTTCTGCAACACCCAGCAGATGGTCGAGCAGCTGGCCGACGCCCTCGTGGCCCGTGGCTGCTCGGCGGAGCGGCTGCACGGCGGCATGGCCCAGCCCCAGCGGACGCGGGTGATGGCGAGCTTCAAGCAGGCGGGGTTTGCGTTCCTGGTGGCCACCGACGTGGCGGCCCGCGGCATCGACGTCAACGACCTCGAACTCGTGGTGAACTACGACCTGCCCTACGACCCCGAAGACTACGTGCACCGCATCGGCCGCACGGGTCGGGCGGGCCGCAAGGGGCGGGCCATCACGCTCGTGTCGGGGGCCGGGATCTACAAGCTTCAGTCGATCGAGCGGTTCACCCGCGCCCGGATCCGCCGCGAGCAGATGCCGACGGCGGAGGCCGTGGAAAGCCGGAGGTCGGACACCCTCCACGAGAAGCTCCGGGCGGTGCTGGAGGCGGCCGACACGCCCCGCAGCCATCCGCTCGTGGAGCGGCTCCTGGAGCAGGGCTACACGCCCACGGAAGTGGCCGCGGCGATCCTGCGGCATTTCGCGCCGCCGGCGGCGATGCCCGCCACAGCCGACGCCGAGCTCTTTCCGGCAGACGACCGCCGTCGCCCGCCCGCCGGCAAGCACCGCGGCAAAGGCCCCCGCCCGCGGCATGCCCACGACCGCAAGCCGGCGGGCAAGCCCAGGAAGTTCGGCCCGCGGAAGCGGCGGCCGGAGCGAAAAAGGTGTCAGGAACTTTTTCGCCCACCCTCGCCGAATGGCCGCCAACTCCAGGAAAAAGGTTCCTGACACCTTTTTCTCGCTGAATGGCCGCCAACTCCAGGAAAAAGGTTCCTGACAGCTTTTTGTCGCCCTTTTTCTAGCGGATTTGGTTGATAGCCGGGCGGATCGAGGGCATGATAGGGATCTGGCGAGTAACCGATCCCGAGACCTCGTCATGTAACGACAGCGGTTTGTTTCCGGATCCGCCCACCTCGAATCCTCCCCTCCCGCCTTCGGCTGTCGATTGCGGCCCTCCGTGCCGCCTCAGGACGCTTTCCATGCGGCAGTTCCTCGCGATCCTCGTGGCCGGCTGCGTCCTGGGGCTCTGGGCCGCGGGCTGCCCGGCCCAGGAAACCGGGCTTTCGGCCGATGAGCGGGCCAAGCTCGACACCTTCGAAGGGGTCTCGATCGACAAGGCCGACAAGGTGTTCGGGGCGAAGGACTGGCCCCGGGCGGTCGCCGAGTACGACGCCTTCATTCTCCAGTTTCCGGAGTCGAAGGTCGTGCCCCACGCGATCCTGCGGAAGGGCCGATCGCTCCAGGAGGCCCAGAAGCGGTTCGAGGCGGTCAAGGTCTACCAGGAGGTGCTCGACTTCTTCCCGGACGACGTCAAGTATGCCGCGGCGGCCCTCTACCGGATCGGCGAATGCCACGCCCAGAGCGGCGACGTGGAGAAGGCGATCAAGGCCTGGGCGGACATGGCCGACGACGCCGACTACATCAAGGAGCCGCTGGGCGCGCCGGCCCTCAACTCGCTGGCCGAGAACCTCCTCAAGCAGGGCAAAGCAGCCGAGGGGATCGCACGATACGAGCAAGTGGCCGTGGCGTTTCGGGGCAGCAACCCCGATGCCGCCCGGGCGGCGATCCAGCGGGTGGTGCCCGCCCACGTCCGCTGGAACCCCGCGGCCGAGAAACTCCGCCAGTTCTACGTGGCCGCCAAGACGTTCGAGCACAACCCCCAGGAACCGGGCGGCGACGCGGCGACCGACGGGCTCTACTGGCAGCGGGTCCGCGAGGCGATCAAGGCCCACGGGCAGTTCACCGACCTGCAGCGGGATCAGCGGGACGCCTACTACCGCTACTGGGCGGGCCAGATGGAGGGCAAGTTTCCGGCCGACGACGGCTTCCAGATCGATCTGGCCGGCTTCATCCGGGCCTACGAGCGGGACGATGCGGCCTGGATGCGGCGGCTCGACAAGCAGTTCGCCGACCACCAGAAGGAGGGCAACTACGGCCGGGTGATCGCCTGGATCAACCTCTACGCGACCAACCGGGCCAAGGTGGAGGAGTATCTGCAGAAGCTCGACTTCGCCAAGATGAGCAACGGCGACATCCTCGGGCTGGTCTACGGGCTCTTGGAGCGGGGCGGCGACCCGGGGCTGGCCCGATCCGCCTTCGACAAGCTGCGGCTGGGCGAGATCGACGACGGCACCAAGGCCGGCATCTGCGGCTGGATGCAGAACCACTGGCAGCAGCCCGCCACCCGCGAGCTGGCGATCTTGGCCTGTCAGGCCTTCCAGAACGCCGAGGCCGGCAAGCTGCAACTGCTCCGCTATTTCCACTGGCGGTGCCAGCACCCGCAGATGCGGACGAGCGACGACTTCAAGCAGGGCCTGCTGCTCGCCGCCGACCTGCAACAGCAGCCGGGCACCGCCAAGACAGCCTTCGTGCTCGGCGGCAACCTGCTGCAGTGGTCGGGCAAGCACGAAGAGGCGATCAAGGCCTACCAGCAGGCCGACAGCCCGCCGCAGACGCTGTTTTGGATCGCCGAGTGCTTCGTGGCCCTCGGCAAGCTCGATCCGGCGGTCTCGCAGCTGCGGGAGGTGGAGAACTTCTTCAAAGACCGGGCGCCGGAGGCCGCGCTACGGATCTCCTATCTCTACCGCGACGCCGGCATCAACGACAAATACGTGCGGTCGTTGCGAGGCGTCCTCAAGAAATATCCCAAGAGCGGCCAGTCCAGCGAGGCCCATCAGCGGCTCGAGGAAATGGGGCTCCCCATCGGAGGTGGCGTCGATGCCGAGGAATGAGATGCGGGTCGAATCGGGGCGGTGGCCGGCGCGAGCCTGGAGGGTCGGCGCGGCAGTGGCGGTGCTGGCAGCGGGCCTGCTCCTTCCGGCGGCGGCCGAGGCCCAACGGCCCGCCCGCAAGCGGGGCGAGGGGGCCGCCGCGGGGGGCAACTACGCGGCCTTCCAACTGCTCCAGAAGGGTCAGGAGCTGCTGGCCTCCGGGGAGCACGACCGCGGCACCAAGATCCTGGAGACGATCATCGAGCAGTACCCGGCCGATCCGATCCGGTTCAAGGCCTATCTGGCGCTGGGCAAGCACGCGCTCGAGCGGAGCGAGCAGATGGAGGCCATCGGCCACCTCCGCAATCTGAAAGGGCTCGAGCAGCCCGGCGTGGAACTGGACGCGGAGACCCGCGACCTGTTCCTGGAGGGGCTTTATCTTCAGGGCATCGCCTTCTTCCAGACCCGGCAATATGCCCAGGCCTTCCCGCTCCTGCGGCGGATCACGAACGATTTCCCCAACACGGTCTGGGCCAACCAGTCGTACTACTACATCGGGATGTGCCACTTCGCGCAGGGCAACTGGAACAAGGCGATCGAGGCCCTGGGGCTGGTCGGCACGTTCGTGGACGATGCGAGCAACGCGGTCGAGTATGCCGAGGCGGGCCGCCGCTTCTACGTCAAGATCCAAGACACCGACCTGCCGGTCCTGGCCAAGCTGGGCGAGGACGTGAAAGTCACGATCACGGCCGCCAGCGGCGACACGGAGACCGTGTCGCTCGTGCCCCTGCCGGGCGACGGTCAGGCCTCGATCGGCTCGGTGGCGACGGCCCTCGGCGAGCCCAAGCCGGGCGACGACGTGCTCCAGATCCGCGGCGGCGACCGGATCACGACCTCGTACATCGACGGCAACACCCTCGACGGCGAGAAGGACGTGGGCCGCTCCCGAGAGGTGCAGGTGGTGGGCACGGCCAGCTTGGCCTTCACGAGGGGCGATTTCGAGTCGCAGGCGGCCGCGGCCTTCCTGGGGCAGCCGCTCTTCGTGGTGCTCGCCGACGCCGATCTCGACGTCTCGCCGCAGGCCGACGAGGCCCGGGTGCGGATCACGGTCCGCTTCAAGGAAGAGGAGGAGGACGAGCAGGCGGGCGGCCGGGGCGTGGATCTGGAGCGGATCCTGCGGACGGAGGAGGATGCCTGGCGGACCCGCGACGAGATCGTGCTCTCGCTCCGCGAGCTTTCCCCCGTCCTGGCGGCCCCGCCTGCCGGCGACCAGCCTGCCGGCGAAGCGGCAGCGGCAGGACCGGTGCATAGCGGCCGGTTCGGCGGCCAGGTGACGCTGGCGGCATTCGTCGTCGATCAGCCGGTGGACCAGGCCGACGGCCTGCTGACGGCGGCGGTGGGAGACGAGATCGTGGCCAGCTTTCTCGACGAGCGGCACATCGGCGGCACGTCTCCCCGCACGGCCTCGGCCCGGATCGAGGTCGCCGCCGAGATCGACAGCACGCCGCGGGCCGTGCAATACGAGGTGGGCGACCCGGTGGTGGCGGCCAGGAAAAACCTCGTGGAGTCGGCGGCCTACCTGGAACTGGGCCGGATCTTCAAGGCGATGGGGCTCGTCAAGGGAGCCCGGGAGAAGGTCGCGGAGGGGCTCGGCCGGGTGGAGCCGATCATCCGCCGCGCGGGCGACATCCCCCGCTCGCTCACCGAGGAGGCCTTTCGCACCAAGTGGGATCTCCACATCGTGGCCGACGACTTCGAGGCGGCGATCCGCACCTGCGAGCTGTTCAACCGGCTGTATCCGGAGTCTCCCTTCGTGGACGTGGCGCTGCTCCAGATCGGCAAGATCAAGGAGGAGCGGAAGCTCCCCCAGGAGGCGATCGGGGTCTATCGGCGGGTGCTCGGGCTGCCGGCCTCGCAGGTCAAGGCGGAAGCCCAGTACCGGATCGCGCAGGCGACCGAGAAGCTCGGCACCGTGAACGCGGCCGAGCAGTCGATCCTGGAATACAAAGCCTGCGCCGAGCGATATCCCGACAGCCCGTTCGCGGGCGAGGCCCTGGGCAAACTCGTCGATTACCACGTCGAGAAGAAGGACAACGCCGCCGCCAACGACCTCTTGGAGCAGATCTTCCAGGACTATCCCGACGCGGGGTTCCTCGACGCGATGCTGCTCAAGTGGGTGCTCGTGGCCTACCGCAGCGGCGACCCGCAAAAGGCCTACGACAAGTGCACCCAGCTGCTGTTCGAGTATCCGGAGAGCTCCTACGCCGAGCGGGCCCGGGCGATCCTCCCCAAGATCGAGCAGAAGGTGAAGCCGGCGGCGGAGCCGGTGGCCGCCGGCAGCTGACGAAGACCTCCCCCGGAGCGCGACGATGAGCAAGGCTTGGATGACGATGGCGGCGGCCCTCTGCGGCTGCCTCGTGACGGCGGCGGCTCTCCCGCGGGCGAGTGCCGCGGAGCCGGCGGCGGCCTTCGAGCAGCTGCTGCAGCGGGTGGTCCAGGCGCCGGCGGCGGTCTCGGAGCAGGAGGTGCTCGGGCTCCTGGCCGCCGGTCGCGAGGCTGGCCGGCCGGCCGCGGCCAACCTGGCGGTCAAGGCCTGGCTCTCGCAGCAGCGGTCGCCGTCCGCGGCGGTCCTGCTGGCTGCGGCCGACGCCGCGGCGCTGGCCGGCGACCTCAAGACCGCCGCCGCGCGGCTCAAGCTGGCGATCGCCGCGGCCCCGGCCGACGAGGCCCGGTCCCGGGCGGCGGCCCGGCTGTACGCGATCCTGATCGACGACCTCGGCCGCGTCGACGAC
Source organism: Pirellulales bacterium (assembly GCA_044346905.1). Lineage (GTDB taxonomy): Bacteria > Planctomycetota > Planctomycetia > Pirellulales > UBA1268 > QWPN01. The sequence continues at coordinate 5,629 of JBIIYH010000009.1, forward strand.
GCCTACTCGTTCATGGCCCGGAACCACACGACCCTGCGGCAGTCGCCGGAGGCGCGGAAGTTCGACGCCTGGCTCGTGGAAACGGCGCTCGCCCGCCGCGACGCACCGGTTGCCGCGGCCACGCTGGCGGCGGTGATGGCCGAGCGGCAACCCCTGGAACTCGAGCGAATCCAGTGGTGGCACCGGCTCGACGCGGTGATGGGCGAGTTGGCCCGGGCCCAGCCGGGCCAGTTTCCCGCGGCGGCCGCCGCCAAGCAGCTCGCGGGACTCGTGCGGGAGAGCCCCCCGCGGGCGGCCCGCTATGGATTCATCGCCGCCTGGCTCGAATACCGGGCCACCGCGGCGGGCAAGGATCCCGCCGCCTTGGCCGCGGCGTTCGCTCCCGTCGTGGCGGCGGCCACCGCCTACGTCGATGCGGTGCCCGCGGCCGCGACGCTCGCCGACGTGCAGAACATTTTCGTCTGCGGCACCAACAGCCACGAACTCTGGAACACCCACTCCGCTGCGATTGGCGGCTGGTGGAACGCCTCGTTCCGGAAGCTGTCCGACGAGGAGAAGCCCCGGGCGATCAACTGGAGCGGCTGGTGGAACTTTCAATCCTCGCCGGCCCAGTGGATCGAACTGGCCGCGGCCTCTCCGCAGGTCTTCCAGGCCGCCGGTGCCACCCGCTCCCTGCCGGTGCTGTCCACCGCCCCGGATCCGGCGGTGTACGCCAAGCAGGCCACGTTTCTCGCCGGGGTGGCCAGCGACCCGGCCAAGGCTGCCAACGCCCTGGCGGCCACCGGGGGCACCGATCTCTTGGCGGGCATGCGGCACCTCTCGGCCGCCGAGTCGTGGCACGGCGGATTCGACTCGACCATGAATGTGTTGAACCAGACCGTCTGGCCGGTCTGGCGGAGCTTCCCCCGGGAGCCGGCCGCCACCGACGCCGACTACTCCAAGGCCATGGTCGCCTGGGGCCCGGAGGCGATCGTGCGGACGCCGCTGGCCATCTTCCAGCCGGCCGCGGCGGCCGGCTACCTCAGCGCGGTGTTCGGCCACGGCGGGGCCGACCCGGCCGACAGGTCCCAGATCGTGCCCGCGCTCCGCAGTCTCGACTGGGTGCCCTGGAGTCCCGAGGCCCGGCAGGCCGCGATCAAGCCCGCCCATGATGCGTTCAAGCAGTGGGCGGACCAGGTCCGCAAGCAGTTGACCGCCGCGCAGGCGGCGGCCAAGGCCGCGGCCGACGACAAGGCCAAGGCCGATGCAGTCGCGAACTGGGAGAAGGCGGCCGCCCAGATCGCGCCGCTCGAGGAGGAGTTCAAGAAGGCCTTCGATCCGGCCGTGTCGAACGCGGCCGAACCGGCCGCGGCGGCCGATCCGCTGGCCGCGCAGCTGGCGGCGTGCGTGCGGGCGGTGCGGGCCAAGGACGTCGCCGCCTACGTCGCGGCCGCCCGTCAGGCGTATGCCCTCGTTCGCGACTATCCCGAGAAGAAGACCCCCTTCGGGGCGGCTGCCCTGCAATGGCTGGTGACCAACCACCATCCCGACGGCTTCGACCTCACGGCCTGGCAGAGCGAGGTGATCGCCGACCAGATGCAGCTCTGGGCGCCCGGCAAGCCGACGGCCTTCTTCCTGGCGGTCGACACGGCCCTGGCGAGCGGCCGGCCGAACGGCAACTACTGGGACGTGCCCAAGGCCCGCCGTGGGCAGGCGCTGGCCATCAACGCCGCGATCGGCAAGGGGATCCTCGCGCTCCTGGAGAAGGGCCAGTTCAACGGCGGCTTCTTCGAGCGGTTCCGGGTGAGCCGCCGCGGGAATGGCTGGCAAGACCAGGAGGCCGGCAAGGAGGTGCTGGCCAAGCTGATCGACACGAAGGCCTTCCTCGTCCACAAGCAGCGGGTCGGAGTGACCGCCAGCGCGACGGCCGACTACCAGTGGCTCGTGCGCAGCGAGTTCCAATCCCTCGCCGGCCAGTTCCCTCCCGAAACGTTCTTCGACGACATGTTCGTCGAGGAGTTCAAGGATCAGGCGGCGGATCAGGCGGGGGATCAGGCCTGGCTCGACGCCACCTTCCTGAACTACAGCCGCGACGAGAAGAAGAAGGCCGCCACGCTCGCCGCCGAGAAGTTCGCCGGCTATTCGTCGCTGGCCGCCGCCCCCGGCAGCCCGCTGGGATTCGACCAGCCTGCGTTGCTGCTCGTGGCCGGCGATCGGCCTCCCGTGGCCGGACGGTCGCCGACCTGGAGCCGCGACGACTTCTGGCGGTGGCACGGGCACGCCATGACCGCTCCCGCGCCCTGGCCGGGCAAGGTGGTCGAGACCGCGCTGGCGGGCTGGGGCAAGACTCGGTTCGATGGGTATGCCATGGGCAACTGGACCATCTCCGGCGACCCGGCCGTGATGGACGCCCCCGCCGCCCGCGAGGCGTTTTTCACGGCGCTGGCCGCCTACTCGGAGAAGGTCCGGGCCTATCCCTCGCGGGCGGGCTATCCCGGGCTGGCCGCGGTGCACCGGCTCGAGCCCAAGGCGCTCGCGCCGGCGGAGCTCGACGTCTTGCTCGGCGTGTTCCGCACCCCGCCGCCGACCTGGAACGCGGGTGGCTATTTCGAGCAGGCCGGGCTGCTCGTCGCCCGGGCGCTGGTAGCGGCGGGCCGCGACCAGGACCTGCTGGCGATCGCCCCGGAGCTGTGGCGGATCGGCCGCGACACCCGCAACAACGCGTATTTCGCCGAGCTGGCCGGCGTCCTCGCGGGAGTCAAGCGGGCCGGCCGCGTCGACGTGGCCGGATCCCTCGCCTCCGCGGGCATCGAGATGCTGGGCACCGAGCTGCCCGAGCAGGTCCGCGGCCAGCTGACGACCCTGCGGTCGGAGGCGCTCCTGGCCGCCGGCGGCACCAATCCCGTGCCCCGTAGCGACCCCCGCTGGCCGATCTACGAGTCGCAGATCGCCTTCGCTGCCGGCAAGCCGCAGAGCGCCTGGGACAGCTACCTTTCGGCGAGTCCCGTCGCCTTGCAGATGCACCGCGGGCTCGACCCGTCGTTCACGACCTGGCTGATCCGCGAGAACACGGCCACCGGCAACCACGACCGGGCCCGCGAGCTCGGCCAGGCGATGCTCGCCTGGAGCGACTCCACCCCCGGCGCCCTCGACGCCGAGTCGCAGGCCGCGTTGCTCGTCGCCTACGCCGACATCGCCCTGGCCCGCCGGGAGTATCCGCAGGCCCGGGCGCTCTATGAACGGATCGCCGCGGCCCGGGAGTACGACGGCACGGCCGGCAAGCGGGACGCCGAGCTCCGCGTGGCCGAAGTGGATCGGCTGTCGCGGCAGTTCGAGCGGGCCCGGGAGATCCTCGAGAAGCTGCTCCGCCGCCCCGACCGGACTCTCCAGGCGGAGGCCGCCTACCAGTTGGCCCTGCTCAAGGTGGACCAGGAGGAGATCGAGGAGGCGGCGGGCTTCCTGGAGCAGGTGTTCACCCGCGTGCCCAACCACGTGGGCGGCCGGATCTTGGAAGGCAGGCTCAACCTGCTCCGGCGGAAGTACGACGTGGCCGCCAAGGTCAAGCTCGGCGTGCTCGGCGACAGAAAATTTCTGATCCCCGGCAAGCCCCTGGAGGTCGATCTCGAAGACAAGAACCTGGCGGTGGTCGGCAAGGCCACGCAGATCGAGATCCGGGCCTGGACAGGCAGCGGCGACGAGGAACGGTTCAACCTGCTCCCCTTCGGCGACTCGAAGACCCGGTTTTCTGGCCAGCTTCCCACCCAGCTCGGCCCCGCGATCAAGGGGGACCACGTGCTCCAGGTGCTCGGCGGCGACACCGTCCGGTACGCCTTCGCCGAGTCGTTCGCCGGAGCCCGCGAGGCGGCCGGCGAGCCGGCCGCCTTGACGGTGGTGTCCGACGGCGACATGTTCGCCTCGAGCGGTGCGATCCTCTCCAAGGAGGAGCAGGAGAGCCGGGCCCTGGAGCGGATGATCCGCGACCGGCTGCGGCTCGACGAGGGGCTGGAGCGACGGATGGCCCTCTCGGCCGCCCGCAGCGACGACCAGATCAAGCCGGGCAACCGGATCAACGTCCGCGTCGTGGACGCCGACCGGAGCGTCAGCGCCGAGCCCGACACGGTCACCGTGCGGGCCGTGACCACCAGCGGCGACCGGCTGCTCGTGACCCTCACCGAGACCGGCCCCGCCACCGGGGTCTTCGAGGGGGCGATTCCCACGGGCGCGAGCCAGGCGACCGCCTACGCCTCCGACTCGACCGACGGCAACGACCCGAACAACGCCATCGGGCCGGCGGGCGACGTGCCCTGGGTCGGGCTGGCCGACAGCGTCAGGCCCAAGAGCTTCTCGGTCGATCTCAACGACAACGTGGCCCTGGGCACGATGACCGTCGACGCCGCGGTGCCGGGCCGGAAGCTCAGGGACGTCTACGTGCAGACCTCGCTCAACGGCCGCGACTTCGTGACCCGCGGCCAGTGGCGGGCCGACGGCCAGGCGAGCTTCAAGCCCTGGGATGCCGCGCCGCGGATGGAACTCGTGCGCATTGCGGGCGACCCGGGGTACGACACGCCCGCGAAGTTCGCCGACTACCTCGAGCGGGGCCGGCTCGCCGGCGGGTCGCCGCTCGTGGCCGAGACGCTCCCGACCCTGGCCGCCGGGCCGTTCGACTACAACCTCGGCGGGCGGCATGACCGGCTCGGCCTCCAGGTTTGGTACGTGGGGCACTGGACGGCGGCCTTCGAGCTGAACAAGCCCGAAACCCGGACCTTCACGCTCGACCCCAAGGGCAAGACCGGCAACATCCGCTACCTGTTCGTGATCGACGGGCAGCCATCGGAGCAAAAGGACAAGCCGCTCGCGATCACGCGGTTGTTCGCCAAGGGAACCCACAGGATCGACGTCTACGCGGCGGCCCATCGGGGCGCCGGGCTCCACTTCGAGGTGCTGCTCGACGCCCCGGAGCCGCCGTTCACCGCCGGCATTCCGCCGGCGTTCTTCAGTCCCGGGGAGCATCCCGCCCTGGCCGACGCCTTCGCCGTGGCCCCGGCGGCGATCACGGCCGAAGGGGACCGGCTGTCGATCGCGTTCGCCAAGGGAACCAGGGCCCGGGTGGTGAGGCTGCTGCTGGCGAACTTCGAGACCGACGCCCCGGCGATCAACGCGATCACGCTGGCCGACGCCGCCGGCGGCCGGGTGCTGCCGACCGAGCGGAGCTTCCTGGAGTTGGCGAAGAACGACGTGCTCGAGATCATCCCGGGCGACCGGATCACGGTCGGCTACGAAGACCCGAGCTCGATCACACCCGAACGGCGGACGCAGGAGCGGTTCCTGACCGCGACCTTCACCAACGCGGAGGTCTCGGCGGCCTTCGTCAAGTTCGATGAGGTCAATGGCGACCGCCGGTCGGAATACATTCCCATGCGTCGCTTCAAGCCGGGCGACACGGTCAAGCTGTTCGTCAACGACCCCGACATGGACGTCTCCGACGAGCCGGACCGCGTGACGCTCACCGTCCGCGGCGGCCGCGGCAAGCCGGTGTCGGTCGACGCCCTGGAGACGGAGGGGCATTCCGGCGTGTTCGTGGGCACGGTGTTTCCGGTCTCGGGGGAGCCCGCCCGGCCCTCCGAAATCACCGTCACCGAGGGGGACGATCTGCGGATCGCCTATCTCGACGGCGAAAACACCGATCCGGGCATTCCCTGGGAGCGGACCGCGCTCTTGGAGCAGTCGGGCTCGGAGGAGCCGGCCCTGCGGGTCTACGACGTCGCCAGCCGGCCGCTCGACGAGCAGGAGCGGGCCGCCCTCGAGCAGCCGTCGGAGCCGGTCCGCAGGGTCGAGGAGCGGGTGCCGATCAGCCGCGAGATCGTGGCCGTCCGGCCGCAGACCGCGGCCGATGCCGGCCGGCCCGCGCGGGCCCTCGTGGACGGACCGGTGATCGTGGAGGTGATCCACCCGGCGCTCGCCCAGAGCCCGTCGAGCGAGGCCACGATCTACGTCCAGACGGAGTCGGGGCGCCGGCAGCTCGGCCGCGAGGTTGCCGCCGGCGAGTTTCCGCTCGACGCGCCCGGCACCATCCGGCTGGAGCGGACTCCCGGCGACCTGGGCAAGATCGAGCCGCCGCCGGCCGCCAGCCGGGTGGTGGTGCAGGGCGATCGCTACGCCCTGCCGGCCCTCGACGAGGGCCGCTTCACGTTCCTCGTCCGGACGGCGCTGGGCGCCCTGCCCGAGCGGTCGCTGGCCACCGAGGTACGGCCTGCGACGGGCCCCCGCGAGGAGCCCGTTCTCCAGATCCGCGGCGACGACGCGATCCACGTCGGCTACCGGTACGGGACGCCGACCGGCGAGGAGCGGTGGGCGACCCAGCGGATCGAGCTGTTCTCCGAGCCGCTCTTCGACGTGATGGACCAGCGGTACCAGGAGCGGCTCACGGGCACGCACGTGGGCGACGCGCTGCACCTGCGGCTGATTCATCCCGCCCTCGACACCGGCGACGAGAAGGACGTCGTGACCGTCGGCCTGACGACCTCCGCGGGCACCGCGTTGGAGCTGCCGCTGTTCGAGACCTTCGCCCACTCGGGCGTCTTCAAGGGAAGCATCGGGCTTTCCTATCGGGACGGGGCCGCCGCGCCGGCGGCCGACGCCGCGGATCCCGCCGAGCCGGCGGCCGCCGCCGGCCGCACGCTGCCGGTCGTGTACGGCGACACGGTGCTCGTGACCTACCAGCCGCCGGCCGGCCCGCCGCTCGAGCGGAAGGTGACGATCTTCAAGGGGGGAGACGCCAGCCTCGTGCCCTTCACGAAACAGTTCAAGGATCCCGAGATCGCCGTCCAGACCCAGTTCACGGTGGCCGAGTCGTGGTTCGAACTGGCCAAGCGGCATCGGGAACTGGGCCAGGAGAGCCTGGCCCGCCGGGAGATCGCCCAGGGCAAGAAGCTGCTGGAAGAGGCGATCCGCGACTATCCGAACTCGGAGGCCCGGGCCCAGGCCGACTATCTGCTGGCCAACCTGGCGTTCGAGTTCTCGAAAGACGCCGCCAACGAGGAGGTCGCCCGGCAGCACGCCATGGACGCGGTCACCCGATTTTCCGACATCGTGGCCAGCTTCCCCGACAGCGAGTATGCCCCCAAGAGCCAGTACAAGAAGGCGCTGGTGCTGGAGAAGCTCGGCCGGATCGACCAGGCCTGCGAGGAGTACGTCAAGCTCTCCTATCGCTATCCCGACAACGAGCTGGTGGCCGAGACGATCGCGCGGCTCGGCCAATACTTCCTCGCCAAGGGCAAGGAGTTCGACGACGACGCCGCCGCCCAGACCGACCCGGTCGAACGGGAGAAGGTGGTGATCCAGGGGCGGGAGATGTTCGTCACCGCGGCCCAGGTCTTCAGCCGGCTGGGGGAGCGGTTTCCGCAGCATGCCCTGGCCGGCAAGACGAAGATGCTGTCGGCCCAGTGCTACCTGCGGGCCGCGGATTTCCCGCGGGCCCTCGAGGGCTTCGAGGCGATCTTCAAGAGCCCCGGGGCCGACAAGGACCTGGCGGCCGAGGCGATGTATTGGGCCGGCGACGTCTGCCTGCAGAAGGCCGATTTCAAGAACGCCTACCGGAGCTTCAAGAAGCTCACCTGGGACTACCCCGAGAGCAAATGGGCGAAGTTCGCCCGCGGCCGGCTGACGGAAGACGCCCTCGTCAAGGCCGAGGCCGACATGGAGCGGGAGGGCCGATGACGACCGCCATGGCCGGCGCCGAGGCGGCGACCATCCCGCCGGACGTTCGCGACCTGCTCGCCGGCCACGGCTTGGCCCCGGCGGAGGTGCGGTTCGCGGCCGCCTCCGCCACGAGGATCGACACCGGCGGCTGGCTCCGCGGGGCGAACCTGTTTCTGGCCGTGGTCGGCGAGCGGTTCGTGCTGGCGGCGGCCGGGCCGCGGCCCCTGGTGCGGGTCCTGCCGCTCTCCGCGCTCGCCCGGGCCGTCTACAACCACGTCACCGGCGAGCTCGCCTTTCCGCCCGTCAAGTCCGGCCCGTCGGTGCCGACGCTGCGCATCGATCCATTCCTCGCCCGGTCCCTGTTCGACCTGCTGCCCTCTACGTCCGTCCCCGGAGCTTCTCCCCGTGCTTGAAACGATCATCAAAGGCGGCGGCATGATGGTGCCGCTCATGATCCTGAGCGTGCTGGCCGTGGCCGTGGCCATCGACCGCTGGGTGGCCTTCTCCCGCAACGATCGGATCGACTCCCGGTCGCTGCGGGCGAAGGTTCTCGACCTGCTGGGGGCCGGCAAGCTGAACGAGGCGGGCGTGCTCTGCGGCAGCACGCCCGGCCCCGTCTCGGCCGTCCTGCTCGCCGGGCTGCAGGCCTACGCCAAGTTTCAGCGGATCACGGCCAGCCGGCCGGAGATCTGCCGGGCGCTGGTCGAGGATGCGATGGAGAACTACTCGCAAGTGGCGGCGGCGGCGGTCAACAAGCGGCTCGGCGTGCTGTCCTTCGTGGCCGGCGCCGCCCCGCTGATCGGGATGCTCGGAACGGTGACCGGCATGATCAGCGCCTTCGCCGGGATGGCGGTTGGGGGCGTGTCGAACGAGACGGTCTCGGCAGGCATTTCCGAGGCCCTGATCACGACCGCGGCCGGCCTGATCATTTCCCTCGTCGCCGTGGTGCCCTACCACTACTTCACCGCCCGGGCCAATGCCGTCGAGTCGGAGATGGTTGAGTCGGCCTCCGAGCTGCTCGACTACATCACGCTGCGGCAAGGCGCCGCGGCGGCGGGCCGGCCGGCAGCCGACGCCGTGCTTCCGGTGGTAGCCGCCGACGCCTGACGTCCGCCGACCGAATTCCCTTCCACAGGCCGCCGTCAGCGGCAGAACATCATGGCCCTCGCCCGCCGCCGGGAACAACGCGAGCTCGAGATCCCCACCGATTCGGTGTCGGATATCGCGTTTCTGCTGATCATCTTCTTCATCCTCACGACCACGCTCAACAAGCTGACGGGCTTCTCCACGGAGCTGCCCTCCGCCGCGGCAGCCCAACAGCAGGCGAAGTCGGAGACCAAGACGCCGACCATCCAGCTGGCCAACGGCAAGCTCCTGTTCGACGAGGGGGAGGTGTCGATGGCGACGCTGCGGGAGCGGCTGCTCGACCTGCGGCTGGGCAACCGGCAGGGGGAGGAGCGGATCGTGCTGCTCGAGGCGGCCGGCAAGGTCGATTACCAGACCTACTACGAGGCCATGGCCGCGGTCAGCACGGCCGGCGGCATCGTGGCGATCGTGGAGGAGGAGGAATGAAGCTCCACAAGACCCGCCGCGTGGCTCCCGCCGTGCCCCTGGCGAGCATGGGCGACATCGCCTTCCTGCTGACGATCTTCTTCATCCTCACGAGCAACTTCGCCAAGGACGACACCCGGAAGATCTCCCCGCCCACGGCCGGCGAGCTCGAGGAACTGGAACGCCAGAGCGTGTCGGTGTCGATCGATTCGGAGGGCGCGCTGTTCTTCAACGGCCGCCCGGTGGCGTCGCCGGCCACCATCGAGGCGGGCGTGGCCGGATTCCTGGCCGGCAAAAAAGACCCCCGGGAGCGGCTGGTCGTCTTTCGCTGCGACAAGGGGGTGGACAAGAAGGTCTTCGAGCCCGTCTTGGCGGCGATCTCCAAGGCCGGGGGCGTGATCGCCGCGGTGGGCGACAAGTCGGCCTCCGGCCGCTCCCCCTGACCGCACCCCGCCCGTCGTCGTCCCGCCGCAAAACCGTCCCCCTGCCCGATCCGTCCGCTCACCCTCCGAGGAACCCCATGCAGACCGAGCCTCCTGCCGCCCAGACGTCGCTCGAGCGGCTGTCCCCCGACGACCTCGTGGCGTCGTTTTCGAAGAGCCATCTCGTGCGCTGGTTTTTCGCCGCCTTGGGGCTGCATGCCCTGGTGATCGGCGGGTTCTCGCTCGGCACGATCCGCGACCTCGTCGATCCCGAGGGGGCCCGGAGCCGGCGGGAGGCGGCCGTGGCCGCCGCCAACGCCCCGGCGGCGGCCCCCGAAGCGGCGTCGGGCGTGCCTGCTGCCCCGGCCGCGCCGGCGGCGGCCGGGGCGGGCCCGCCGGCTGCGGGTGAGCAGACCGCGGCCGCCGGTCTCTCCCCGGTGGAGCGGGCCACCACCGAGGCCGCCAAGCCCGAGGAGATCCCCCGGCTGCCCGATGATTTGGGGCTGAGCATCGAAGACACCAACCCGCAGTGACGCTCCCGTGAAGTCCGCGTCGTCCATCCTCGCCCGGCTCGCCCTGGCGGCGCCCTTGCTCGGGCTGGCCGCGGTGGGCGGGCTGTTGGCCTGGCGACTGACGGCGGCGGCCGAGTGGCTGGCGGCCCGGCACCCGAACCTGGCCGAGCCCTTCACGGCCGACGGAGTCACATCCCTCGCGCTGGCCGTGGCGGCGGTGCTCGCGGCCGCGGCGGCCGCCTGCGGCCTGGGCGGGCTGGCGGCCTTCGGCCGTGGCCCGTGGCTGTTGCGGCTCGTGCGGCTGGGCTGCTTCGCGGCCTATGCGGGCGTGGCCGCCTGGATGGTGCTGGTCAGCCGGGGCGTGGCGGTGATCGGCGAGCGCAACCTCCCGATCGACGAGTTGCCGCAGGATTCCATCACGCTGTTCAAGCTCTGGTGGTCGCTCGTCGGGCCGGCGCTCCTTCCCCTGGCGCTGGCGGCGGTCGGCCACGTGCTCAGCTGGCGGGCCTCGACGATCGCCTCGTTCTCGCCCGGCGGCGCTACCGGCGAGCCCCCCGCACCCGGCGACCGGATCCTGGAGAACATCCGCACCGGCGGCCCGGATCCCCGCTTTCGCCGCAGCTGGCTGACCAGCTTCTCCGGCCACCTGGCGGTGATCGTGATCATCCCCTGGCTGGCCCAATACATCGGCTGCACCGAACGCTACCGCGTGCCCCAAGGCTCCGGCGAGGAGGCCGTGGCGGCGGTGGTGCAGGTGACCAAGCCGGTCAAGAAGAAGAAGCGGCGGTACATCCTCAATTTGGCCTCCGCGATCATCCTTTCGAAGCCCGACCTCGACAAGGATTCCGACGTCGAGGAAAAGGTCGAGAAGGCTTCCGAAATCACCTACACGGCCGACACCTCCTCGGCCCAGGCCCGGGCGGCCGGCAAGCTCGGCAAGGGGGGCGGCAAGGACGGCGGCTGGCCCGACGGGGTCGGGGACGATCCGGTGCGGTTCATCCGCCTCCGGCACGGGGGCCCGGGCTGGGAAGACGGGATGGACGAGCTTTCCCGGGCCGACATGAACTTTCTCGAGGAGTTCAAGAAGGTGACCGGCTTCAAGATCGCCCGCGCCCCGGAGGCCCGCAGCATCGCCCAGCTGCGGAACTTCGACAAGGGCTTCGCTCCCCCGTTCCTGTTCCTGACCGGCGTGGGGGGCATTCCCGCGAGCACCGCCGACGTCAAGACGCTCCGCGACTACCTGCTCGGCGGCGGGATGCTGTTCGCCGACGCGGGCAGCCCGCAGTTTCACACGAGCTTTCTGGCCCTGATGGCGGCGGTGTTTCCCGACAAGCAACTGGTCGTGATCGCCGACGACGATCCGATCTTCCAGGGGCCCTTCACCTTTCCCAACGGGGCCCCGCCGCTGTGGCACCACGGGGGATCGCGGGCCCTGGGCATCAAGCACCAGAACCGCTGGGCCGTCTTCTACCATCCCGGCGACATCAACGACGCCTGGAAGACGGGCCACTCCGGCATGAGCCGCGACCTCGCGGAGCAGTCCTATCACCTCGGCGTGAACATCATCTACCACGCCTTCACGAACTATCTCGACCAGACGCGGAAGGACCGCAAGTGACGACGCTCGAGATCCTGCGGGAGACCTTCGGGCCGGTCGGGGCGGCCTCCGCGGCGGCCTGGGCGGCCGCGGCCGTGCTCCTGATCGCGGGCCTGCTTCCCCGCTGGCGGTGGACCGCCTGGTTGACGGCGGCCGGGGCGGCGGCCGCCGGGGTGGGGCTGGCGGCGGTCGCGTCGGAGCGCATCCGGGCGATCGAGGTGGATCGGTCGGCGGAGGTGGCGGCGGCCGAGGCGGCCGGCGCGGAGAAGGCCCGGGAGAGGCTCCGCAGCCGGGCGGCCGGGGTCCGGTTCGCGGAAGACACGGCCGCCGATCAGGCCGACCTGGCCGGCGTGTCGGTCGCCGAGGAGCGGGGCGCCTACGAGCGGGCGGTCGAGGAGCAACTCGCCAAGATTCCGGCCTATCGCAGCCGCGGGAAGCGATCCCGCGGCGGCCAGGGGTCTCCGGCCGGTGCCGGGGAACCCGCCGCCGGTGCCGGGGAACCTGCCGTTCGCGCCGGGGAGGAGGGCGAGTCCGGCGAGGCAATGGCGGAAGCGGGGCCCGAGCCGACGGTCCGCAGCCTTCCCGAATCGCAACTCCGGGTGGCCGACCGCTTCGACCGCGGCAACCGCGCGGCGGCCTGGAGCCTGCTGTCGCTGGCCGCCGTGCTCTGCGGCCTCGAGTATGTCCGTCGGTTCAACACCGCGGCGAACGCGGTCTGCCCGCTCCCGCTGGCCGGCACGGTCGTTGACGGCCTGGCCTCCAAGGAGCATCTCGCCGTCCTGCCGGCCGCCCGGCTCGCGGGCTTTCTCGACCAGGCGGTTCGCAAGGGGGAGTCGTTCATCGCGTTCACGGAGTCTGATCCGCTGCCGGGGCGGGCCGAGCTCATGCGAATCGGCCTGGGCCCGCTCCGCTGGCGGCTGCCGAAACGGACCGTGTCGGCGGGCTCGCTGGCGACCGACCCGGGGCTGCTCGAGATCGTGTTCGAAACGGCCTGGTTCGGCCGGGGCTGTTTCGTGGTCACCGGCGACGAGGCCGCCGCCGTCCTGGAGCGGGTCGCGGAGGCCTGCCGCCGCCGGAGCCGCACCCGGGCGGCGACGCGTCGCACGCTCGACCTGGTCTGGGCGCTGCCGGAGGATCCGCCCCCGGCGGCCGCCGACGATCTGATGCGGCTGGCGGGCCGGCTCAACGTCCGCTGGATCCGCGTCTCGTAATCGGGCGGCTGCCCGGCTGAGCCTCGCCGGGCGGCGGCCAGCGACCCGGCAAGCATCCCGGCTCGCGGCAGGTGCCTTCCAACCCGCCCAAGGCCCGCCAAACGGGCCGAACGGGCCAAAAAGCCCTGCCCGCGCCGCCGATTTTCCGAGTGGTTGCCGCGGAAAATCCCGACTAGAATAGGGCTTCCCGCCTGGTCAGCCGCCGCTTCGGGATCCCGCCCGACCGATGACCCCCTCCCGCCTCACCGGTGTCGCGATTGGCCTGGCATTCGGCCTGGCCCGGCTGGGCGGCATCGCTTTGGCCGCCGATCCGGCCGCGGCCACCGCCATTCTCGAGGCCAACTGCCTCGATTGCCATTCCGGCGACCAGCCCCAGGCGGCCGTGGCCCTCGATCGGCTCCTCGCCGCCCCCGACCTGACCGGCGACTTCCGCACCTGGCAGGCGGTGGCCGAGCAGATCGAGGCGGGGCGGATGCCGCCGCGGGAGGCGGGCGAACTCGCGGCCGCGGATCGCGAGGCCCTGGTCGCCTGGCTGGCCCCCGGCCTGCGGGCGGTCATCGAGGCCAATGCCGGCGATCCCGGCAGTGTCACGCTCCGCCGGCTCACCAACGCCGAATATGACGCCACCGTCCGCGACCTGACGGGGATCGACTTCGGCCTGGGGCGGGACTTCGAGCCCGACGGCGGCGGCGGCGAGGGCTTCGCCAACACCGGCGACGTGTTGTTCGTGAACCCTGGCCAGTTTGACCGCTACCTTTCCGCCGCCCGTCGGATCGCCGACCACGCGGCGATCCTGCCCGGCGCGGGCATCGTGTTCCGAGCCGCGCGGGTGGGCAGCCGGGGGCCGGAGCCGCTCCGTGACCAGGCCCAGCAGGCGATCTATGTCTGGTATCAGAAGGCGGCCGCGGCCCACGTGCCGGCCGACGGGGCCGACCTCCGCGAGGCGGACTATATGCTCGCCTGCTGGAAGCACGCCCATCGCGAGGTGACCGGGGCCCGCTCGCTCGACGAACTGGCCGATGCGGCCGGGCTTAAGCGGCATTACCTCGCCAACTGGTGGGCGTTTCTCCAGGCCGAGGAGCCGGCCTCCCGCTACCTCGACCTCACCCGGCTGGCCTGGCGACGGCTGCCGCCGCCCGACCCGGCCGCGCCAGAGCAGGTGCCGGCGGCCGTCACCGCGGGCCTGCGGGCGATCCAGGCCGAGCGGCGGAGCTGGTATGTCAGCAACCCGGATCTCGGCTGGTCTTCCGTGCAGCGGATGCAGCAGGATGCCGACAGCCTGCGGGGAGACTACCCCGTGGCCACGGCCACCGGCGGGGCCGACCGCGTCCACATCGTCGTGGGCAATGCGGCCGATGGCGGCGACGGGGACACGGTCCGGCTCTCCGGCCTGACGATCGAGCTCGCCGGAGGCCAGCGGTCCTATCGTGACTGGCTGGCCGAGCGCCGGCGGGCCCTGGAAGCCCGGCTGGCGGAGCTCGACAAGCCCGCGGCCGGCGCCTCGGAGTCCGAAGCAGGTGCCGCGTCAACCGACGAGAAAGAGATCGCCGCGGCCCGCCGCGAGCTCGAGCTGCTCGTGGCCGCGGCCGGCCGGTTTGGCACGCATCCCGCCGGCCGGTCCGCCGGGCCCGCGGAGATCGTCGTCGCCGCACCGGCCATCGTCACCCTGCCCGTGCCCCGCGAGGCGACGAAGTTCAAGGCTTGGGGCCGGCTCGACGTCGACGACCCGGCCGCGGAGAAGGCCAGTGCCCAGTGGCAGGCGACCGTCGGCGACCCGCCCGATCCGGCCGGAGTTCTGGCCGGCGCGGTCACCGTCTGGAAGCGGGGCACCGAGGCCGCCAAAGCGTCGATGCGGGAGTTCAACCTCATGAAGCAGGCCTTCCCCGAAAACTTCGACCTTCGGCTCTCCGGGATCACCGACAACTTCCGCAGTCCCCCGGCCCACCCGCGGGTCTATTGGCTTTCCGACGGGCAGCTGCGGGGGCTCCTGCCCGAGCCCGAGCGGGCCGTGCAGGCGGCGCTCTCCTGCGACTGGAGCCTGACCCGCGATCTGTCGCTCTCGCCGGAGCAGGCGGCCGACTGGGACACGCGGGTGCTCGCCCACCTCGACGCCTTCGCCGAGCGGGCCTGGCGGGGGCCGCTCACAAGCGAAGAGCGGGAGCGGCTCCACGGCATCTACCGGGCCGCGGTGGCCGCGGGCGACGAGACCTCGGCCGGCGGCCTCCGCGAGCAGGCCGCCCGCGAGGCGCTCGTGGCGGTGCTGGCGGCGCCCCGGTTTCTGTTTCGCGTCGAGGGCGAGCACGACGCCGAGCAGCCGGTGAGCCCGTGGGAGCTGGCCAGTCGGCTGAGTTACTTTCTCTGGTCGTCGCTGCCCGACGAACCCCTGCGGCAGGCCGCGGCCGACGGCAGCCTGGCCCAGCCCGAGCGGCTGGCCGCCGAGGTGCGGCGGATGCTCGCCGACCCGCGGTCGGAGGCGCTCGCCCGGGAGTTCGCCGCCCGCTGGCTGCGGTTTCGCGGCTTTGCCGAGCGGGCCCCGGTGGACCGCGGGAAGTTTCCGGAGTTCACGCCCGAGTTGCAGGCCGACATGGAGGCCGAGGCGACGGCCTTTCTCGCCGACATGATCCGCCGCGACCGGCCGCTGCGGGAACTCTTCGGCGCGGGCCACACCTTCCTCAACGAGCGGCTCGCGGCCCACTATCGGATTCCGGACGTGGCGGGGCCAGAGTTTCGTCGGGTGGAAGTGGCCGACCACGGCCGGGGCGGGCTGCTGGGCATGGCGGCGATCCTGGCGAGCACCTCCTACCCCCAACGCACGAGCCCGGTGCTCCGGGGCAACTGGGTGCTCACGGCGGTGCTCGGCACCCCCACGCCGCCGGCCCCCGCCGACGTGCCGCCGCTCGAGGAGGCGGCCGCCGCGCAAGGCGCGGGCATCCGCGAGCGGCTCAAGGCCCACCGGGCGGCGGCCGCCTGCGCCGCCTGCCACGACCGGATCGACCCGCTCGGCTTCGCCCTCGAGGGGTTCGACGTCTTGGGCCGCAGCCGAGACCGCGACGACGCCTCCGCCCCGCTCGACCTCTCGGCGGAGTTCGTGGACGGCTCGACCTTCACCGGCTTCGAGGGCCTGCGGGGTTTTCTCGCCGACCGCCGCGATCTCGTGATGCTGCAGTTCTGCCGCAAGCTGCTGGGCTACGCCCTGGGTCGGGCCGTATTGCCCACCGACCTGCCGCTCGTGGAGAGCCTCCGCGACCGGATCCTCGAGCAAGACTCCGGGATCTCGGCGGCGGTGCTGGGCATCGTCCAGAGCCGGCAGTTCCTCAATCGCCGCGGTCGCTTGGCCGATGAACAAGTCGAGACGGGTCCGCCCGAGCGTTCGCTCCCCCCCGCCCAGGAGGCCGGCCCATGACCGTCCCCGCCCGCCCGCTCCCCAGCCTCTCCCGCCGCCGGTTCCTCCGCGGGGCCGGTGTGGCCCTGGGGCTCCCTTGGCTCGAGTCGCTCGCCTCGGCCGCCGAGGCCGCCGGCCCGCCGGTGCGGTTCGCCGCCCTCTTCATGGGCAACGGGGTCAACCCGCACCACTGGGGCGGGACGGCAGGCCCGGGGGGGATCGAGTTTGCCAAGACGCTCTCGCCGCTCGTGCCCCATGCCGGGAAGGTGAACCTGTTTCGGGGGCTGTGGAATCCGAACGCGACCGACGAGAACGGCCACTATGCGAAGATGAACGTCCTCTCCGGGCTCAAGGTCAAGCGGACCACGACCGACGTCGAGGTGGGCACCACGGTGGACCAGCTCATGGCCCGGGCGGTGGGCCGGGCCACGCCGCTCCCGAGCGTGGTCTTGGGCACCGAGCCGCCCGGTTACAGCACCGACTCGGGCTACACGCAGATCTATTCGGCCTACGTCTCCTGGAGCAGCCCCACCACGCCCGCGCCCAAGGAGATCGTGCCCCGGCAGGCCTTCGACCAGCTCTTCGACGACGGCAGCCGGCGGCGGGCCGACGCCAGCGTGCTCGACCTCGTGGGGGCCGAGGCGGCGGCGCTGCGGGGCCGGCTCGGGGGCCGCGACCGGGCCAAGCTCGACGAGTATCTCACGAGCGTCCGGGAGCTCGAGCGGCGGATCGAGCGGTCGGCCGAGGAGAGCCGGAAGGAGACCGCCGGTCACGGCTGGCGGCCGACGGTGACCGAGCCCACGCTCGAGCGGCCCGGGCCGGGCATTCCGGCCGAGCCCCGCGAGCACCTGGAGCTGATGAGCGACATCCTGCTCTTGGCCTTCCAGATGGACCGCACCCGGGTGGCCACGCTGATGCTCAACAACGATCTTTCCAACATGAACTTCGGCTTCCTGGGGGGCATTCACGGCGGCCAGCACGAGCTCAGCCACCATGCCGGCAACGCCGAGCGGCTGGACCAGTATCAGCGGGTCAACGAGTATCACATGACGCTCTTGGCCCGGCTGCTCGCGAAGATGGAGGCGACGGTCGAGGGGGAGCGGACGCTGCTCGACAACTCGATGGTGCTCTTCTGCTCGAGCCTGATGGACGGCAACGCGCACGACTCGAAGGAACTGCCGATCGTCTTGGCCGGCGGCGGCGGGGGCACGATCCGGGGCGGCCGGGTGCACGACCTCCGCGGCCGGGAGGATCGCCGGCTCTGCCGGCTCCATCTGGCGCTGATGCAGCGGATGGGCCTGGCGGTGGACCGCTTCGGCGACGCCGACACCCCGCTGGATTTGGCGTAGTCGCGAAGTGCCACGCTGCCGTGGGTGCAGACTGGCAGTCTGCACATCGCTTATCCCGCAGAGTGCCACTCTGCGGCCACATGACCTCACTCTGCGGCCACAGGGAAATCGGGGGCCGGGAGCGGATTCCGCCTCCGGCCTCACGGCCCGTCGAGGGCCGCCAACCGGCGGGCCAGCGGTTCTCCCAGCAACCGGGCCCTGCCGCCCGGATGGGCCAGCCAGGGGTGCCCCTGAAGGATCTCGCCCCGTGCTGCCCGAATCGCGTCGCCCACCAGATACGCGGCGAGGGATGGATCGGCCCGATCGGCGGCGACGCCCCAGAGCGTCGTCACCAGGGCGTGAAGACCTCGGGCCAGCCGCCTCCACGCGACCCATTCTACCGCGGCCGTCGGGCCGACCAACACGGGGCTCCAGACCTCCGCGTCGATCGAGTACTGCAGCGTTCGTCCTGCCGGCCGGGAGACCGCGATGCCCGCCTGCTCGATCGCCTGGAGCACGGCCCGCACCTGCATGTGGTTGTAGCCGAGGCTGGCACCGAGGCCCCGGGCGTGGCTGGATCGGTTGACCACGAGATAGGCCATCACGTCGGCACGGGCGCTCACGCCGAACACGGCGCGGCTGGTGCAGAAAATCGACCCCGGCTGCCGCATCCGCACCGGCCCGGCCTGCCCTCGCCGCACGAGCGGGGCCCGCTCCAGCCCGTACGCGGCGAACACGTCGTCGATCTGCCCGGCAGGCGGCGCCCGGCCCGCCGCCCGGTGAAACGTCGCCACCCGCTGCCCTGGCGCCGGCGGGAGCAGGCTCGTCGCCAGACGCCGCCATTTGCCGGAACGATCCTGGGCCACGAGCGAGGCGGCGACCGCGCCGAGCGCCGCGGAATCGGCATACCCGTCCTCGTGAATCAGACGAAACAGCCTCTGGACATTGATCCAACGGCCGTTGATGCCGAGCCAGTCGACCATCGCGTCGAAGACACGCGAGTCGTATCGCCCGAGACTCGAGGTCAAGGCGACGAGCACTTCCGGGTCGATGATGAACGCAGCCGGGCTTGACCCGCCGGCAGACCCGTTCAGCCGACGCCATTGGTCGACGAGAAAGTCCAACACGGCTTCGGTCAGGTCAGTGCGGGATGCCGCGAGCGACGTCGGCATGGCCGAGTTCCTCCACGACGTGCCGGACGTTTCCGCGCATCCACGACGTTGTCTGCCTGTCGAGCAGCCACGCGACGGCCATCCGTGTCTCGTCGGCCGTTGGTCGCAGCCGGATCATCAGGTCCTCCAGATGACGTTCCGGCGCCTTTGGATCGGCCGCCGCGAGCACCTTGAAATGGATCTGGTCGATCCGCGACAGAAACAGGGCCCGCAGGACCGGTCCGTAGTCTCGGGCAACAAGTCGCTCCGCCATGCCGGGCGGCGAGCCGGAGACAAGGAGAACCTCTGCGGCAGCGGTGTTGAGCCAGGCGGGATTGAGGCCGAGGTCTCCGGCCACCGCCCGGACCGCAGCGAGAAACGAATCGGGAAGCGTCGCCGCTCCGGATGCCGCGGGCGACGACTCCGGGTGCACCGTCGCCGCACAGACGTCCACATCCTGCGTCGTGCGCGTCGAGAGTCCTTGGATCTGCAACGCGCTCCCACCGCACACCACGAGCGTGACGTGCGGCGCGTCGGCGTAGAGCAACCGTTTCCCAAGCTGCGCGAGAGCCGCTTCGACTTCTTGCGGGCTTCGAAACATAGCTGCGTTCAGGAAGCCATGACGGATGCTTGAAATCATACACGCGTTTGATGGCGGCACAAATCGCACGGAAAAGGTTGCAGGAGCCTTTTTTGAGCTCGAGTTTCGCGGGCAGGCCAGCCGGTCTCCGAGCGCGAAGCCGGGGGCCACGTTGGCCCGCACGGCCACCATGTGGGTGCGGAGTGTTATTCTGCACAGAGGTGGATTCCGCAGAGTGCCACTCTGCGGCCACATGTGCCACTCTGCGACCACATGTGCCACTCTGCGACCACATGGGCCACTCTGCGGCGACTCATGGGGGTGCAGACTGGCAGTCTGCACATGCTCCCCCATGCCAGGCTACTTTCGGCTGCCTCCGCAGATGGCCGGGGAACCCCGCGGGGCGGCCGGCACTGCGCCTCGACTGCACACCCGGCCCAGGTCGTCGAGCAGCGAATAGATCACCGGCACCGCCACCAGCGTGAGCACGAGCGAGAAGGTCTGCCCGCCGCTGGCCACCACCGCGATCGATCGCCGTTCCTCCGCCCCGGGGCCGCTGGCGAACAACAGCGGCAGCATCCCCGCCACGAACGAGATCGTGGTCATCAGGATCGGCCGGAGACGGTCGCGGTTGGCCTCCAGGATCGCCTGCCGCTGCGGCAGGCCGGCGGCCTGAAGATCCTTGGTGTGGTCGATCTGGAGGATCGCCGCCTTCTTGACCACCCCGAACAGCACCAGGATCCCCAGGGCCGAATACAGATTGAGCGTCTCCCCGCCGGCCCACAGGCTCGCCAGCCCGAAGGGCACCGCCAGCGGCAGCGAGAGCAGGATCGTGATCGGATGCACCAGATGCTCGTACTGCGCCGCGAGCACGATGTACATGAACACGATCGAGAGCAGGAAGGTCCAGCCAAACTCCCCCAGCGTCCGCTCGAGCTCGCGGCCCTGCCCCATCACCCGGGCCGTCACCCCCGGCGGCAGGCCGATCTCGGCGACCGCCCGCCGGACCTCCTCCAGCCGGTCGCCGAGCGCGAAGCCGGGGGCCACGTTGGCCCGCACGGCGACCATCCGCTGGCGATCGAGCCGGTCGATCCGGCCGGCCTCCTCGACGAGCTCGAAATCCACGAGGTTGTCCAGCCGCATCAGCACCTCCCCCGATGCCGCCCGGAGCAGCTCCGCCTCCGGCGCCGGGCCGCCCCCGGCGGCCGCCCCGGCGACCGACCGCCCGCGAACGAACAGCTGCGAGATCGCCTCGGCGTCGCCCCGGTCGATCCCCACCAGCCGCAGTTCGACGTCGTAGACCTCGCCGTCGGCCGGATCGCGATACCGCGACACCCGGTCGTCGCCGCCGACCGCGATCCGCAGCGTGTCGGCGACCTCCTGCACGTCGATCCCGGCATCGGCCATTCGCTCCCGGTCGAGGCGGGCGAGCAGCTGCGGCTTGTCGATCCGCCGCGTCGTGTCCACGTCCACCACGCCGGGAATGGCCGCCGCCCGCTCGCGGAGCCGCTCGGCGAAGGGCAGCAGCGTCTCGAAGCTCGGGCCGGTGACCGCCAGATCGATGTCGACCGGCGGCCCCTGCCGCAGCGACGTGAGGTTGCGGACGGCCACGCGGACATCCGGCAGGTCGGCAAGCGCCCGGCGCACCTCCGTCATCTTTTCCCACTGGGTGAAGTTGCCTCGCCAGACGGCGGCGGGGTCGCCCGCCAGGAGGCCGGCCAGCAGCCGCCGCCAGGAGAAGGCCCGGCCCTCGATGTCGGCGAGCCGCACGTAGAGCTTGCCCTGGCCGACCTCGCCCCCCACGGTCGCCAGCACGAACGCCACGCCCTCCACCTCCCGGACCCGCTCCGTGGCCTGTTCCGCGGCGGCGTCGATCGCCGCCAGGCTCATGCCCGCGCTGCCCGTGAGGCTGACCTCGAACTCCGACTCGTCCACGTTGGTGGGGATGTAGCCCCGCGGCACCGCCCGGGCCAGCCAACCATTGGCCGCCACGACGGCGAGCGAGACCGCGACCACCGCCCAGCGATGGGCGAGCGACCAGCGGAGGGCCGAGAGATAGCCGGCCTCCAGCCAGGCATAGGGCCCGCGGCGGGAGGCCGCCGCCGGGGCGGCCCCGGCGACACGAGCGGTCGAGCCGGCCGCCGGCCGCAACAGCCGGCTGCACATCATCGGGGTGAGCGTGAAGCTCACGAACATCGACACCAGGATCGCCGCCG
>JBIIYH010000010.1:0-27166 GCA_044346905.1 Pirellulales bacterium
ATCCCGTTGATCGGCGCCGGATTGGCGGTGAAGTTCCAGGTGCCGGTGAGCGTGGTCGCGGGAATGGCCGGCGGACCGGGATCGGCCGGCACCAACCGTGTGAACCGCACCGACCCGGTGATCGGCGCGTCCTGCGGCGGCCGGAGATCCTCGGCAGCCAGCTGGAACGTGGTGACCGCGACGATGCCGTTGTTGGAGGGCGCCAGGTTCTGCTGGGTGGCCGTGACCGGGTTGGCGACATTGTCGTTGCCGATCACCGTCACGGCGCCCGTGCCGGAGTCGGCCCGCACCAGTTGACCCGCCGTGGTCGCGTTGCCGGCGATCCCGCGATAGAGGTAGAGGTTGCCGTCAGACCGCATCACCATATCGCCGATGGTGGTGTTGCCGCCGTAGTTCGCCACGATCGTGGTCTCGAGGCCGCCGCGCATTGCATCCACGGTCAGGAGCGACGTGCCGGTGGTCACGAAGAGCGTGACGTCGGCGAGGGTGAACGGGGTGACGTGGGCGGCGAGGGCCAGCGGGTCCGTGTCGATGATCGGTGCCCGGCCTCGATCGGTCCCCGGGTCGCCGGTGCCGATCCGGTCCTCGACGACGCGGTCGAGCGACGTGATCGGCTCGAGCCGGATCAGATGGTTCAGCGCGCCCGCCGTGAAGGTGGCGTTGAGCGCCTCGGGCAGCCGTGCGTTGGACGACACGGCCACGTAGTAGCGGAGCTGGGCGGATGGGTCGGGAGGCGTGGGCGCCGTGCCGGTGTCGAACCCGCCACCGCCCGTCGGAGCGCCGGCGACGAGGTTGACCGTGCCGATGAACGGATCGAGCTTGCCGACGGAGCCCCTGGCCAGGTCGTCGAAATCCGGAGCCGGCTGGCCGAGGCCCGGCTGGTCGTCGGCGACGTCGGAATCCCGGCCCACGTAGATCAGCCGCCCGGCCTCGTCGAAGACCGAGAGCGTGAGGTCGCCGCGGAAGCCGTCGCCGTAGTCGAGGTCGAACACGGTGGCCCAGCTGAAGCCCTCGGCGTTGACCCCGGCGATCGCCTGGATCTGCTCGTAGTTGAGCGCGAAGGTGTACCAATCGATGTCGGTGGCGCTTCCGATCCGCCCCGCGACCGTGAGCGTGCCGCGGTCGGACTGCAGCAGGTTGCCGATGTATTGGGCATTGGCGAACACGCCGTTGTCGTCGGTCGGCCGCTCGCCGATGTCGCCCAGGAGCAGCGAGTTGCGGGGCAGCCCCTGCACGTCGATCCCGGTCGTGGGATAACGGATGTCGGCATACTGCACGGTCGAACCGGGCTTCTCGTCGAGCTGCCGCAGCCGGATGCGGAGCTCGTAGCCGCCGCTGGTGACACCGGGCACGAGGGGCGCGGCGACCAGGTCGGCCTCGTAGGCCGACTGCGTCGTGGCCGCATCGTAGCGGGGCTGGCTGCGGACCCGGACGAAATACTGCGCCTGGCCACCCTGGGTGCCCGGCAGCACGACCCGCATTCCGGCGTCACGGCGATTCACCGAGTAATGGTCGAGGCCCCGCCAGGCGTCCTTCGCCAAGGGCAGGGCGAGGCCCCGCGTGGCCGGAGCGAGCGCCGCGTCTGTCTGGGCGTCGGCCGAGCGGGCGATCACCTGGCCCGAGGCATTGAGCAGCTCGACCATCACGTCGAGGCCCGAGGCGGTCTTGTCGAGGTCGATCCAGACCTCGGAGCCGCCGTAGCCCTGGAAACTGTAGATGTCCACGTCGGCGGGGTCGTCGGGCGAGATGAACCCGTGCACCTCGAAGCCCAGCCGCCGATACTCGTCGCCGCTCTTCTCCTGGGCCGACTCCCAGGTGTTGGTGCCGGTGGCGAAGTTGGGGGCGAGGGTGCCCAGCGGCGTGGCCGCGGTCACGCTGCCGTTGGCATCGACGCCGCCGGTGAGGGCCGGCTCGGCCTCGATGAAGACCGCCACGTTGCGATCGTTGGAATAGGGCAGGAACTGCAGGCTCCGCCAGTCGCCGGCGGCGGGAACCGAGCCGGCTCCGTCGGCGTTGGTGTCGGTCAGCAGCCTGCCGAGCGGGTCGAGGTTGGCCCCCACCGTGTCGTCGCGGAGCGAGGTCAGGATCACCGGATAGCCGGGCTGGCCGACGATCTGCACCGTCCCGCCGATCCGGTCCTCGATGTCGAGCGGATAGCCCGCCGCCGTGAAGCCGGCGTCGGGCCCGTCGAGCTTCACCACCAGGCTCGCCCCCGGACGGCTCTGGAGCCGCACACCCGTGGCGGAGTGGAAGTTTTCGACCCGGACCTGGCTCTGGAGCACGTGGACGATGTCGGTGTCGTCCCAGACGGTCTCGGTGGTGATCTCCTCGCCGCGGACCTGCATGCCGAGGATGACGCCCCCGCCGGTCGCGGCCGCGATCACGTTGCCCCGCACGAGCGGCCCCAGATTGTCGTCGAAGGTCGCGAACCGGTCGCTCGGGCCGGTGCCGCGGCCAGGGTCGGCGAGCGGGGTCTCGCTCAGCGAGTTGGCGTTGATGCTGACGACCGCGCCCGAGTTCTCGCGGAAGTCGTTGCCCACGATGGTCGGCTGGGCCCCGCGGACGAAGACCGCCGCCGCCGCGTTGCCGCCGCGGCCGTTGCGGCCGGTCGTGGCTTCGCCTTCGGCGTTTCGCTCGACCCGGCTGTTGGCCAGCCGGAGGTCGCCCTGATGCACCTCGATCACGTTGAACTGGTCGAAGCCGCCCTCGATCGGGGTCGTGCCGCCGCCGAAGCCGAGGTAGGCCTGGTCGATGCTCGCTCCCGAGCCGGCGTTGAGCACGATCCCGCCCCAGTCGCCCGGCGCGAAGACGTCGGGCAGGTTGCCGTTGGTGTCGAAGCTGCCGCCGGCGCCGAAGCGGTTGTCACCAAGGCTCGTGAAGATCACGGGCTGGTTCGGCAGGCCCTCGGCGTAGAGCCGGCTCAGGCCCCGCTCCAGCTCGATCCGCGATCCCTGGAGCTTGACCACCACGCCGGGATCGATCGCGAGCCGGCCCGTGGCCCGGGCGAGAATGTCGGTCCCGTCGAACAAATAGCCGCCGACGCCGCCGGTGATCACGAAGTTTTCGGCGATCACGTGGACGATGTCGGTGCTCGTGAACCGGGCCGGCACGTCGAGCTGGTCGAGGGGCACGCCAAACTGGGTCTCGATCTTGACGAACAGGCCGTTGATCGAGTTGTTGCGGAGCGTGTTGCCGCGGATTTCAGGGCCTAGCCGGTCGCCGGTGTCCTCGAAGCTGTTGGGCGTGGCCGCGATCCCGGCGCCGGCGCTGTGCCTGATCCGGTTGAAGATCACCGTCGGGCGGGCGCTCTCGAGCTGCACCGGTGCGAACTGCTCGAGCTGCGATTCGACCACCACCTGGCCGCCGCCGTAGCGGATGTCGGCCAGGCCGATCGTGTTGACGAAGGCCTGCCGGGAGGCAGCGTCGGAGTCGGCCCGGAGAACGATGCCGCCCCATTGGCCCCCCTGGGGCGCGGGCCCGACGCCGTCGGTGTTGCCGCCGATCGAGTCGTCGTGCCACGACGTGAACACCACCTCGCGATCGGGCGTGCCCAGCACCTGGATGGCGGCCCCGGCCCGCGAGACCAGCGGCGACGAGCTGCCGACGTCGATGATCGTGGCCCGCAGCTTGAGGATCGCCCCGGCGTCGATCATCACGGTGACGCCTGCCGGCACGTTGAACGAAGCCCCGTCCCGCAGGGGCTGCAAGGCGGGGGAGCGACCGATTTCGTAGGCCAGCCCGGTCTGGCTGGCCGCGATCCGGATGATCCGCTTCGTCGGGGCGGCCTCGGCAGCGGCCAGCGCCGCGGAGATGGTCTTGAAGGGATTCGCGAGCGTGCCCGCGCCCGAGCCGGCCAGCTGGTTGTCGCGGTCGACGTAGATCGTGTCGCTCTGGGCGGCGGTGTTGAACCAGAACCGGAACAGGCCTCCCGGACTGCCGTCGCGGTCGCCATCGAGCGGCGTGCCCGTGGCGTCGACGATCGTATTGGCCTCGAGCGATTTGGGCGTGAAGCCCAGCCGCAGCTCGTAAGCCCCCTCGCTCCGACCGCCGAAGCCGCTGTCGGCCACCTCGGGATTGAAGGCGTCGTTGCCGGTGCTCGTGACGGCGATGAAGTAGGTGCCCGCCTCCAACTCGAGGCCGACGAACGAATCGCGGCCGTAGTAGTCGTCGTTGCGGGCGACCATCTCCTGCCGGCCCGTGGTGGGATTCTGCCGGTAGAGCGTGAGCACGCTGTCGAGGTAGCTCGTTACCGGCTGACCCGGACGGGCAATCAGGGTCTCGGCGGCGAGCGTGCCGGCCTCGGTCACCTGAAACCGAAACACATCGACGTCGGCCCCGTGGTTGGGGAAGATCTGCCGCAGGTGGCCGATGTCATAGTCACCCGGATAGACCGGCTCGACCGGCGCGTCGGGATTGCGTGCCAAGGAGCCGCCCATGATCGCCGGCAGGTCGTACGTATGCTCGAGGCCGAGTGCATGGCCGATCTCGTGCATCGCGACCTGGAACCATAGGCCCCCGTACTCGCTCTCGCCCCAGTTGAGCGAGGAGCTCATGTAGGCCGCGGGGGGCGTCGGGCCGCCCAGCCCGGCCACCGTGGGGGGGATGTCTGGAACGAGGGCCCGGAGATCGCCGGTCGCGACGGTCAGGCCAAAGTTCGGCGTCTCCACGAACCTCGCCCCGGTGTAGAGGCTGAAGAGTTCGAAGATCTCGCGGGCCCGCTCCTTCTGATTCTCGGTGATCACGTTGTAGAGCGTGTTGCCCTGGGGATCGAAGCCGATCACCTCTTGAAAGTTGTAGGGAATCGTGGCCGACTGGCCGGCCGGCCCGAGCGACGCGTATTGGGCGCCATGTGTGAAGCTGTCGGTGAACGGATGGTCTCGATGGCCGGGCTCGTCTCGCGAGCCGTCCGGCGACGGCTGCAGCAGGCCGCCCGCCGGCGTCGTGACGACAGGCTGCACGGTGATCGAGCCGGTGACGGTGATTCCGCCGCTGGACAGGCTGCCCAGATCCTGGGCGGCCAAAAAGCTCGAGTTGTTGGTGGCCGCCTCGATGAAGACCGCCGCGGCCCCGGCCGCCACGCCACCGATCTCCAGCCGGAAGAGCTTGCCATCGGGAAGGTCGGCGGCGAAGGCGAGGGTCGCGACACCGGTGGCGGCGGAGTAGGCGACCGTCGCCGGGGCGAGCGGCGTTCCCACGTCGGCGCCCGCGGCATCGACTTCGATCAGCCGGTAAAACCGGGCATCCTGGGCGGAGGCCACGGCGAGCGGATCCTCACGGTTGAAGTGCACCGCGATCGTGTTTCGCGCCTGGACGAGCTGGCCGGTACCGCCTCGGGTGATCGGCTGGGGTACGACGGACTGCACGTGGGCACCCAGATCGAGCCGCAGGTCGATGCTCGTCGGCCGCACGGTGCCGCTGTTTTCCGACCCGAGCCCGACGCCGACGTTGATCCGATACAGGCCGTCGGGCAGCGTCTCGGCGAAGCGGATCACCAACTGGTTTTGGTTCGGGGCGTCATCGACGCCGATGAACCCGATCGCGCCGCCGAGCGCGAGCGTGGAGTCGTCGGCCGTGCCGAACGAGCCGTCGGCACCCGCCCCCACGACGGTCACGCCGGCCAGCGTGCCGGCATCGAGCTGAACGCCCGGCGAGAACCGGAGCGTGATCTGCTGCGGCGCCTCGGCGACAATCGGCGTGCCCGTCGTGACGCCCGTCGCATAGAACGGCTCCGCGCTGCCCGCGTAGGCCGCCACGAGGTCGAAGGCGAGGAGCTTGCGGCCCTCGAGCTGCTCGGGCGCCCTGGCTCCGCCGCGGCGGAGCTGCCGGCCACGGACCTTGGCGGTGCGGGAACGAAACACGCTGCCGAGCAGCGATGTGAGACGCGGCATGATGACCCTGTTGGTAGAGGGCGGGCGCAGATGCGGGAATTTTCGGGAGTTCCCGGGCCGGAAAAACACCATTTTCCGGCAGAGTTATCCCGGGAAAGAGGGGCGATCTACCACACGATGCTATTGACCGCCGAGGGCAGGTCAACAAATTGGTCGGTGCCTTTCCCGGGGACCCCTAAACCCCCTGGTTTAGGCATTTTCTCCAGTGCTGCCGTCGCCGGGAGCGGGCCGGCCGCGAACTCGTGTCGTGGCAGCAGGAGATACGCGACCCGTGGGGGAATCGTTCGCTCGAGGCGATTTGTTCCTCCTCGTGGCTTCCGCAGGCCACAAGCCGAGCGGCTCTTGTCCAGCCTCCCCCGCTTCCACGACCCGCACTCGAGGAGCCACGGTCACGACCCTTACCACCGGCCGCCGAAACCTTTGGGCATCCGTCGCACTTCGGGGGACTTTCGCGATATGAACGCCATTGCTCGCCACGCAGACCGCACTGCTCGTCTGGATCATGCCGGCACCGCCACCGGATCGGGATCGTGGCCTGTCCTGTTGCTCGCCCTGCTCGCGGCCTCGACCAGCGGCCCTCTGAGCCAGCCGGCGAGCGGCAGCGAGGGCAGCTTCGACTCGGGCTTCGACCCGGCGGGCGCCGCGGTCGGCGACCTGCCTGTCGAGGGTGAGCCGATCGGCGCGGTGCGCGGTGAGCCGGTCGCCGCTTACGAAGGCGAGGCCTGGGTCGAGTCGCCGGTCGTGGGCCGGCCCTGCCGCGACTGCCCGACGTGGACGATCCAGGTCGACGCGCTGATGCTCTGGCAGGGGGGGATCCCCAGTCGGCCGCTGTACCTCGACTCCGCGACCCGGGCGACCGCCATCGATGCCAACGACCTGCAGACGCCCGTGACGATCGACCCGCGGTACGCGATCATCTATCACGCCGACGAGTGCCGGTCGCTGGAAGTGAACTACTTCAATCTCTGGGGATTCGAGGGCCAAGCCGTCGCCCCGCCGGCGGCGGGCGGCTACGAGATGAACGATCTCGCAGGACTGAACTTCACCGGCCTCGACACCGCCGCAGCCACCTCGCAGGCGTCCATCAAGAGCCTGGAGTTCAATCTCCGCCGCCGGGGCTGGGGCGAGATCGATTGGCTGACCGGCTTCCGCTGGCTCGAGTGGAACCAGTCACTCCTGATGTCCGACACCTTCAGCACCCCGACGCCGGGCAGCGACGTGATCGGCGTCGGCACCGTCAACAACCTCTATGGCTGGCAGTGGGGTGGCGACATGATGCTCTGGAACCGCGGCGACCGGCTGCGGGTCAACGGCATCGCCAAGGCGGGCGTCTACTACAACCACCAGGCGGGGCAGGTGACCACCTACACCACCGACCGGGCGCTCCCCACGGTGATCGGGGACGCCGACGACACCGTCGCCTTCGTGGGCGAAACCGGCATCATGGCGTCGTATTCGCTCACCAACTGGCTGGCCGTCCGGCTGGGCTACACCTTCTTCTGGCTGGGCGGCGTGGCGACCCCCGCCGACCAGTTGGACGAGACGGTCGTCGATCCCACCTTGACGCCCGAAGCCAAAGTCAGCCCCTACGGCTCCGTGTTTCTCCAGGGCGTGCAGACCGGTGTCGAGGCGCGGTGGTAGTCGGCGGGTCGGCGGGTCGGTCGAAAAATCCCGTCAGGGCCTCGCCGGTGTGGCTGCGGAGAAGGGCCGGGGCCACGGGCTCGTTCCCTCCCGCCGCCTGCCGCTGCCAGAGGCCGGCCTGGATCGCCAGATCCTCCGGCGGCCCCTCGGCCACGATCTTGCCGCCGCCGGCGCCCGCCTCCGGACCCATGTCGAGCACCCAGTCGGCCGCCGCGATCACCTCCAGGTTGTGCTCCACCACGAGCACCGTGTTGCCTGAGTCCACCAGACGCTCGAGCACGTGGAGCAGCTTCTCGATGTCGGCGAAGTGGAGTCCCGTCGTCGGCTCGTCGAGGATGTAGAGCGTCTTGCCCGTGCCCGGCTTGGCCAGCTCCCGCGAGAGCTTCACCCGCTGGGCCTCGCCCCCCGAGAGCTGCGGCGCCGGCTGGCCGAGCGTGATGTAGCCGAGGCCCACGTCCACGAGCGTGTCGAGGATCCGCGCCACCTGCGACACCGGGGCGAAGAACTCGGCCGCCTCGGCCACGCTCATCTCGAGCACGTCGGCGATCGATTTGCCGTGCCACTTGGCATGCAGTGTCTCGCTCGAATACCGCCGCCCCTTGCAGTGCTCGCACTCCACCCAGACATCGGGCAGGAAGTGCATCTCGACGCGGCGGCGGCCCAGCCCCTCGCAGGCCTCGCAGCGACCGCCCGCCACGTTGAAGGAAAACGTCCGCGGCGTGAAGCCCCGGGTGCGGCTCTCGGGCACCTTGGAGAAGATCTGCCGGATCGGATCAAAGACGCCGGTGTAGGTGGCAGGCGTCGAGCCGGGCGTGGTGCCGATCGGCTCCTGGTCCACGAGGATCACCTTGTCGATCCGGTCGAGGCCCGTGAGCTTGGCGAACCGCCCCGGCTGCTCGCGGGCCGCGTGCAGCCGCCGGGCGAGCGCCCGCCAGAGGACCTCGAGTACGAGCGACGTCTTACCTGAGCCGCTCGGGCCGGTCACGGCCCCGAGCACGCCGAGCGGAAACCTGGCGTCGAGGTCGCGGAGGGTGCGGTGCTGGATGCCCCGGATCTCGAGCCAGCCCGAGGGCTCGCGGCGGCCGGACGCGAGCTTCTTCGCGAGCACCGCGTCGCAGGCCCGCCGCTTTGTGAGGTAGGGGCCGGTCACGCTCGGCTGCAGCGACTCGAGCCGCTTGGGCGCTGCCTGGGCCACGATCCTGCCCCCCTCGCGGCCGCTCCCCGGGCCGAAGTCGAGGGCGTGATCGGCCGCCGCCACCACGTCGCGGTCGTGCTCCACCACCACGACCGTGTTGCCCAGGTCGCGAAGCTTGCCCAGGGCCGCGATCAGGCGGTGGGTGTCGCGGGTGTGCAGGCCGATCGTCGGCTCGTCGAGCACGTAGAGCACGCCGGTCAGGCCACTGCCCACCTGCGCCGCCAGCCGGATCCGCTGCATCTCGCCCCCGGAGAGGCTGCCCGCCGGCCGGGCCATGTCGAGATACTCGAGCCCCACGTCCACGAGAAACGACACCCGGGCGGTGAGCTCGCGGAGCAGGTCGCCGGCGATCTTGCGGTCTTCGAGCCCGAGCGACACGGCCGCGAGTTCCTGCTGGAGCCGGCCCAAGGGCATCCGGCACCAGACGTCGAGCGTGCGGCCCCAGAGCGTGACGGCGCTCGCCACGTCGGCCAGCCGGCTGCCGCCGCACTCGCTGCAGGGCACCTCGTCCATCACCGCATCGACCTTGCCGCGGAGGGCGACCACGAGCCGGGCCGCTTCCTCGCAGGCCGCCTCGAGGCCCTTGAACTGGAAGGCGAACCAGGGCCCCTTGCCGCTCACCCCCGCCGGTCGCGGCACCTCGATCCATTTTTCCCCGGTGCCCTCGAAGAGCACCCGCTGCTGGAGGCCCGAGAGGTCGGCCAGCGGCACGTCGCTCGGCAGGCCCGTGGCCTTGCAGAGCGCCTCGAGCATCGGCCGACCGAGCGACTTGGCGGCCGGCCCCGAGAGCGACGGCCAGAGGTCGAGGGCGCCCGCGGCCAGCGAGAGCGAGTCGTCGCGGACAAGCGCCTTGCGGTCCACGCCCGTGCGCGTGCCGAGGCCGTCGCAGCTCGGGCACCAGCCGAGCGGGCTATTGAAGGAGAACTGCCGCGGCTCGAGCGGCTTGAAGCCCCGGCCGCAGCCCGGGCAGGCGAGCCGCCGGCTGTGGACCTCGACCGGCCAGTCGGGCTCCTCGGCTCCTTCGATGGCCCGGGCCACGAGCATCGTGCCGCCCCCGGCGTCGAAGGCCGCCTCGATGCTCTGGGCCAGCCGGCTCCGCTCGTCGGCCGTGGCCGTGACCCGGTCGATCACGACCTCGAGCCGGCTTTTCCGCTTGCGGTCGAGCGTGGGCTTCTCGTCGAGCCTGTGCGTGCGGCCGTCGATCCGGATTCGCACATGGCCCGCCGCCTGGAGCTGCGCGAAGAGGGCCTCGGGCGTCTGGCCGACTCGCAGCTCGATCGGCGCGAGCAGGAGCAGCCGTGTCTCGGCAGGGTGCGCGAGCAGCCGATCCACCACCTGATCGACGCTCTGGCTGCCAACAGGCGTGCCGCAGTCAGGGCAGTGCATCACGCCGAGCCGTGCGGCCAGGACGCGGAAGTGGTCATACATTTCGGTGAGCGTGCCGACCGTGCTGCGGGGCGTGCCGCCACCTCCTCGCTGCTCGATCGCCACGGCCGGGGCGAGCCCCTCGATCCGCTCAAACAGTGGCTTGGGCACCTGCCCCACGAACTGCCGGGCATAGGGGGAGAGGCTCTCGACATATCGCCGCTGCCCCTCGGCGTAGAGCGTGTCGAAGGCGAGCGAGGTCTTGCCGCTGCCGCTCGGGCCGCAGCAGACGGTCATCGCCCCGCGCGGGATGTCGGCGTCGACGTGCTTGAGGTTGTGGAGCGCCGCGCCGCGGACGGTGATCGCCGCCGGCCCCGGATCGATCGACCGCTTGCCGACCGAGTCGAGCATCGCCGCCACCGCCGCGGCCGGATCTTGCACCTGCTTTCGCCGGACCGCAGGCTTCTTGCGGCCCGCGCGGGCCTTGTCGGCCGCGAGCAAGGGGGCGAGGGCCCGGCCCGTCAGCGACTCCTTCACGCGGGCCACCTGCTCGGGCGTGCCCTCGGCCACGATCCGGCCGCCCCCGGCGCCCCCCTCGGGCCCCAAGTCGATCACCCAGTCGGCCCGCTTCACCACGTCGAGGTTGTGCTCGACCACGAGCACGGTGTTGCCGGCCTCGACGAGCCGCTCGAGCACGGTGAGCAACTGCCGGACGTCGGCCATGTGGAGGCCGGTCGTCGGCTCGTCGAGGATGTAGAGCGTCTGGCCGGTGGACCGCTTGGCCAGTTCCCGCGAGAGCTTCACCCGCTGGGCCTCGCCGCCGGAGAGCGTGGGCGAGGGCTGGCCCAGATGCAGATAGTCGAGGCCCACGTCGTGGAGCGTCTGGAGCTTTCTCGCGATGTCGGGGGCGTCGGCGAAGAGTTCGAGCGCCTCGCCCACCTCCATGTTCAGGAGTTCCGCGACGTTCTTCCCCTTCCAGCGGACCTCGAGCGTGTCCTTGGCGAACCGCGCGCCGCCGCAGACCTCGCAGGTCACCCACACATCGGCCAGAAAATCCATGTCGAGCCGCACCGAGCCGTTGCCCTCGCAGGCCTCGCACCGCCCGCCGGCCACGTTGAAGCTGAACCGCCCCGCCTTCCAGCCCCGCTTCTTGGCCTCGGGCAGCATGGTGAACAAGCCGCGGATGTCGTCCCAGAGCTTCACGTAGGTGGCGGGGTTGCTCCGGGGCGTGCGGCCGATCGGCGACTGGTCGATCACGATCACCTTGTCGAGCGCCTCGGTGCCCTCGATCATGGTGAACTCGCCCGGCGTCGCCGCCTCGCTGCCGAGCAGCTGCCGCAACGCCGGCTCGAGCACGTCGCCCACGAGCGAGCTCTTGCCGCTGCCCGACACGCCCGTCACGCAGACGAGCAGGCCCAGCGGGATCTCGACGTCGATGCCCTTCAAGTTGTTGTGCTTCACGCCGCGGAGGGTGAGCCGGGCGGCAGACCGCTTGCGCCGCGCATCCGGCACGGCGATCGCGTCGCGGCCCGAGAGAAACGCCCCGGTGACGCTCTCGGCGGTCTTGGCGACGTCGTCGGGCGTGCCGGCGGCCACCACCTCACCCCCCCGCTTGCCCGGCCCGGGGCCGAAATCCACCACCCAGTCGGCCGCCCGGATCGTGTCCTCGTCGTGCTCGACCACGACCACGGTGTTGCCCTTGTCGCGGAGCGCCTCAAGCGCGCCCAAGAGCTTGACGTTGTCCCGCGGGTGCAGGCCGATCGAGGGCTCGTCGAGCACGTAGAGCACGCCCGAGAGTCCGGCCCCGATCTGGGCGGCCAGGCGGATCCGCTGGCTCTCCCCGCCCGAGAGCGTGGGGGCCTTGCGGTCGAGCGCGAGGTACCCGAGCCCCACCTCGTCGAGGAAGGCCAGCCGCCCGCGAATCTCCTTCATCAGTTCCGCCGCGATCACCCCCTGCGTCTCGTCGAGGACGAGCTCCGAGAGAAACGCCCGCGCGTCGGCGATCGGCAGGGCACAGAGCGCGTCGAGCGAGAGCTCGCGAGTCCGCGGGTCCTCTCGCCTCCCGGCTTTCTTGCCGCCTTCTGGTCTTCCTGCGGCCGCCCAGCCCTTGGCCGCCGTCGTGATCCGCACCGCCCGGGCCTGCGGCGAGAGCCGCGCCCCCTGGCAGGCATGGCAGGGCGTGATGCTCATCAGCTTCTCGAGCATCCGGCGGATGATCCCGCTCTTGGCGGTCCGCCAGCGGTTGGCCAGGAGCGCCCGGATGCCCTCGAACTTCGTGTTGGCGCCCCGTTCCGCCCGGCCCCGCTTCCAGGAGAGCTTGATGTCGTCCACGCCGGTGCCGTCGAGCCAGATCTTCTTCTGCGCCGGCGTGAGATCCTTCCAGGGCGTGTCGAGCAGCGTGCCGGGGGGGAGCTTTTTCTTGGCCTCGGCATGGGCGGCCACGCCGTTGAATAGCCGCCGCATCCAGCGGGGCATCTCGCGGTAGCTGCCGAGCACGCCGAGCGCCCCCTTGCGGAGCGTCTTCTCGGGGTTCGTGACGAGCTTGACCGGATCGATGCCGTAGATGTCGCCGAGCCCCTCGCAGGCCGGACAAGCCCCCTGCGGGCTGTTGAAGCTGAAGAGCTGCGGCTCGGGCGTGTCGTAGCTCACGCCGCAGGCGGCGCAGGCATAGCGGCTCGAGAGCACGAGGTCGGAAAAACAAATTGGGGACGGGAGCGATTTTTGCGAAGCACTTCGGCCGGCTTTGCCGGCCGAAGTCGTATCGCCTCTGGTGGCCGAAAAATCGCTCCCGTCCCTGATTTCCTCCGCCACGATCACCTGCCCGCCCCCCGTCTTGAGCGCGAGCTCCACCGCCTCGGCCAGCCGGCTGCGGGTCTCCTCGCCCGGCACGAGCCGGTCGATCACCACATCGATCGTGTGCTTGAGCAGCTTCTCGAGCGCGGGCGGCTCCTCGACACGGCAGATCCCGCCGTCCACCCGCGCCCGCGTGAATCCCTGCCGTACGAGATCGGCGAACAGGTCGCGATGCTCCCCCTTGGCCTCCCGCACGAGCGGCGCGAGCAGCATCACCCGCCGGCCTGCGCGGGCCGCCAGAATCCGCTCCACGATCTGATCCCGGGGCTGGGCCTCGAGCACCGCGTCGCAGGTCGGGCAGTGGGCCGTGCCCACCCGGGCGTACAGCACCCGGAGGAAGTCGTGGATCTCCGTCATCGTGGCCACGGTCGAGCGGGGGTTGGTGCCCGCCGACTTCTGCGCGATCGAGATCGAGGGCGAGAGCCCGGTCACGGCATCGACGTCGGGCCGCGGCAACTGCCCCAGGAACTGCCGGGCGAAGGTGGAGAGGCTCTCCACGTAGCGCCGCTGCCCCTCGGCGTAGAGCGTGTCAAAGGCCAGACTCGACTTGCCCGAGCCGCTCACGCCCGAGAGGCAGACGAGTCGGCCGCGCGGGATCCCGACCGTCACGTCGCGGAGGTTGTGCTCGCGGGCGCCGCGGACGACGATCGGAGGGACGTGCATGCGGAGGCGGAAGGCGGGGGAGCAGAAGCGGAAAGCCGGGCGGGCCACGCGCCTCCCGTAATCCTCTATAAGGATAGGGGTTTGGATCGGGACCGCGGGCGGCCGTCGCTGGACAGGCTGCGAAGGCTGCCGTACCATCGGGTTTCCCGAGGGAAACGGCTCGCCGTACCCCTCACGGGGCGGTAGCTCAACTGGGAGAGCGCGGCGTTCGCAATGCCGAGGTTGGGAGTTCGATCCTCCTCCGCTCCAGCTTCAGGGCGGCGGGGCCATCCATGGCCCCCGCCGCCCTGCCGGCCTGCTGGTATCCTTGAACAGGTCTCAGGGATTCCGGCGATGGCGACTGACTCGGGCCTGCTGCCGGCCGCGGTGGGCGACCCCTCCACCGAACTGATGCTCCGCGTTCGCGACGGCGATGTCGCCGCGTTCGCCGAGCTCGTGGAGCTCTGGCAGGACCGGCTCGTCACGCTCTTTGTCCACCAGACCGGCGACCACGCCCTGGCCGAGGACCTCGCCCAGGAGACCTTCATGCGGGTCTACCGGGCCCGCGACCGCTACCGGCCCACGGCCAAGTTCACCACCTGGGTCCACACGATCGCCAACAACCTCGCGAGCGACCTCCGGCAACGGGCCTACAGACGGCTGGAGCGGGGCGTGCCGCACGCCGTCTCGGCCTCGTCGAGCTCGATCGGGCTCGATCAGCTGGCCGTCGCCGCCAGCGGCCTCCTCCCCGCCCGGGTCGCCGACCAGGGCGAGCTGCAGCGAATGGTGCAGCGGGCCCTGGCGACGCTCAACGAACGGCAGCGGATGGCCGTGCTGCTGGCCAAGTTCGAGCACTGCTCCCACGAGGAGATCGCCGCCGCGATGGGGCTCTCGGTGCCGGCCGTCAAGTCGCTCTTGTTCCGCGCCCGCGACCAGCTCCGCGCCGCGCTTGCCGGCTACCTCGAGGACTGAACGGCATGAGAGCGAGACCGCGGGAATCCGAGCCGGAGCGCGGGGCAGGCGGCGGGCCCGAGTCCGGGCCGGCGGGCGATCTCGGCGACGTCTGGCAACTGCTCGACGCCCTGCCTCCCGCAGCGGCCCGTGTCGATCTGGCCGCCACGACCGTGGATCTCGTCGCCGCCAAGGTGGCGGGCTTCGCCCGCGATGGCGACCGCGAGCGGACCGGGCCGGGCCGCTGGTTGATACCGGTCGCGGCCGTGGTGGCGGCCCTCGCCGCCGGACTCGTCGCCGGCCGGGCGACCGCGCCCGACCCCGACCAGTGGGTGCTCGAGCGGCTGCCCGTGATCGAGCACCTCGATCTGGTGCGGCAGGCGGGCAGCCTCCGGTTTCTCGAGGCCGTGGCCGACCGCCTGAGCCTGAACCCCGAGTTGCCGCGCTGGCTCCGCGCCGGCGGCGATCCGCAGGCCCTGCGCGAGGAAGCCCGGGAGTTCGACGCGGCCCTCGCGAAGCTCGCGGCCGAGGACGTGCAGAGCAGCCTCGGACGCGACGCGACGAAAGCCCGGCGGACCGCCGTGGCGGCGCTGCCTGCCGCGCGGAAAGCCGACCTCGAACGCGACGCCGAGACGTTTCGCCGGCTCTCGAACCTCGACCGGCAGGAGCTCACCGCGGTGGCCGAGGCGCTCGCCGATCCGACGAACGGACGGCTGCGGGACGCGGCCCGGACCTGGCACGTGCTCCTGGCGGCCATGAATCCCGTGGTTCGTCGGACGGTGATCGAGATGCCGATCGAGGAACGCCTCGAAATGCTGGAGCGACCGGCCGGGAGGCTCCGGGATGAGTTCCGCGAGCGGCGGCCCAATAACGCCGGTGGACCTGATCGCAGGCCGATGCCGGGCGGCCCCCCGGGAGTGCCCAGCATCGGTCCGCAGCGACCCCGGACCGGTGAGCCGAATCGGCCAAGCGAGCGGTTCCAGGAGGGACGGCCGGGCCCGCCCGGCTTCAGATTCCCGCCGCCGCCCGGAGTCGGCCCTCGGGAAGCTCCCGCAGAAACTCCAGCACCGCCGCGTTGAACACCTCCGGCTGCTCGAGCGGCACCATGTGCCCCGCGGCGGGCACGATCAGGAGCTTCGCCCTGGGAATGATCGCCTCGGCCGCCTGGAGGCACTCTGGCGGCGTGATCGCATCCTCGGCGCCGGCCACGAGCAGGGCGGGAGCCCGCAGCTGCCGCAGCGGCTCGGTCATGTCGGGCCGTGCCCCAAGCGCGGCGAGCGCCGTCTGCACCGTCTCGACCCGCTGGGCGAGGATCGTCCGCCGCAGGAGCGACTCGACGTCGGCCCGCCCCGGCGCCCTGCGGGCCTCGGCGGAGTCGGCGAGCAGCCGCGGGATCATCGCGTCGGCCAGAATGCCGAGGCCCAAGCGGCCCACCTTCGCGGCCAGGTCGGTCCGGCCGGCCCGGGCCTCGGCCGAGTCGGCCTCGAGCTTCGTGGCCACGAGGATCACCGCCGCCACGCGGTCGGGATGCCGGGCGGCCACGTGCTGGGCCACGTAGCCCCCCATCGAGATCCCGCAGATCACCGCGGGACCGGCGACGTGGACCGCGTCGAGCAGCGCCACCACGTCGTCGGCCAGGGCCGCGATGCTCTCCGGCACCGCCTCGTCGCTGCCGCCGAAGCCGCGAAGATCGGGCACGACCAGCCGCACCTGCTCGGCCAGCGGTTCCTGGAAAGCCCACATCGAGTGGTCGAGCGGGAAGGCGTGCAGCAGCACCAGCGGCAGCCCGCTGCCGGCGGTGTGCACGGCCAAGCTGGTGCCGCCGGCGGCGACGTGGTGCGTGGAGTTCATGGTGGTGAAGCCTCCTGCTGGCGGGGCAAGGCCTCCTGCCGGCGGGTCAGGAACCGCTCGTAGTTGCGGCGGACGAGCAGGCTGTGGGGCTCCTGCCGCACCGCCAGCCACTGCGTGCGGATCGCCCGCGCGAAATCGCCGCCGGCGGCCTGGCAATGGGCGAGCGTGTCGAGGTAGCTGGCGCTGTCGAACGAGCTCTCGAGCGACAGCCGGGAGTAGCGGGTGGCCTTGGCGAGGTCTCCCTCGGTGTTGGCCACGAGCCAGGCATATTCGTTTTTCCCGTTGGCGTCGTCGGGCAGGGCTTGAATCTCCTCCTCGATGCCCTCCGCGGCGCGGGCCACCCGCGCGGCCGCCTCGGCCCGCTGGGCCGGCGTGTTGTCGGGGAGCTGATAGAGCGCGATCAGCGTGTCCACGTCCTTGGAATACTGCCGCACCGATTCCTCGAACAGCCGGCGTCGCTCCCGCGGCTCGGCGGCGGCGAGCCCCTCGAAAAACAGCATCCGCGACCGCACCGCCCGCGGGTCGCGTTCCAGCTGCATCAGCGCCTGGTTCAGTTCGTCGCTCGGCGGCTCGAGCACCGCCCGGAGCATTGCGGCCGCCTCGGCATCCCGTTGCCGATCATGGAGAAACTCCGCGCCGAGCGTCGCGACCAGGGCCCGCTGGGCGAGGCCCGCATCGGGATCTTCGGCGGCCGCGCGATATTCCGCGAGCGCCCAGTCCTCCGCGCCCCAGTGGGCCAGCAGAATGGCCGCCTGCAGGCGGTCTGCGAGGCTGTCGAGTTCGTCGAGCCGCCGGTCGGCCGCGGCGCCGAGGGCGGCCGCCCGCCCGGCCGCCCCGGCATCGCCGCGGGCCTGCCAGGCGATCGCGGCGGCGTACGCCAAGAGCGGCGACACCGCCGGGTCGGCCAGGCGGTCGGCAACCAAGTCCACGGCCTCGGGCAGGCCGTGCGCGGCCAGCCACTGGAGGTCGTCGGCCAACTGCTCATCGGGCTCGGCCTCTTCGGCAGCCGTCGCGAACAGCACCCCGGCCTCCCCCAAGGCCGCGTCTCGGCGGCCGCCGCGGGCGAGCAGCTCGGCAAGGCTACGGCTGAAGATCCGGCCGGTCCGGGCGATGCCGAGCCGTTCGCCCTGCGGCAGGCCGACGGCCTCGCCGCCGCCGTCACCGCCGGCGAGGCCGGTCGCCGCGGCCACGGCCTCGTCGAGGGCCGCGGCCCACTCCGCCGGCGAGCGGGCCCGCGAGGCCTCGATCACCGCGCGGAGATAGCGGGCCGCGGGTCGCCGGCTTCCGCCCAGCCCGGCGGCCGCGCGGGCGGCGACCCCGGGCCAGTAGGGGTCGTCGGGCTGCCACTCCCGAACGAGCAAGGCGGCGGCGATCCGCGACCCAGCCGCGGTCCGCTCGAGCCTCACGATCCGCGCCAACGGCTCGATGCCGGCATCGTCGTCGAGCCGCAGCAGCCGGTGCATGACCCGCACCCGCTCGTCGAAGGCGAGCGATCCATACCGCTCGAGCACGGCGACCGCCTCGGCGGCGTCGCCCGCGACCGTGATCGGCAGCGACTCTGCCAGCCAACGGGCCCGCAGCGAGACTTCGAGATCCTCACTCACCTCGGCCGCCGTCAGGAGCGCATCGGCCGCCTCGGCACCCAGCTCGGCCAGCCGCCTGCTGGCCGCCTCACGCACGGCATAGTCCGGATCGCCGAGCTGGGTCACGAGCGCGTCGATCTCGGCGGCGGCAGGCTCGGCGCGGGCCGGCCGCCCGGTCGCGAGCAAGACTCCGAGCACGGCCACCAGGGCAGCGCCGCCACGAGCAAATGGTTCAACCGCGGCCATCACGGAGCAAAGCCTACGCCCGGCGGGAAGGCGGGGGCAAGCGTCAGCCGGCGTCGGGGTCGATGCCCAGATCGCGGATCGTGACCAGGCTGTCCAGCGGGATCCCCCGGGCCGCGAGCGCCTCGCGGCCGCCAGCAAGCCGGTCGATCACGGTTACCAGCCGCTCCACCACGAGTCCGAACTCGATCGCCCGGTCGATCGCCAACAGCGACGAGCCGCCGGTGGTGACGACATCCTCCACGATCACCACCCGTTGCCCGGGCTCCACCGGGCCTTCGATGAATCGCTGCAGGCCGTGCCCCTTGGGTTCCTTCCGCACCATGAAGCCCTTGAGCGGCAGCCCGGCGACGCCCGCCATCGTGACGACCGCGGCCGTGATCGGGTCGGCCCCGATCGACATCCCACCGACCGCGGCGGGCAGAGGGCCGAGCGCCCCGAGCCGCTCCAAGATGGCCCGGCCCACGAGCATCGCCCCCTCTGAGTCGAGCACCACCTGCTTGGCGTCGATATAGAAGGTCGCCTCGCGGCCGCTGGCGAGCTGGAACCGGCCACGCTTCACGGCCCGCTCGGCGACAAGGTCGCGGAGGACGGGATTCAGGTCGTGTGAGGGCGGGTTGGGCATCGTGGGCGGGAGTATAGCGGTCTGACCGCCGCTCCGGGTGGCATGATCGCAGCGCCGTTTTTGACTCCCCCCGGCGGCCTCTTAGAATCATTGCAGATTGGATATGTGTTCGGAGCACGGCCATGCGAAATGCCCGGGTCGGTCGTGGCTTCAGGCCGATGTGGCGGCTGCTGGTCGCCATGCTCGCCTGCTGCGGCGTGGCCGGGTCGCTCCGGGCCGAGCCCGAGGCGGAGGGCGGCCCGGAGACGGTCGCCCTGCCGCTGCGACTGCCGATCACGGGCAGCCGCGACACGGTCGTCCGCGGGGCGATCCTCCGGCAACTCGATCGCCTCGAAGCCCGGCTGCCCCAGCGCGGCCAGCTGATCCTGCGGTTCGACGCCGAGGCCGACGACGCCGCGGCGAGCGACTTCGGCCGGGCCCTCGACCTGGCGCGGTTCCTGACGAGTCCGCGGCTCTCGGGCGTGAAAACCATCGCCTGGTTGCCGGCCGGGGTGCAGGGCCATGCCGTGCTCGTGGCCCTGGCCTGCGATGAGATCGTGATGCCGCCGGAGGCGGTGCTCGGGCCGGCGGCTGAGGCTGGGGCCGCCGTTGACGAGGCGATGCGGGCCGCCTACCGGGAGATCGCGGCCCGACGCCGCACGGTGCCGGCAGCGGTGGCCGTGGGCATGCTCGATCCGGCCCTCGAGGTGCTGCGGGTCTCGACCGACGAGGGCGAGGAGTTCGTGACCCGCGACGGCCTCCAGGCCGTGAAGGATCGCGTGGCGGTGGTGAACGTCGAACCGGTCGCGCCGGCCCCGGTGGCACTCGCCGGCCGGCGGGCGAGGGAACTCGGGTTCGTCTCCAAGTTGGCCGGCTCGCCGGCCGAGTTGGCCCGTGGGCTGGGCATCGACGAGCGGGCGCTGGCCGGCGACCCGTCGCTCGAAGGGGGCTGGCAGGGGGTGCAGGTGACGCTCGCCGGCGTGATCGGCCCCGACGCGGTGGCGCGAACCCGCAGCCGGATCGAGCGGGCGGTCGCCGACGGCGCCAACTTCGTCTGCCTGCGGATCGACTCGGCCGGGGGCGTGCCGGAGCAGAGCCTGGTGCTGGCCAACTGGCTGGCCGGCCTGGATGACGCCCGCGTGAGGACGGTGGCCTGGGTGCCGAACGAGGCGCTGGGCGACGCGGCGCTCGTGGCCCTGGCCTGCGACGAACTCGTGATGAAGCCGACCGCCGTGCTCGGCGGCGAGGGATCTGCGGCCCTCGACCAGCGGCGAGCCGAGCCGCTGGTCGTGGCCTGGCGGGGAGGCGTGGCCCGGCTGCGAGACCGCCCTTGGTCGCTGCCGCTGGCGACCGTGGTGCCGGGGCTTTCGGTCTCGCGGGCGGAACAGCAGGGCACGGGCCGGGTCGAGTATTTTTCGGCGGCCGAGCTCGCCGGGCGGAAGGATCGCGACGACTGGCGGGTCGGGGCCGAACTGGGCACGGGTCCCTTGCGGCTCGATGGCCGGCGTGCCGAGGAGGTCGGCCTGGCCACGCACCTGGCCGACGACTTCGCCGGCTTGAAGCGAGCCTATGGCCTGGAGGGAGATGTCGCCCTGAGCGAGCCTGGCTGGGCCGACGAACTGCTCGCGGCCCTGGCCAGCCCGGGGCTGGCGTGGATCCTGCTGCTGGTGGGCATGGCGGGCCTGTACATCGAGCTCAAGACACCCGGCATCGGCTTCGGCGGCTTCGTCTCGATGGTGGCCTTCATCATCTACTTCTGGAGCCAGTATCTCAACGGCACGAGCGGCTGGCTGGAGGTGATGCTCTTCCTGGCAGGCCTGGTCTGCGTCTTGGCCGAGATCTTCGTGCTGCCGGGCTTCGGCGTGCTCGGGCTCGGGGGCGGGCTGCTCGTGATCGCGTCGCTGGTGCTCGCGAGCCAGTCGTTCGTGGTGCCGATGAACGACTATCAGATGCGGCAGATGCAGTGGTCGCTGCTGGGCCTGTTGGGGGCCACGGCCGGGGTCGGCCTCCTGGCGATCCTCGTGCAGCGGTGGCTGCCCGCCACGCCGGGGCTGCGGAGCGTGCTGCTCGAGCCGCCGGCCGAGCCGGCCTTCGACGACGGCGAACTACTCGCGGACTTGATCGGCGTCCGCGGCACCACGACCTCGCGGCTGGCCCCGGCCGGCAAGGCCAGGATCGGCGGCGAGGTGCGGGAAGTGACCAGCGACGGCGGGCTGGTCGAGCCGGGCGAGGCCGTGCAGGTGGTGGCCGTCCGCGGCGGCCGGCTCGTCGTCCGCGCCGTGGGAGCCGCATGAGCCCGCTCGTCTGGAGTCTCCTGCTGGTGGTGGTCGGGCTGGCGCTCGTGCTGCTCGAAGTGTTCGTGCCCTCCGGGGGCGTGCTCGGCCTGCTCGCGGTGCTCGCGCTCGGGGCGGGCGTCGTGACCGCGTTTGTCGAACAGGGCGCGATGGTGGGGATGGGCGTCTTGGCCGGCACGCTGCTGGCGGTGCCGGCGGTGCTGATGCTGGCCTTCCGCTGGTTTCCCTCGACGCCGATCGGTCGCCGCGTGCTCCCGCCGCCGCCATCAGCCGACGACGTGCTGCCCGACCTCTCGCTGCGGCAGCGGCTCCGAAGCCTCGTCGGCCGCCGTGGCCGGGCCGCGAGCGAACTCGTTCCCTGGGGGAGTGTCGAGATCGACGGCGACTCGTTCGAGGCGATGAGCGAAGGGGGGCCGATCGCCCCGGACGCGCCGGTCGAAGTCGTCGCGGTGCAGTCGCGGGCGCTGGTCGTGCGGGTGGCGGCGGTCGTGCCGGCTGCCCGGCCGGCTGAGCCCGCCGCGGCCCCGGCTGCGGAGCCCGCGGGCCCCCGGCTGTCGAGCGTGCTGGAAGACTTCGACTTCGAGGAACTGCGGCAAAACACGGGCTCGGCCGAACTGCTTGACCCGCCGCCCCCCGCGAACAAGGCTTGAGCGCCGCATCCCTGCCGCCCCGCGGCCGTCCCCACTCCCCCGGAACCCTGGCCGATGCCTCCCTTCCTGCCGCTGATCCTGCTCGGGCTCGCGCTGATCCTCGTGCTCGTGGTGTTCGCCCTGGTGGCCCGCTACCTGCGGCTCTGGGTGCAGTCCTATGCGTCGAGCGCCGGGATCGGCCTGTTTGACATGGTGGCGATGAGTTTCAAGAAGGTGAACCCGGCCGTGATCGTCCGCAGCAAGATCATGGCCGTGCAGGCGGGCCTGGGCGACTCCAGCGGCGTGACCGGGCAGGCGCTCGAGGCCCACTACCTCGCCGGTGGCCGCGTGCCG
This sequence comes from Pirellulales bacterium, assembly GCA_044346905.1. GTDB lineage: Bacteria > Planctomycetota > Planctomycetia > Pirellulales > UBA1268 > QWPN01. The sequence goes on from JBIIYH010000010.1 coordinate 22,094, forward strand.
CTGGTGGTGCAGGCGCTGATCGCCGCCAACAAGGCCAAGATCACCGAGCTCGACTTCAAGCGGGCCGCGGCCATCGACCTGGCCGGCCGCAACGTCCGCGAGGCGGTGCAGACCTCGGTCTATCCCAAGGTGATCGACTGCCCCGGCAAGAACAGCGGCCGCGAGTCGCTCGACGCCGTCGCGAAGAACGGCATCCAGCTCAAGGTCAAGGCCCGCGTGACCGTCCGCACCAACCTCTACCAACTGATCGGCGGGGCTACCGAGGAGACGATCATCGCCCGCGTGGGCGAGGGGATCGTGTCGGCGATCGGCTCGGCGGAGCGGCATTCCGACGTGCTCGAGAACCCCGACGTGATCTCGAAGACGGTGCTCGCCCGCCGGCTCGACTCCAACACCGCCTTTGAGATCGTCTCGATCGACATCGCCGACATCGACGTGGGGGCCAACATCGGGGCCCGCCTGCAGGCCGACCAGGCCGAGGCCGACACCCGCGTGGCCCGGGCCAACGCCGAAGGGCGACGGGCGATGGCCGTGGCCCGCGAGCAGGAGATGATGGCCGCCATCGAGGAGAGCCGAGCGAGCTTGGTCGATGCGGAGGCGGAGGTGCCCCGGGCCGTGGCCGAATCGCTGGCCGGCGGCCAACTGGGGATCTTCGACTACTACAAGCTGCGAAACCTCCAGGCCGACACCGAGATGCGGCGGACGCTGGCCACCCCGGCCACGGCTCCGGCTCCGGCCGCTTCCTGACGCGGCCTGGCGGCGGCGGGAACCACGAGCGAACAACGGGAGCCGGTCATGCAACTCGTCGCAGGCGTCGTCGTGGCGGCCGGGCTCGACTGGCTCGAAGGCCTGCTGCCGTTCCTGTTCGTGCTGATCTGGATCGTGTCCCAGGTCATGAACCTGTTCCGGGGCGCCGCCAACAAGCCCGCCGCGCCGCCCGCGGCCAACCCGCGGCGGCCGGTTCCGCCTCCGGTGCCGCGCCGTGGGGCGGAGCCCGGCCAACCGCTCGACGTCGAGATCGAGGAGTTTCTGCGGCGGTCGCTCGGCCGCCCGCCGCAGCAGCCGTCGCCACCCGCCGTCAAGCCACCCGCCGCCAAGGCGGTCAAGCCGCCGCGGCCGCGCCGTCCGGTGACGCCGCCAGCCGAGGTCGTTCGGCCCGCCGCGGCTGCCGGGCAGCGGGCCGGGAACAGCGGCGGTGACATCGCCGACCATGTCACCGGCGCCTTCGCCCACGATCTTGCCCATGAATCGCCCGACCGCGTGGCGGCCGTGACACCTCGCGCGGAGCCGTCTGCATCGAGCGATCTCGTCGCCGCGATCCGCTCACCCGGCGGCCTGCGGCAGTTGATCCTGATGCGGGAAGTGCTCGAGCGGCCGACCCACCGCTGGTGAGCGTCGTCGGTCGCCATGCTGGCGCCCGGCCGCTGTCACCCCTCGCCGAGCGACGGCATTTCCGGCGCAGATTTCCCGGCTCGCCCCACCGGAGCAAAAATCGCCCGCAAGGGGGGTGTCTGGGGGTTCTGGATCGGGGTCTTTCGGGGGCTGGAACGGGTGGCAAAAAAGCGACTTGAGCCTGCCAGTTGCCTGGCCTACAAGGGACTCGGCCGGACCGCCCCAAGCGGCCTGGTCACCAGCGCGTAGACGAGGAAGCCCAAGCCTCGTCTACGCGTTTTTTTGTGCGCCTGCCCCGGCTTCCGCCTTGCCCCGCGGGCCAGAGGCCCTGTATCTGTCTCCGCCCACCGGTCGGCATCTCGCAGGCCGGAAGGTGTCTTGGACAATCCAGGTCGGGCCATGCCAGCGGCGACGATCCAGCGCGGACGAGCCCGACGCGGAGCCATGCTGCGCGCCGTCGCCTGGGCGGGCGTCGTCGCGAGCGTGCCCCTGGCGCGGGCCGAGTCGCTGCCGGTCACGGTGCCGGTGACCGCCACCCACACCCTGCTCAGGTCCGGGCCCGGCGACGACTTCTATCCGACCGAACGGCTCGCTCGCACCGCCGAGGTCGAGGTCTGGGCGATCGACGACTCGGGCTACTGCGCGGTGCGGCCGGTCGGCGGCAGCTTCAGCTGGGTGCGGGCCGCCGATGTGACGCCGGAGCCGGAGAGCGGCAGGCCGGCGGGCGGCGACTTCACCGGCGTGGTCGTGACCAACGGGGCCGTCGCCCGGGTCGGCTCGCAGCTCAACGACCTTCGCCATGTCTCGCAGGTGGCCCTCGAGGCGGGCGAGCGGGTCCGGGTGTTCGAGCGGGTGGCGGTGGCACAGGGAAGGCATGCGGGCGAGTGGCTCAGGATCGCGCCGCCGGCCGGTGAGTTTCGCTGGGCCTGGGCCGCCGATCTCGGGCTGCCAGAGAGTTTGGCGCCGGTGGTCGAGCCGGAACCGGCGGCTGCCGGCCTCGCGGCAGCCGGCGAGGCGTTGGCCGCGATCCGCGACGCGGGGGCCGCCGTGACCCAGGCCGTGGCCGAGGCCGAGCAGGCGGCGCCGATCACTGCCGCCGGTGGACCACCAGCCGGGTTGGCCGAGCCGCAGGGAATGGCCCGGCTGATTTCGGGATGGCTGCCGCGCGGCACCAACATGTTCGACCTCTCGCCTCCCGAGGCGCCCCCTGCGGTGGCGGGCGCGGCGCCCGTGCCGGCCGACGAACTAGCCGACGTTGACTTGGCGCTCTCGCTGGCCGTGGCGGGCCCCAGCGAAGACTGGAACCTCGAGCCAATCCGCGACCGGCTCCGGCTGGCCGCCGCCCGTGCGACCACGGCCGAGGAGCGGACTCGCGCCGAGGCGATCGATACCCGGCTGGCCCGGTTCGAGGCGATCCAGGCCCGGCAGGTGACGCTCGCGCAAGGCCCGCCGGGCGATCCCTCGCCCCTCCGGCTGGGCAGCATGTGGTCGAGCCTCTCGGCGGTGGGCTCGCGGCCGGTCCGGCCGGGCGTGCTCCCTGGCGGCAGACCGGCCGACGGCCGCCCCGACTGGACGCCGCCTGACCAGATCGAGACCACCGGCCGGCTGGCCACCGTGATCTCGCGGCGGCCCGACGCCCCCCGCTGGGCGCTCGTCGACGGCGAGAACAACGTGCTCGTGTTCGTCACGCCGCGGCCCGGCGTGAGCCTGGCGCCGATGGTGGGCCAGCAGGTCACCGTCCGCGGCGCCGAGGGCTACATGCCCGAATACAAGCGGCCCTACCTGGTCGCCTCCGAGGCCCGCCCGCGGATCGCCGCGGCGCCCCCGGCTCGCGGCGACACCACCCAGTAGCGGAAAACATCCGCCCCGCTGGACGCGGCCCTGAAATCCGTAGGATAGGCCGCATGGCCACCCGCACGGATTCCGCGACCACCGGCACGCTCACGATCGGCGACCAGTGGAACGCGATCACGATCATCGCCCACTCGCAGACCCACCCGCTCAAGGCGATCTGCGAGCTCACGGAAAACGCGATCGACGCCGGGGCCCGCTCCGTGCGGATCATCCGCCGCCGCCGGGGCGGGGAGGCGTATCTCGAGTTCGAGGATGACGGCCGGGGCGTGGCGGCCGACGCGGCGGGCCGGCCCGACTTCGAGCGGATCGCCACGCATCTGTGCGATTCGATGAAGCGGCGGCTCGTGGCCGAGGATCGCCGCGGCGTGCATGGCGAGTTTGGGATCGGCTTGCTCAGCTTCTGGAGCCTGGGTGAGGAGCTCCGGATGACCTCCGCCGGGAGCGACGGCCTGGCCAGCGAACTGCGGCTGGTCCGCGGTCGGCGGGAGTACGAGATCCGGCCGGTGGCCGGCCTGCTGGAGGCCAGCGGCACCCGCGTGGTTGTCGGCCCGCTGCTGGAGGCCACCCGCAATCTGGTGACGGGCGAGAAGATCGCCCGCTATCTCTCGGCCGAGCTCCGCGACCGGATCCGACGCAGCGGCGTGGACCTGCGGGTAATCGACCGGCTGGTGCGGGGTCCGCGGGCCACGCCCGGCGGCTCGTCGGCCCGTGGCGAGATCCTGGTCACGCCGCGGGAGTTCGATGGCGAGCGGCTCGAGATTCCGCGCCGCTATCCCACGCCGCTCGGCAACGTGCAGGTCGAGGTCTACGTGCGGAGCGAGGCCGCGGCCGGCGGAGGCGGAATCTCGCTCTGCAAGGACGGCACCCGCGTGTTGCCGCGGATCGCCGAGCTTTTGCCTTTCCAGGAACCGCCCTGGACCGACGGCCGGCTCGAGGGGATCGTGGACTTCGAGCCCCTGGCGCTGGCCCCGGGCACCCGCAGCGGCGTGGTGGCCGACGCCGCGCTCGAGACGCTCGTGGCGGCCGCCACGCAGATTGCCACCGACATCGAGCAGGCGCTCGCCGAACGGGACGAGGCCGAGACGGAGCGGGCCAGCCGGCAGATTCTGAAGCAGGTCCACAAGGCGTTCGTGACGGCGCTCTCGGAGCTGCCGGCGGAGGAGTATCTCTACTTCGACATTCCCAAGCCGGCTGCGCCGCGAAGCGAGGCCGACGAGGACGAGGCCGGCGGTCCCGCGACCCTGTTTACGGCCGAGCCCGGCCCCCTGGCCGCGGTGCGGATCGCGCCGCGGCAGCCCAGGCGCGGTCCCGGTGGCGAGGTGCGGCTCACGGCGGTGGCCCGCGATGAAGCGGGCGTGGCCGTGGGCGGCGAGGTCTCACTCCACTGGCGGCTCGTGGCGGGCACCGCCTGGCTCACGGCCGATGGCGCCGCCTGCCGCGTGCGATCCGACTCGGCGGGCCTGGTGACCGTCGAGGTGGTGGCCCGGCAGGGTGAAACCGAGGTGGCCGACACGGTGGAGGTGAAGTTCGTGACGGGCGACGAGGCGGCGGGTGACCGCCGCTCCCGCGGGCTGCCCTCCTATCGACTCGCGGCCGAGCCCGGCCGACCGTGGCGGTCGCGGTACGAGACCGCCGGCAACGAGATCGTGATCAACTCGGCCCACCGCGACTTCCTGGCCAGCCGCTCCTCGCCGGCCCGCCACCGCCGCTACATCGGCAAGCTCTACGCCAAGGAGGTCGTGCTCTCGAACTTCCCGCACGAGTCGCCGGCCGAGGCCCTCGAGCGGTTCGTCGAGCTCACGCTCCGCACCGACGACGCGCTGTAGA
>JBIIYH010000105.1:0-9016 GCA_044346905.1 Pirellulales bacterium
CTCCGGCCGGGGCGGCGATTCCGCGGTCGATGCGGGTGATCGTGTCGCCCTCGCAGAGGATGTCGGCCGTGTAGCGGCTGTCGGCGTTGACGATCTCGGCGTTCGTGACGAGCAGGGGCATGGCTGGCCGCGAGGAGGAGTGCCTGGAGAACGTTGCAACGGAGTTTACCGCAGCCTCGGCCCCGCGTTGGCCGGCGGTTCCCCGGGGCCTGCCGCGGGAGGTAAACTAAGGGCTGATCGAGACCGGGTGTCGGGCAGGTGAGCCCGCTCGCCAAGCCGGTTCGTTGGTAGATGTCGGTCACGACGAGTCGCCCAATCCTCGCGGAAAAAAAGTGACACCCTTGCCTGAATCCAGCCGGCGCCGCTCGCTGCTCGGCGGGGCCGCGGTCATGATCATGCTCGGCGGCTTGCTGCCTGCCCCAGCGGCGGCCCAGCCGCCCGAATCCCTGCCGTCGGCGGGCGTCCTCGACCTGCCCGACGATGGCTTCCTGACCGGGCGGCTCGCGCCGGCGGCCGGCGACCCCGGGCAGCCGCGGACGACGCTGCTCTGGCAAGCGCCGCTGTTCGCCGAGCCCGTGGAGTTCGCGATCGCCGGCATCAACCGCATCCGCTTCCCCAAGGCGAAGACCGCGGCCGAGGGAGTCGCCGCCTGGCGGGCCGAGTTGGCCGGCGACGACGTCTTGATCGGATCGCTCGAATCAATCGACGCGGATCATGTCTTGATGGACGTTGCGGGCCTCGGTCAGGGGCCGCTGCGGCTGCGGCGGGAAGAGGTCGTCAGGCTGACGCGGACGGTCAGCGGGGAGGCGAGCCAGCAAGTGATCCTGCCCGGGGCCGTCGCCGGCTGGGATGCCGATCGGGCCGCCTGGCAGGACGTCGCCGGGCGGCTCGCCTGTCGCACGCCGGGCAAGGTTGCCTTTCGCGGCCTGCAGGCTCCGCGGCGGGCGTGCTTCGACATCCTGCTCTCCTGGGATGAGCGGCCCGACCTGGAGATTCGGCTGGCCACCCGGCAGTCCGATGCGGACAGCTATCGCCTCGAGACCATGGCCGGCGACCTCGTGGCGGTTCGCGAGGGCAAGACCGCGGCGGTCGATCGCGTCGCCGCGCTGCCCGCCGAGGCCGGCAGCGTGCGGCTGCTGGTGTTCATCGATCAGGACCGGGGCCGGATGGCCGTGCTCGTTCCAGACGCCGGGGGTAAGCCGACGGTCGCGTTCGACGAGGTCGTTCCGCCGGCGAAGGCGGCGGTCCGTGGAGGCTTCGGCGTTCTACTGCGGTCCGGAGACGTGCGGATCGACCGCCTCCGGGTCAGCCCTTGGGAGGGCCCGGAACCAAAGCTGACGGCAACAGTCGGCCTGGGCGGCCAGGGCGTCGCGGTCGAGTCGTTCGACAAGGAGACGGCCTCGTTCACCGTCCGGGATGCGGCGGGCCAGCGGCAGGTGGCCGCCGAGGAGGTGTCGGAAGTCGCGCTGGCTGCCCCTGCCGCAGGCCGGCCGCCCGGAGCGGGAACCGTGTTGGCCGCCTTCCATACCGGCAGCCGCCTGACCGGCAGGCTGCTGGAAGTGACGCCGGAGTCGCTCCGGCTGGATTGCCCGGCGGTCGCTGATCCGGTGACCTGCCGGCTCGACAGCCTGGCCGCCCTCGAGTCGGTCGCCGAACCCGCCGGCGAGCGACTGCCGGGCCCGCGTGGCATCCTCGAAGCTGAAGGCGGGCGGGTGGCCGGTTGCCTCGCCGACGCGGCCGTGCCGGGAACCGGGATCGCCTGGTTGCTCATCGGCGGCGTGCGGCCCGTCGCGATCGCCGACACGGCCCGCGGGGTGCGGATCAGCTATCCGGGTAAGGCCGCCCCGCCGGCCGCTCGGGTTCGGGGTGGAGCCTGGCCGGCCGTGGTCTATCTGAAGACCGGCGAGTCGCTGCGGTGCGAGGTGCTCGCCGCCGGTCCCGAGGGCCTCAGGATCAAGACGGCCGTGGCGCCGGATCTGCTCGTGCCGGCCGTCGTCCTGCGGGCCGTCGAGCTGCTCCCCGCAGCATCCGCAAGCATGGCGAAAACCGGGATCGAACGGCTGCTCACGCTGCCCCGCAGCCAGCAGTCCGACCCGCCGACGCATCTGCTGCGGCTAACGAGCGGCGACTATCTCCGCGGCAAGCTCGTCTCGCTCGACGACCTGTCGGTCGTGATCACGGTGGCGGGCGTGCCCAAGCAACTGCCACGCTCCTCGGTGGCGAGGTTGATCTGGCTGTCGATCGAGGGCGACGGCTCAGACGCGGCAGCCCTCGAGGCCATGGCGGCCGGAGAGGCGGGGGAAGGCATGCCGCTTCGGGCGATGCTGAAGGACGGCCGGCGGCTGACGATGCGGGCCACCGGCCTGGAGGGCAGCCAGCTCGTGGGGCAAAGCGGGGTGCTGGGCAGGGTGGGCGTTGACCTGGCCGAGTGCGGGCGGATTGACCTCCGGCCGGCCGGTGACGCGATTCCGGCGAAGGATCTCCCCTTTGGCCAGTGGAAACTCAGGCCCGCGGTCCTGCCGCGGGCGCTGCGGGATGAGCCGCAGGAGGAGCAGCCCGCCGGGGCTGAGGCGGCTCCCGCCGGGCCGGGCGGCCCGCCTGACGGGAGAGAGGCTCCGGAGCTCCGGGCATTTGCCGCGGCCCGCGAGGCGGCCCTGGCGGAGGACCGCGGCTGCCTGACGGCGCTCGGCAAGCTTCTGGATGCCGAGTCGGAGTCGGTCCGCCGGCAAAGCATCGCGCTGTTGCGGCGGATCACGGGGCTTTCGCAGGAGGCCCTGCCCTATAAGCCCGACGCGGCGAACGCCGAGCGGGCGGAGCAGGCGTGGCGCTGGCGGCAGTGGCTGGCCGCCAACGGGATCTCGGCTGAGTTGTCGTTTCCGCGGCTGAATGCGGCCGGGTTGGCCGATGCCCCGCCGCTCACCGGGCGGACGCTCGTCTGCGGTTCCGTTCGGGTGGTGGAACTCGCCGAGAATGGGAACGAGGTTTTCGAGGTCAGGGCCAACCAGCCCTGGGCTTGCGACGTCACGGCCAAAGGTCGGCGGATCATCGGTGAATACGGCGGCCGCGCGATCGTCGAGTATGACGATGAGGGCCAGGAGGTCTGGGCCGTCCGCAACCTGCCGGGCGGGCCGATGAGCGTCCGGCGGCTCGAGAACGGCAACACCCTCGTGGCGCTGTCCGATGCGAATCTCGTGGCCGAGTATGACCCGCAGGGAAAGCAGGCCTGGACCGCCAAGGTGGCCGGCCGCCCGTGCGATGCCCGGCGGCTGCCCGACGGCCGCACGCTGGTGGCCGCCCACCGGGCCAACCGGATCGTCGAGCTCGATGCCCGCGGCCAGGAGGTCTGGGTGGTCGAAGGAATCGACGACCCGCAGACGGCCCAGCGGCTACCCGACGGCAACACGCTGGTGGCGATGAGCGTGCCGGGCATCATCCGTGAGATCGACCGCCAAGGCCGCACCGTGTGGGAGCAGGGGGGGTTCAAGACGCCGGTCGACGTCCAGCGGCTGCCCGATGGCACGACGCTCGTGCAGGAGCAGGGGGGCGACCTGGTCGAACTCGACGCCGGCGGCACCGAAGTCGACCGCCGTCCTACCGGGGGCAGCCGGTTTCTCCGGTGGTGACCGCAGGCCGCGGGTCACCCGGGCCGTTCAGCCGAGCAGCCGGCGGGCCAGCGAGAAGTAGATCACGAGGGTGACCATGTCGGTGGCCGCAAGGGCGACCGGGCCGGCCGCCACCTGCGGCTCGCGGGCGAAGAGCCGCAGCAGGTTGGGCATCGCCACGCCGATCACCGCGGCGCAGATCACGCCCCCGGTGATCCCCCCGAAGAGCGCCAGCGCCACCGTCGTCTGGCCGAGCCACACGAGCGCCACCAGCGCCACCGTCACGGCGCTCGCCGCCCCGAGCATTACGCCCGTCGCCGACTCGTGCCGGACGGCCCCCGCGATCGCGGCGAGCGACGGCCGCCGGCCGTGCAGCCGCTGCAGCGCGATGCTCACCGACTGGATCGCCACGCTCTCGGCCAGCGCCAAGACGACCGGCACGAACAGGGCCAAGGCCACGGCCTTCTCCAGCTCGGCCTGGAACAGCCCCGAGAGGAAGGCGGCCATGATCCCGCCGCCGATGTTGGCCAAGAGCCAGGGAAACCGGCTCTTGAAGGCGGCCACGGGGGAGCGGACCTGGGAGTCTTCGAAGTGCACGCCGATCAGCTGGAACAGGTCGTCGAGATCCTCGCGGCGATCGACGTCGGCGAGCTCCTCGGTGTAGAGATCCACGTCCACGATCCCGAGCATCCGGCGGTCCTCGTCCACCACCGGGAAGGCGAGCAGCTTGTGGAGCAGGAAGAACTCGCAGGCGTCGAGCACGGTGGCCGCTGCGGGAATCGTGACCACCCGCGCGACCATGATCTCGCGGACGGGCGTCGCGTCGGGCGAGAGCAGCAGCCGGCGGACAGGCACCACGCCGGCCAGCCGCCCCTCGGCGTCGAGCACGTAGAAGTAGATGATCCGGCCCTCGGGCGGCGTGGCGCGGGCGGCGGCGATCGCCTCGCCCACGGTCTGGTCGAGCGCGAGCCGGGCGAAGTCGGCCCGCATGTGCCGCGCGACCGGGTCGGCGAGGTGGGAGCTGGCGGTCGAGGGGGCGGGCATGGCGGGCTCGTCAGACTGCGGACTCGGCCAGGGCCCGCCGCACGAACACCTCGGCGGCGATCGTCGCCTCCGAGAGGAGTGTGTAGTTGTCGGAGACGGCGTGGATCCGACGGGCGAGATCCGCATCGAAGCACCGCAGCACCAGCCGCAGAGGCCGGCCGTCACGGCTGGCCTCTGCCACCGACTGGGCCGTGAGCCCGATCTCGAGGTTGAGCGCGTCGTTGCTCGTGCAGGCGACGAGCGCCCGGGCCCGCTCGATGCCGGCCCGATGAAGAATCACGGGCCGGGTCGCGTCGCCGACGATCACCGGGCAGCGGGGATTGGTCTCACGGTGCAGTTCGTCATCCGCCTTCGGGTCGATCACCACGACCTGCGTGCCGCGGGCATGGAGGTCGCGGGCCACCGCCATGCCGACCGAGCCCAGGCCGCAGACGACCACATGGTCCCGCAGCCGATGGGCCCGAAACTCGTTTCGCAGGTGGTCAGCCGTGCCGGTGACGACGAACACGGCCAGGAGCGAGGCCGTCACGGCGATCAGCAGCACGCCCGCGAACATCAGCCCGACGCCGAACAGCTTGAGCCAGGCCGGGGACTGATGGAGGTTGATGTCGCCGAACCCCACCGTCGTGACCACCGTCGTGGCGAAGTAGGTCGCGTCGATCCACGAAAGTCCCATCGTGGATCGAAACACGACGATCGCGGTGGCATAGATGCCGAGCAGCAGGAGGGGGATCGCGAGAAACTCCGGGCGGACCGGCCGCCGTGGCAGGGGCAGGGGTCGGTCGGCCGCCGGGGATGAGCCGCGGGGGGCCGGCGCCTCGAGCGCGGCCTCGACGAAGGCGGCGGCGGCGAGCTCCGCCGGCGCGAGCGCCGCGGTGATGCCGAAGTCGGTCTCGAACCGGCGCGAGAGCCGGGGCTGCGAGTGTCGCATCACGACGCGGACGGTCGGCGCCTCGCCGCGAACCTCGAGGGCTGCCTCCAGGTTGTCGACGTCGCTGGCGGTCGTGAGGATCACGGCTGCGGCAGTGGCGACGTCGGCGGCCCGCCGGGCCGCGGGAGTGCGGAAGTCGCCGGTCACGCACCGGGCTCCGGTCGCCTCCGCCCGCTCGACCCGTTCCGGGCTGGTGTGGGCGTCGGAGAGGACGACGACCGGGCAGGCGCAGCCCCGTAGGGCCTCCACCACCTGGAGGCCGAACCGGCCGAGACCGCAGACGACGATGGGACGCATCGTCGCGGAGTATACGTCGGGCGATCGCAAGCCGGTCGGGGCGGGGCGCGTGCCGCTAGCGCACGGTCGTCGGCTGGGCGGCCAGGGGCATGGCCGGTTGCTGGCCGCGGATCTCGACGGGAGAGAAGGCGGCCCAGACCGGGTTGTGGTCGGAGACCTCGAGCGCGTTGTTGAGCGGCAGCCCGAAGGCGGTTTGCAGATCGAGCACGCCCCATGCGCCGAGATACTCGGCCGTCTGCGGGCGGGCGAAGACGAGGTTGTCGTAGGTCTTGGTCCGCCGGGTGTTGGTGGTCGTGCCCCCGACGGCCCAGCCGACGCCGGGAATCCGCTGGAAGGAGCCGAACTCGGGCGGGCCGGCGTTCAAGTCGCCGAGCATGATCACGTCGTCTTCGTCGGGCCGGGCCCGCTGCATCGCCAGGAACACGTCGGTGAGCGCGGCGAGCTCCTGCGGCACCTCGTCCGGGTCGGTGTGGGTGTTGACCAGCCAGAAGGTGAAGGCGGCCTCGGCCGGCGTGACCAGCGTGCGGAACCGGGCCACCATCGGCGGCCGGTGGAGCCGGTCGGAGGGGTCGGGGATCCTCCCCAGCGACGCCGGATCGACCGCGATCCGGGTCGTGTCGTAGACGAAGACGTATTGCTCCTTGCTCACGGTCCGGCCCTCCCGCGGGCCGATCACGTAGTGGTAGCGGCTACCGTCGGCGTTCACCGCCTGGATGAAGCGGGGGATGATCTCGTCGGACTTCGCCCGCACCTCCTGGATGGCCACGATGTCGAACTTCCGCACCACGCGGGCCAGCACCTCGACGACGTTGGGCTTGGCCAGCTTCGACTCGCCGAACACCTGAATATTGAAGCTGGCGATCAGGACGGCATCCCACGGCTTGGCCGCGGGCTGGGCCGAGGCCGCGGCGGGCCACACGAGCGCGAGGCACCAGGCGACCGCCACGAGCAGGTGACGGCGGGGTCGCGGGGTCGGGCTGGACGATGACCGGCGCACATCCCCGGTATCGGCCGCACAGCCTGCCGATCATGCCGCTTCCGCGGGTCGGCCGGATGGCTTCGCGGGCTTCACCCGCCCACCGCGGCCAAGGCCTCGCCCGCGAGCCGGGCCAGCCGGGGGTCGGTGGAGGCGGTCGCGGTCCGCAGGGCGACCGCAGCGGAGCCGGCAGCGGGCCCGATCTTGCCCAAAGCCCAGGCCGCCCGCTGGGCGACCTCCGGCGCAGACGTGGATCCGAGCCGTGCGGTCAACGCCGCCACCGCGGCCGCCGCAGCCTGCCCAGACCGCCCCAGGAGCGTGATCGCCCAGTAGGCGGTCAGGGGATCGGTCGCGGCGACGAGGGAAACGAGATCGTCGATGGCTGCGGTCGGCGGGGGTCCGAGTTCCTCGAGCGCGGCCACGGCCTGCTCCCGGACCTGGTCGTCAACGTCGCCGCAGGCCTTCACGAGCGGGACCGCGGCCGAAGCGGCGGCGTCGCCCGCCTGCGCGAGCTGCTCGGCGGCCGCGAGTCGCGCGGCGGGGTCGGGATCGGTGAGCCGGGCGGCGAGCGAGGCGATATCGGACATGGTGGTTGGGGGAGGGGTGAGCGGCTGAGTATAGGACAGATGCTGCTACCTCGGTGGCTCGGGGCAAGCCCGTGCCATCTCGTCGGACGCTCCCTGCGGGCATCCTGCCCTCCGGTCGCTCGAAGAAAACCTCGCTCCGTTGACCAATCCGCTGCGCGGATCGGTGCCCGGGCTGCGCTCGGTTTCCTACGCCGCTCGATTGGCATGGGCAGCCCGTCGCGGCAGGTCACCCTTGGCGGAGATGTGTCCTCAGTCTTGTCTTTTGTGTAGCGCGACTGCGATCCGGGCGGCCGTCTTGGCGTTGTGCACGAGCAGGGCCTCGTTTGCCCGCAGGCTGGCGTCGCCGGTGAGCTGCCGCATGCGTTCCAGCAGAAACGGCGTGACGTCGCGGCCGCGGACGCCGGCAGCGGCGGCGTCGGCCAGCGCCGTCGACAGGGCGGTGTCGTGCAGGTCGGCCGGGAGTTCGTGCTCGGTCGGGATCGGGTTGGCCACGACGAGGCCGCCCGGCAGGCCCACGTCAAAATGGGCCGCGATCGCCGCGGCGGCCTCGGCGGGCGAGTCGCAGCGGGCGTCCACGGCGAGGCCGCTCGACCGCCGATAAAACGCCGGAAATTCGCTCGTGCCCAGGCCGAGCACCGGCACGCCGACCGTCTCGAGCATTTCCCGGGTGCGGGGCAGGTCGAGGATCGCCTTGGCCCCGGCGCAGACGACGGCGACAGGGTGGCGGGCGAGCGCCGTCAGGTCGGCCGACACATCGCCGCTCTCGGCCGCATCACGGTGGACGCCGCCGATGCCGCCGGTGGCGAAGATGCGGATCCCCGCCCGCGCGGCGGCCCAGGCCGTCGCGGCGACGGTGGTGGAGCCGGCCCGGCCCGCGGCCACCACGGCCGCGAGGTTGCCGGGGTTCACCTTGGCGGCGTCGCTGGCGGCGAGCGCTGCGAGTTGGCAGGAGGAAAGCCCCACCCGCACGGCGCCGCCGAGAATGCCGATCGTGGCGGGCGTGGCTCCGGCCTCGCGCACCGCCGCCTCGAGCGCCTCGGCCACCCGCAGGCCGTGCGGCCTTGGCAGGCCGTGGGTGACGAGCGTGGTCTCGAGCGCGACGACCGGCTTGCCGGCGGCGACCGCCGCAGCGACCTCCTTGGCAACGATGAACAGCGGCTCCTTCATCATGCGACCGGCTCCCGAGAAGCCTCCCGCGCCACCTCCGGAAACCATTCGGTGAGCCTGGCCCGGGCCAGCGCGGGCGTGGCCCGGGCCAGGCCACGACTGCCCCAGCCTTCCAGCACGAGGCTCGCCGAGACGACGCCCTGGGCGAGGCTCGAGGGGATGTCGCCCGTGGCCAGCCAGCCCGCGAGGAACCCGCCCGCGAAGGCGTCGCCGGCTCCGGTGACATCGATGACCTCTTCGGCCCGAGCGATCCAGCGATGGGAGTCGGCCGCGTGGCGATCGAGAAGCATCCCGCCGCGGTCGGCCTGCTTGAGCACGAGCAGCCGCAGCCGGTCGCCGGCGAGGTCGCCGAGCGTGCCGGTGGTGGAGCCCGAGAGCCGCAGGTCGTCCTCGCCGGCGAACAGGGCGTCGA
>JBIIYH010000106.1:0-8892 GCA_044346905.1 Pirellulales bacterium
ACTGCGGTCTTTTCGGCGGCCGGATCCTGCGGCAAAACCCGGCCATCACCGAGGTGGGCATCCTCGACGCCGTGATCGGGATCCATTCCGGCGGCGAGGGCAAGCGGACCTGGACGGGCTTGAGCTTCCAGGTGGCCGACGTGGTGGTCGGGGCGCGGGAGGTGGTGGCGGCGGGCGGGCAAGTCGCGCGGGAGCCCGAGCCCGAGAACGGCGAGCCGCCGCACCTGGCGATGTGCGTCGACACCGAGGGAAACGAGTTCATGCTCACCCGCAAGCGAGGCGGCTGAGCCGCGCCGGGATCATGGCCGCCATGGCAAAGAAGAACAGCGGCCCGCGACCCCCCGCCAGGTCCTCACACTCGCCCGCGCGGCCCCGGCACAAGACAACTGCCGAAGAGACCTACCATGGCCTGCGGGCCTGTGAGGCCCTGTTCGCCCGCCGCCCCGACGAGATCGTGAGGGTGTATCTGACCGCCCCCCGCAAGCCGCGATTGGCGAGCCTGCTGGCCTGGTGCGCCGAGCACCGCCGGGGCTTTCAGATCGTGGCGGACGAGAACCTGCGGCGGATCAGCGGCTCGACCCACCACGAGGGCGTGGCGATTCTCGCCAAGGCGATTCGCCGCCGCGGCGTCGAGGATCTGCTCCGGGAAGTGGAGTTGCCCGGGGCCTCGGGCCCGATCCTCTATCTCGACGGGGTTGAGAACCCGCACAACCTCGGCTCGATCCTCCGGACGGCGGCACACTTCGGCGCGCTGGCCGTCGCCGGCCGCACCGGCGAACTGCCGCCGCTCTCACCGGCCGCGGCCCGCGTGGCCGAGGGCGCGGCGGAGATCGTGCCGGTCTACGACTTTGCCGACCCGCCGGCGGCGCTGCGGCGGCTGGCGAAGGCCGGCTTTGCGATCGTGGCCGCTTCGAGCGGCCGCGGCGAGCCACCCGCCCGCGCCCCGCTGGGCAGCCGGAGCGTGATCGTGTTGGGCAGCGAGGGCCAAGGGGTTTCGCCAGCCATCGAGCGGGCGGCGACCGCTCAGGTCTGCATCCCTGGCACGGGCGCGGTCGAGAGCCTCAACGTCTCGGTGGCCTGCGGCGTGCTCCTGGCCGAGGCCTGGCGGCAGCGCGGCTAACGGTCGGGCGCGGCAGCGTGGTTTCCCTGCCGGTGAAACGGGGTACATTCGGCTCCATGAGAACCCCTCCAGACCTTGCTCGGAAGCCGCCGGCCGCAGCGGGCGACACGCTCGCGTTCGCGAGCGGCGTCATGTTGCTCGTGACGCTCGTCGCGGCCGTCTTCTGGCAGACCCGGTCGTTCGGGATCCTCAACTTCGACGACGACCAGTATCTCGATCCGCTCATCCTGCAGGGGCTCACCTGGCCCGGCTTCGTGCGGGCCTGGACGCAGGGGCACGTGGGCAACTGGCACCCGCTCACCACGCTCTCCTTCATGCTCGACGCCGAACTGTTCGGTGACTGGTGGGGCGGCTACCACCTCCACAACGCGGTGCTCCACGCGGCGGCAGCCGGATGCCTGTTTGCGGCGCTGACCCGGCTCACCGGGGCGATGGGCCGAAGCCTGCTGGCGACGGCGGCCTTCGCGATCCATCCGCTGCGGGCCGAGAGCGTGGCCTGGATCACCGAGCGGAAGGACGTCTTGAGCGGACTGTTCCTCGCGACCACGCTGCTGGCCTACGCCTGCTACGTGGAAAAGCCGGAGTCGCGGCGACGGTACGCGGCCTTGCTGGTGAGCTTCGCCCTCGGACTGCTCTCGAAGAGCATGCTCGTGACGCTGCCGGTGGCGCTGTTGATCCTCGACTGGTGGCCGCTCCGGCGGCTGTCCCCGTTGGACCGCGGGTGGGACTCCGCCCGGGCCGTGGGCCGCCGCACGCGAGACGATGTCGGCCAGCGACCACTCGGCGAACTCGTCGTTGAGAAGATTCCGCTCTTGGGGCTCTCCGCCGCGTCGGCCCTCGCCACGGTGCTGTCGGTGGGGGACGTCGTCCGCCCGATCAGCACGCTGCCGTTCGCCGTGCGGGCCTCGTCGAGCGTCGTGGCCTACGCATCGTACGTGATCCAGCTGTTCTGGCCCGTCGGCCTCGCGCCGCACTACCCCTACTCGTCTACCGGGCCGACCACGGCCCAGGTGATCGCGTCGGCCGCCTTCGTGGCGGCCCTGACCGCGGTCGCCTGGTTCGGCCGGCGAGTCTGGCCCTCGTTCACGGCTGGCTGGGCCTGGTTCCTGGTCACGCTCCTGCCGGTGATCGGGTTCATCCCCTCGGGCATCCAGTTGATCGCCGATCGCTACACCTACGTCTCGCAGATCTGGCTCGTGGTGGCCGTGGTCTGGGGGCTGGCGGACCTGGGGGCGTGGCTGCGGATTTCCAAGGCGCTCGGCTGGGCCGTCGCGCTCGTGGCAGTCGTGGGCCTTACCTGGGGGTGTTGGTGGCAGACCCGGCAGTGGCGGGATAGCGAGTCGCTCTGGCGGTACACGCTCTCGGTCACGCAGGAAAACGCCTACGCCCACGCCAACCTGGCGAGCGTGCTAGCCCAGCGCGGGGAACCGGTGGAGGCGGCGGAACACAACCGCACGGCGCTGGCGCTCGAGAGCGACAACCTGATCGCGCTCTCGAATCTTGCCACGCTGCTGGTGGAGCGTGGCGGCCTCGCGGAAGCCATCCGACTCTACGAGCGGTCGGTGGAGGTGAACCCGAAGTTCGTGTTTGGCTGGTTCAACCTCGGCAACGCCCTGCTGAAGGCTGGGCGAACGAGCGAGGCGGAAGCGGCCTGGAGGAAGTGCGTGGAGTTGAATCCGGGGCTGGCCCCGGCCTGGAGCAACCTCGCCGGCCTGGCGCTCGGCCGGGGCGACAAGGATGCGGCGGCCGAACTGGCGGAGCGGGCCGTCGCGGCCGGCGGGGGAGCGGAGGCCTGCCTGACGCACGCCCGGGCCCTCGATTCCCTGGGCAAGACCGAAGCCGCGTTGGCCGCCTACCGCCAGGCCGTGGCCGCCGCTCCAGCCTCGACCGTGGCGCTCAATAACCTGGGCAGCTTGCTCGAGCGATCCGGGCGACTCGACGAGGCGGCTGCGGTGTTCCGCCGGGCCCTGAAGATCGAGGCCGGTGCTCCGGTGCTCCTTTTCAACCTTGGGGTCGTGCTCGGGAAAATGGGGAGCCGCGACGACGCCGTCGCGACCCTGCGGGCCGCAGAACAGGCCTTCCGCGCCGCCGGCAACGAGGCTATGGCGCGAGCCGCCGCCGACCGGCTCGCGGCATTCGGGGGTGAGCAACGCTCCGACCGGGATCCATGACGATCGCGTGATTCCGCCGCTCGGTGAGCGGGGTAAGCGGTTGCCGGTATGCTGGCCTGTCGGTCGTCCGCCACCGCCCGGAGAGTCGTCTATGCCAAGCTATTTCGTGTTCGCGGCCCTGGCCCTCGTGATCCTGGTGAACGCGGCCCCTCCAGCTCCGGCCGCGCCGGCCGAGCGGGTCTTCCGCGGCGGGCCGATCGTGACGGTGGACCCCGCCCGGCCCACCGCCGAGGCGGTCGCGATCGGCGGCGGCACGATCCTGGCCGTGGGCACCGAGGCCGAGGTGATGAAGCTCGCCGGCCCGGCGACCGTGGTCACCGAGCTCGCCGGCCGCACGCTCCTGCCCGGCTTCGTGGACGGCCACAGCCACTTCTTTTCGGTCGTCAGCGTGCAGACCAGCGCTCTTTGCGCCTCGCCGCCGGCCGGGCCCTGCACGAGCGTGGCCGACGTGATCGAGCAACTGAGGAAGCTGCGGGCGAAGCGGAAGATCCCGCCCGGCGGGCTGATCGAAGGCTTCGGCTACGACCCCGACCTGCTGGCCGAGAAGCGGGCTCCCACGAAGCAGGAACTCGACGCGGCCTTTCCCGACAACCCGGTGATGATCGTGCACGTCTCAGGCCACGGGGCGATGCTCAACTCGAAGGCCCTGGCGAAGTTCGGGATCACCGCCGCCACGCCCACGCCCCCTGGCGGCGTGATCGGCCGCGAGCCGGGCTCGCAGGAGCCCTCGGGGCTACTCTTCGAGACGGCCTTCCTGCCGATCTTCGCCCAGGTGTCGGGCCCCGGGGCCGACGAGACCCTGGAACTGATCCGGACCGGTCAGGAACTCTACGCCCGCCAGGGCATCACCACGGCCCAGGAAGGGGCCACGATGAAGCAGCAGCTAAACATGCTCCGCCTGGCGGCCGCCCGCGGCCTGCTCGAGATCGACGTGGTCGCGCTCCCCTTCATCACCGAGATCGACGAGATCTTCGCCGGCAGGCCGCCGGTGGCCGACAAGGACTACACGGGGCGGCTGCGGATCGGCGGCGTGAAGATCGTGTCGGACGGCTCGCCGCAGGGGAAGACATCGTGGTTCACCACGCCCTACCTCACCGGCGGCCCGACGGGCGAGAAGGACTGGCGGGGCGAACCGAGCTTCCCGCAGCCGGAACTCACCGCCATGGTGAAAAAGGTCTACGAGGGTGGGGCCCCGCTGTTCGTCCACGTCAACGGCGATGCGGCGATCGACGCGTTTCTGGAGGCCCACCGGGCCGCCTCCGGCGACGACCCCGCCCGTCCCCGGGGCACGGTCGGTGTCCACTCGCAGTTCATCCGCCGCGACCAGCTCGAGAAGTACAAGGCCTGGAACATCACGCCCTCGTTCTTCACGCTCCACTGCTTCTACTTCGGCGACACGCACGTGGCGAACCGGGGCCTGGCCCAGGCCGAGTTCATCAGCCCGCTGAAGTCGGCCCGGGCGCTCGGCCTGCGGCCGAGCAACCACACCGACTTCAATGTCACCCCGCTCGATCAACTGTTCACGATCCATACGGCGGTGAACCGCGTGACCCGGTCGGGCCGGGTGCTGGGCGAAGGCGAGCGGGTGACGCCGCTCGAGGCCCTCGAAGCGATCACGATCGACGGGGCGCGGCAGTATGGGGAGGAGAATCGCAAGGGCTCGATCGAGCCGGGCAAGCTCGCCGATCTTGTGATCCTGTCGGGCAATCCGCTCACCGTCGAGCCGGCCGCGATCGAGGAGATCCGCGTCGCGGAGACGATCAAGGAAGGCAAGACGATCTGGCCGCGGGTTGAACCGTAGTTCCCGCTGCTGGCTCGGGGTTGCCCGTGCCGCGTCGCCGGACGCTCGCTTCGCGACCAATCCGCCCGGGGCGGATTGGTGCCCGCCTGGCCTCCGCTCGCTCCATGCTGGCTCTGCGGCACGGGCAACCCCGAGCAGGCCGAATGGTCGAGAGGAACCGTACCCCGCGCTCGCTGCTACCCGTCTGCCGCGCCGGGGATGCGCTCGAACTCATGGACGAACAGGCCGCTTCGGAGCTTGGGCTCGAACCAGGTGCTCTTCGGGGGCATGATCTGGCCGGCGTCGGCCACCGCCAGGAGCTCGTCGGGGCTCGTCGGGTGCATCGAGAAGGCCACGCCCTTCGTGCCGGCCCGCTGTTCGAGTTCGGGGGTGCCGCGGATGCCGCCCACGAACTCGATCCGGGTGTCGGTCCGCGGGTCGCCGATCCCGAGGATCGGGGCGAGCACCCGGTCCTGGAGCAGCGATACATCGAGGCTCGCGATCGGGTCGGTGCGGTCGATCGAGGCCGGCGGAAACGCGAGCGACCACCAGCCGCCGTTCAGGAAAACGAGCACTTCGCCGCAGGCCGCCGGCGTGCCGGCCGCCGCGGGTTTCACAACGCCGACGCTCTGCAGCCGCTTTAGGAACTGCTCGGGCGAGAGGCCGTTCAAATCCTTGACGACCCGGTTGTAGGGCAGGATCCGCAGCTGATCGTGAGGGAAGACCACGGCCAGGAAGCGGCCGTATTCCTCGTGGCCCGAGTGCCGGGGGTTTTTGGCCGCCGAGGCGGCCGCGGCCCGGGAGCCACCGGCCGAGCGGTGGTGGCCGTCGGCGATGTAGAGCAGATCGAGCCGGCGGAAGGCATCGAGGTAGGCCGCGGCGTCGGCCAGCTTCCAGCCGGTGTGCTTGACGCCGTCGGGGGCGACGAAGTCGAAGAGCGGCTCGCCCGTCGCTTCGGCCGCGATCCGGGCGGCCAGCGTTTCCGCCCCGCCGACGATGCCCCCGCGATCCCGGAAACAGAGGAAGACGGGCTCCGCATGGCAGGCCGTGACCAGGAGGTGCCGGGTGCGGTCGTCTTCCTTGTCGGGCCGAGTCTTTTCGTGCTTGCGAATCTCGCCCGAGTCGTATTGGGCGGCCTCGACGCAGCAGACGATGCCCGTCTGGGCCTTGCCCTCCCGCACCTGGCGGTAGAGATAGAGCCCGGGGGCCGGATCGCGGACGAGCGTGCCCGCGGCGATCATCTGCTGAAGATTGCGGGAGGCCTGGGCGTAGACCTCGGGGGCGTGGTCGTCGGTCGCGGCGGGCAGGTCGATCTCGGAGCGGACGACGTGGAGAAACGACCGCGGCTTGCCGGCGGCCCGCTCCCGGGCCTCGGCGGTGGAGATCACGTCGTAGGGGTCGCTGGCCACCTCGGCGGCGTGGGCGAAGGGGGGGCGGAGGGCGGCAAAGGGGTGGATCCGGATCATCGGGCTGGCGTTGCTCTTGGAGGACGGAGACTGAGGGCCGGAGGATAACGCACCCGCCGCCGGGCCGCCAAACTGTCGCTCAGGTATGACTTGGTTCACGGCGATGCTGGCGGCGGTCACGCCATTCCGCGACGTGACCGTCGTCAGCCGGCCGAGGGTGTCGTAGGCCGAGTCGATCCGGCGGACGGCGCCATCCACGCCCGTGCCCAACGCCGTGACGGTGTCGGCCGTCCGGCGGCCGAGGACTATGCCTGTCCTTGTTCGAGGCCGAGGACTATGCCTGTCCTTGTTCGCGGCCTGATGACGTCGCATCCGATTTCGCGGCGGAGGCCCAGGATTAGGCCCAGGATTATGCCTGTCCTTTTCCGGGTTTTCCGGGCCCCGTGACGGTGTCGGCCGTCCGGCGGCCGAGGACTATGCCTGTCCTTGTTCGAGGCCGAGGACTATGCCTGTCCTTGTTCGCGGCCTGATGACGTCGCATCCGATTTCGCGGCGGAGGCCCAGGATTAGGCCCAGGATTATGCCTGTCCTTTTCCGGGCCTCCGGGCCCAGGATTATGCCTGTCCTTTTCCGGGTTTTTTCCGGGCCTTTCCGGGCTTGGCACGGTGCCGTCGGGCCGGGTCTCGGTGGACTTGGTCCGCAAGTCGAGGCTGGCGCCGAAAAACTTCCACTTTTCAGAGGCTCGTTCCTGCTGATTCAGCGGTAGAATGCTGCGATGATTAAAACTGTCGAAGCGGTCGTTGATGAGCGAGGCACGGTCAGGCTGGCCGAGAATGTCGAGCTGCCATGCGCACGTCGGGCCTTGGTGACCATCCTTGACGAGGAGCCCACTGCGTTGATTCTCGAGACTGCATTGCTGAGCGAGAGAGCGCTTGCGGACGACTGGAACCGGCCCGAGGAGGATGCCGCGTGGGCACACCTGCAAAAGGATCGGTAATGCTGGTGCCGTTTCCCTTCTCGGATCTCTCGCAAGCGAAACTGCGCCCGGCAGTCGTGATGGCGGACGCCGGCAGAGATGACTGGATTCTTTGCCAGGTGACTAGCAGGCCGTATGGCGACGATCGCGCCATCGCCATCACGGACCAAGATTTCGACATGGGCGGTCTTCGAGTGGCGAGTGTCGCACGGCCCGGAAAACTTTTCACGGCCCATGCAACACTTCTGACTGCCGAAGTCGGGCGACTGCGTGCGAACGCATTCGAACGGATTCGTCAGGGCGTCGTTTCGATGTTTGCGTGATGCTTGATGCGGTGCGCTGGGGCCGATTGGCTGGCATCTATCCAGCGGCCAGGCCGCCGAGGGCGTTGTCCACGTGATGGACGCCGCGCGAGTGGGCAATCGCTTTGAGCCGCTCGGCGCTCGTCGCGCAGTAGCTGCCGAGCCACCGCGTCTTACTGAGCAGCTTTTTGAGATGCGACTGCCAGTATTCGGGGCTCGTACCGAGCCGCGTCATGATGCCGGCCACTTCCGCCGTGATGCGCGCTTTGCCTGTGCGGCAGAGCCGGGCGGTCCAGTCCACGAGTTCAAGGTAGGTCGACAGGGAAAACCCGGGCAGCATCCCTTCGCGGGCCGCGCCTGCGCAATCTGTACCGGCGGCCTTTCGATCCTGGAGCGGGCAGAGCCAGTGGGATTGCTCGAGTTCGGCTTCGATGTTGGCGGCGGCGATGGACTTGGCCGCTGCGGCGGCCTGGAGTGTGTCGAGGTCGCCGTTCCGGCGCGCGTGATCGATCCGCTGCTTGATCGATGTGTGCGGGGCGTCTTCGGGGGTTTTGGCGATGCCGGCGGCCACGGGGTTCAAGTCGATGTAGGCGCAGGTCGCGAGCAGGGCCTGTTCGT
This sequence comes from Pirellulales bacterium, assembly GCA_044346905.1. Taxonomy (GTDB): domain Bacteria; phylum Planctomycetota; class Planctomycetia; order Pirellulales; family UBA1268; genus QWPN01. The sequence continues at coordinate 8,374 of JBIIYH010000106.1, forward strand.
CGAGGATGGCGATCGACTTGTACCGTGCTTCCCAGAACGTGCCTTTGCAGTCGTCCTCCTTGTTGGCGAGCCGGGCTAGCGGCTCCTTGAGAGCCTTCATGAACCAGCCGAGATCCTGCAGTCGCTCGCGGTAGCGGGCCACGCGGGCGGTATCTCGGCACTGGTGGTCGATCCAGGCTTGAACGGTGGCTGGGTTATCGACGTCGAGGCAGGACGGACGGTAGACGGCGATCCAGCGGCGGACGACGTCTTCGTCGGTCCAGTTGTCCGCCACGCCGGGGTCGAGGCGACAGAGGGCGTGGAGGTGGTTGTCGAGGACGGCGAAGCCGCAGACGGAGACGGCGAAGTGCTTCGCGAGGAGTTCGAGCCGGGCTTCGATCCAGGCCTTGCGGTGCGTCACGCCTTCGCCGCAGAGGAAGGCCCGCCTGACACAGCGGGAAATGCAGTGGTAGTAGCGTGTGACGGAAACGTCTACCAACTGCCGCCTGGGCATCGTCATCGCGGGGGCTCCTGCAGGAC
>JBIIYH010000011.1:0-26454 GCA_044346905.1 Pirellulales bacterium
ACGCGGGCGTCGATCCCGACCACCTGGGCCGGGTTCGTCCCCCAGGTCACCTGCGGCACGACATCCGCAGCCGCGAAGATCTCGACGCGGTCGTAGGCGGCCCCGGGATCCGAGGGCAGCTTTTCCCAGGCGGCCACGGCCCGGTCGAAGTCCCGCGGGGCGAAGTCGCGGCCCCGGAGGTAGTCGAAGGTGGTCGCGTCGGGGGCGATCATCCCGGCTCGCGCACCGGCCTCGATCGACATGTTGCAGACGGTCATCCGCTCGGCCATGCCGAGCGCGCGGATGCACTCGCCGGTGTACTCGAGCACGTAGCCCGTGCCCCCTTCGGTGGAGAGCCGGCCGATCAGGTGCAGCACGAGATCCTTGGCGGTGACGCCCGCCGGGAGCCGGCCATTCACGCGGATCTCGAACGACTTGGGCTTGCCCTGCCGCAGGGTCTGCGTGGCCAGCACGTGCTCGACCTCGCTCGTGCCGATGCCGAAGGCGAGCGCGCCCAGCGCCCCGTGGGTGGCGGTATGGCTGTCGCCGCAGACGATCGTCATCCCGGGCTGGGTGATCCCGAGCTCCGGCCCGATCACGTGCACGATCCCCTGGTCGGCATCGCCCAGGTCATAGAGCCTGACGCCGAACTCGCGGCAGTTGGCCCGCAGCGTGTCGATCTGCAGCTTCGAGACCGGATCGGCGATCGGCAGCCGACGGTCGGTGGTGGGCACGTTGTGGTCGGGCGTGGCGAAGGTCGCCTCCGGCCGGCGGACCCGGCGACCGGCGAGCCGGAGGCCCTCGAAGGCCTGGGGGCTCGTCACCTCGTGCACGAGGTGGCGGTCGATGTAGAGCAGCGGCAGTTCGCCGGAGGGCGTGCAGACGACGTGGTCGTCCCAGATCTTGTCGAGCAGCGTGCGGGGGGCGGGCATGGCGGGAGGCGTGGGGAAACGGAGGTTTCCCGCGATCATAGCAGGATTTCCGGCCCCGACGATGGTTCCGCGCCGCAGCCGTCGCGGCCCGCGGCGGAGCTCAGCCGGCCCGGCGGACGATCGCCCGGGCGGCAAGCTCGTCGATCCGGGCCCGCGGCAGCGGCGTCCACGTCGCGCCCGCCGAGGGCTCGACCAGGACCGTGGTCTCTTGCGTCAAGAGCCGCTGCACGAAGAACCAGGCCCGCTCCAGGTGCCGCTCGTCATTGTCGGCCGAGACGAGCACCAGGTCGAACTGCCCGAGCTGGTTGCAGAGCCGCGCCAGCGACGTGTCGGCGTTGCCGGGCACGAGCCGCACCCGGCCGAGGCTCGCGAGCCGCTGGTGGGCCTGCTTGAGCGACACGCCCGGAGGGTCGGTCACGGCGCGGCCCTCGAACCGATCGAGCCCGACGTAGGTCACCTCGCCCGCGGCCCGGCCGGCCGCCCGCAGCAGCCGCTCCGTCCGCACGAGGGTGCCCAGGCCGATCTCCAAGATTCGCGTCGGAGCCTGCCGGAACACCTGGCGATAGATCACCCGCTCGCCCGCAGGCCGCGACAGCCGCGCCAGCCAGAATGCTCCCGCCCAGCCGATCGTCGCCATCGCCGCCCCCATGGCCTCGTGCGCCTGCCAGACGGGCCGGCTCGAGCCGGCCGCGGATCCCGCACCGGCATCCATCGGCGGACCAGGGCTCCACGCTCAAGCTCTCCGGCCGAGCCCGTCAGACCTTGCCGGACCGCGCCGAGCCGACCAGCAGGGCCGTCGCGGCCGGCGGCTGGCTCAGCGGGGCGGGCGAATGCGTCGAACGGCCTCCTCCGCGGCGGCCCGCACCGTCCGGGAGGGATCCTCCTCGGCGAGCATCTCCAGCATCGGCAGGGCCGTGGCGGCCCGGGGGCCGATCTCGCCGAGGGCGACCGCGGCCTCGAGCCGCGCGAGTTCCTGCTCCCGCTGAAGGGCCTGCCGCAGCTTGGGGATGGCCGCGTCGAACAGCGAGGCGTCTTCGGGCTTGATCTTGAGTGCCGCCCAGACGCAGACGGTCGCGAGCATCTCGTCACCCGACTCGCTGAGTTTGCGGAGCAGCGGCTCAACGGCGACGGCCTCCGGGCCGATGCTGCCAAGGGCGTAGGCCGCCGGGTAGCGGGATTCCGGCGCGGCAGCCTCGTCGCCGAGCAGTTTTTCCAACGCCGGCACGGCGGCCTTGGCCGCCGGCCCGAGCGCGGCGATCGCCATCGCCGCGTTGCCGCGATAGGCAGGATCCTCGTCGGCAAGGCCCGCCACCATCGCCTCGAGGGCCGGCTGGGCATCGGCGCCGATCTCCGTCAGGAGTTCCATGGCCGCGTTGCGGGTCTCCGGCACCGCCAAAGCCTCGCTCAGAGCCCCGACGGCATCGCGGCCCAGCCGGATCAGCGCGCCGCCGGCCGCCAAGCCCACGGTCGGAACCGGATCGCTCAGGCTGCCGATGAGCTTGGCAGCGAACTCCTTTCGGCCCGCCTCGTCCATGCTCGCAGACAGCCCCGAAAGCCCCTCGATCGCCGCCTGCCGCAGCGCCGGCGACTCGTCGGCGAGTTCGGCTTCCAGCCGCTCGACGGCCCTTGTCACGAGTGGCTCGTCGTCGGGATGAATCATGGCCCGGGCCCAGGAGGCAAGCGAGGCGAGGAACTGGTCGTCGGAGGCAGCCGCCTGCTCGAGCGCGGGATCCGCTTCCTTGGCCCGCAGCTTGCCGAGCGCGTAGGCGGCGACGTAGCGGAGCGAGGCATCGGGCGACTCGAGCGCCGCGACGATCTGCGGCGTGGCAGCGGCGGCCGGCTCGCCGATCGCCGCCAGCGCCAGGATCGCCTGCACCTTGTCTTCGATCGCCGCGTCGCCGGCGATCTTGGCCAGCGGCTCCACCGCCGCGGCGGCCTCGGGACCGATCTCGGCCAGCACCACCTCGGCCCAGTGGCGGCTCTTAGGATCGGCCAGAGCCTCGATCAGCAAGGGGACGGCCTCTTCCTCCATGTCGGCCAGCGTGTGGAGCGCAGGCATGACGGCGGCCGGCTCGGCGTCGGCGAGTTGGCTGCGGACGGCGGCCAGCAGGTCTGCTCGCGACGTGGCGAGTTGCCGCAGCGCACGGACGGCGGCCCGCCGGGCCCGCGGGTCGGGATGCACGAGCGTCTTTACGAGCGGATCGAAGGCGGCCGCATAGGTGTCCCGATCCCCAGCGGGGATCTCGCTCCGGTCGTCATCCTCGCGAATGTGGCCGATCGCCGCGGCGGCCTGCGTGACGACGACGGGATCGCTGTCGTCGAGCAGCTTCACAAGCGCCGGAATCGCCGGCGCGGCCTCGTGGCCGATCAGCCCGACCGCGCGGGCGGCATGCCACCGCACCCGCGGCTCCTCGTCGGCAAACGCCTTCACGAGCGGGTCGAGCGCCGGCAGGCCGCCCCGCAGTTCCGCGGCGATGGCGTCGATCGTGATCACCCGGGTGCGGCTGTCGTCGGTCGTGGTCAGCGTCTCGATCAACGCGGTCACGTCGGCCCCGCCGCCGGCTGGCTCGGCGGCGGACGTGTCGGCCGGCTCGGGCTCGGGTGTGGCTTCGGTCGCAGGAGCAGGCGCGGCGGCCGGCGCCGCGGGCGGCGGCGTGGGGATGGCCGCAGGCTGCTTGGCCGGGGGCGACGGCGGCGCCGCGGGCTTCGAGCACCCGAGGGCGAAGAGTCCACTGGCCAGGAGGGCGGCGAGCGGCAGGGCCGCGATGCGGGGGAAGAGCTTCATGAGACGACGGCTCCGGCAAGGCGTTGGGAGGACGGCGCGCGGGCGGCAGTTCGCTCGAAGCCGATTCGGCTTCGCATTTCGCCGTCGCCCGTTCCGCGGGGCCGAAGTATACTCCGGCGGTGGTTTTCGGCGGGAGATCGGCTCCCCTCGCAAGCCGCATGACCGATTCGTGGAGAGATCTGACCATGGCTTCTCGGCTGTCCTCAGTCGTCGGTTCGTCAGTCCGGCCGGTCGCCGGGCCCCGCCTCGCTCACCGCGTGGCGGCCCTCCTGCTGTCCGCCTCCGTGGCCTGGCTCGGCTCGAACTTCGCCCATGCAAAATGGGGTGGAGGCTGGGGCGGGGGCATGGGCATGGGGTGGTCATCGACGGCCCAAGAGGGGGCCGACATGGGTTTGGCCGCGGTCGTCCGGGCCCAGGGCTATGCCAATCTCAAAAATTCCGAGGCGGCCAAGAACTGGGAAGAGGCCAAGACCATGGAGATGCAGAACCGTCTCCGCTGGACCGAGACCTACTTCGAGATGCGGAAGGTCAACCGCGACAAGCGGGCCGCTGAGGCCGGCCCCTCGATCACCCAGGAGCAGGCGATCTCGCTGGCGAAGATGAAGGCGCCCCAGCGGCTCCAGTCCACACAGCTCGACCCGGTGACGGGCCACATCGAATATCCGCTGATCCTCACGCAGGACATCTACAAGCAGTATCGTGAGCGGCTCGATTCGCTCTTCGCCCAGCGGGCCGCCTCCGGCGGCAGCATCCGGTTCGAGGATTTCCAGGCGATCCAGACCACGGTGTCGCAGTTCGTCGAGGCGCTGCAGAAGCACGTCTCGGAGTACGCAGCAGGCGACTATGGCCGGGCCCGCAACTTCCTCGACAGCCTCGCCAACGAGGCCCGCTCACCGGCCGGCTGACGGGGTCGCTGGAACCGGCGTCCCGGTGTCGCTCAGAAATCGTCCGGCACCCCTGTTGGCGGCAGAGAGGGCGTCGGTGGGGGAGGAGGCGGTTCACGTCGCGGAGGTGCCACGACCGGAGGCTCTGGCTGCGGCGGGGGCGAGGCGGGCCGCTCCTGATCGGCCATGGGCTCGGGGGCCTGGTTCGCCGGCGGGGCCGCCCGCGGCCTGGGGATGGGGACCGGGTCGACGGCCGGCTGGCTCTCCGGCCAAACCGAGATCGCCAGCGCCGTCACGAGGGCCAGCAAGGCGGCGGCACCGGCGATCAGAAAAACCGGCCGCACGAGCCGCGGGTCGTCGAACCAGAGATCAGGCTCGGCCTCCGGCCGGTCGGCCGCGGTCTTCGCGGCCGGCACGGCCTTGGGAAACAGCTTGGCCGAACTCCCCGCCCGCCGCTTCTTCCGCATCCCCTCCTTCCAGAGGCGATCGTTCGGCTGCAGTTCGCCGTTCCGCGCGAGGCTGCGGATTTCAGCGGACGAAAACGGCCCGTGCCGCTCATCTTCGCGATAGATGAACCACTCTGTCGCCATGGGTCGCAGCCGGCGGTTCCCGCCGGGGTCACGAGGGGGAGGCGGGTTTCGTCCCGCCATCGCCTTCCGCCGCGGGCGACTCGCCGTCGGTCGCCGCCCTGGCCGCGGCCTCCTGCGGCACCGGAAAGGCCCGCGCCGGGTCGAGCCCGACCGCCTCGGCGTGGGCCACGAGCGTGGGGCCGATCCGCGCCCAGGCACGGTTGCGGAGCGATTCGGGCGCCCAGGCCCAGATCCGGGCCCGCACCAGCACGGGCGTCGCCTCCTGCTTCATGGCGCTTTCGAACGAAGCATCGACGAGTTCGGGGAACGGCGGCAGCTTGGCCTCCTTGGCGACATGCACCGTGCCGGGGGCGGTCGCGCCGTAGCGCCGGTCGTAGACCGAATAGGCGAGCTTCACGAATCGGTTGAAGGTGTCGAGCCGCCCCTTCGCCAGCCCGTCGAGCATCGCCCGCTGGATCATGGCGTCGAGGAACTGCCGGGTGTTGGAGAGGTCGATCTCCATCACCTCGCCCAGCCGCACCGCCAGGAAGCCTTCGAGCCCCTCGGAATAGACCGGCTCGTTGCCCCGCCCCGACTCCTCGGCGATCTGCCGGAGCTTGCCAAAGCAGCCCGCCGACTGGGCCTCGTCGCCGTAGAGATAGGAGAACACGGTCGCCTGCTGGAGAAACGACTCGTAGCCCCGCACGAGGTCGTTCGCCGTGGCCCGGCCGAACTCGCCGGCCGAGACGCCCTCGTCCGAGGCGATCAGCTCGAGCGCGTCGCGGATGCCCCGCTCGTAGCCCTCGATGAACCGCGGGTCGGGCAGGATGTCGAGCCGGTCGGCCAGCGGATCGAACTCCACCCGGCCGCTCCGCATCAGGTGCTGGAGATTGCCGAGCCGGGTGCGAATGATCGTCAGCTCGTTGACGGCCTCCCGGCGCATGGTCTCGCGGGCGATCGCGACGGCCCGTTCCGACCAGTAAATGCCGTGGGCGTGGGGATGGGCCCAGTCGAGCGGGCCGAACCGCTCCATCTGCTCGAGCATGAAGGCCGGATCCATCCGGTAGCGGTCGCGGAGCACCCGCTTCTGGACGACCGGCAGAATCTTCTCGAACACGGCGGCACCGAGCCGGCGATCCTCAAGTAGGGCGGCCACGAGTTCCCGGTTGGTGCCGGTGGGCAGCGCGCGGCCGGCCTGGACCTTCGTATCGACCGATCCGGTGTACATGACGACGCGGCCCAGCATCCGCACGAAGGCCTCGTCGGGTTCGGCGCCATGCTCGGCCAGCAGGGCCAGGGCGTCGCCGACATCGCGGTCGTCCCGCAGGGCGTCGAGCTCGTCGGCCGCGTCGGCGATCGCACGAAACCGCTCGATCGCCTCGGCCGTCGTCCGGCCGCCGGAGGTGTCGCCGAGCAGTTCGCGAAACTCGCGGGCCAGCCGGGCCTTGTAGTACCAGTGTTCCCGGTCGACCTTGCCGCCGATCTTGTGGAAATAGATCCAGGCCAGTTCCATCGGCAGGTTGGCGTCGGCCGGATTGAGCGGCATGCCGCGGTCCCGCACCAGCGCGATCCCGCGGTTGATCCAACCCCAGCGCTCGGCGGGATTCGGCGTCGAGACGGAGATGTTGTAGGCCATGTTCCACGCCTGAAACGACCAAACCTTGGGGAACCGCGGCTGGAGCGTGGTGATCCACTGGGCGAGCGTCTGGGCCTCGAAGAACTCGCCGGCATCCTGGAGTGCGTCGGCCCGGGCCCAGAGCACGTCCACCGCCAGGCCGCGGAAGGTGCCCAGGGCCGCCGTCGCCAGGGCCACGTGCGGCGGCATCCCCTGCGTGCCCTCCATCGACACGACCAGCTGCAGCTCCTGCCGCTGGCGGGCGAGCCCGCGGGCCGAAGCTCCGGCCCCCGCGAGGCAGGCCACGAGGGTGACGGCGGCGATGATTTCGGTGAGGCGGTCGCTCATGGTGGCAGACTGGCGCGGGGCGGGGTTCAGCTGTTGGGCCGCACGAGGTCGCGGCGGTCGAAGACGAGCCAGCCGCCGAGCACGAGCAGCAGCGGGTAGGCCAGCCCGATCGTCGCGCAGCAGGCGAGCACGGCCCGGCCGGGCACCTCGATGCCGGTGGCGAGGCTGCCGACGGCGTCATAGTCGCCGAAGGCCGGCAGCACGCGGAGCACGAGGTCGGTGACGAATCCGAGCAGCATCCGGCCCGCCTCGTAGAAGCGGAACTCCAGGGCGAAGTCGAGGGCCGCCCGCAGCCGCTCGAGCACCCCGGCCAGGAAGGAGTCGGCCACCACGTTGTATTCCCCGAGGGCGTCCCGCAGGAATCCGCTGCCGAGGGCGCCGGCGTAGATCACCAAGGCCAGGAGCACGGCCGTCGGGAACCCGAGCATCGCCGCGGCCGCCACGCCCGCCGCCGCCACCAGCGCCAGCTTGCACCAGATCACGGCCAGGCAACGGACGAGGTTGGGCCCGAAGCCCCCGGTGCGATAGAGCAGCCGCAGGCCGTCGCCCGGCGGCAGCGTGATCGCCGTGGCCCGGGTCTCGCCGTCAGGAACGAGGTTGCGGTTGGCGACGGTGATCTTGAGCATGCCCGTCTCGTCGATGAACTCCGTGGGCAGGTCGAGCACGCTCACCGCGAGGCTGGGGAGCGTCTGCTCCTGATGCACGCCTTCGACCACCGGCCAGGGCCGGCCGTTGAGCCAGAGGGCGAACCGCACGTCGGCCAGGTCGATGTCGACGTTGTTGACCCGCGGCTTGAGCTGCAGCTGCACCGTGGGAGCGTCCTTGGCGGCGGTGAGCCCGGGGAAGACGAAGGTCGAGACCATGTCGGGGGTCACGGTGTGCCATTCCCAGTCGTACTCGTGGCGGATCCGCCGTCGGGCGGCCTCGGGATTGCGGGCGAAGCCGTCGGGGTCGTCCTCCTCCAGCCGCCGGATCGCCGCGTCGATCGCGGCCTCATACTCCTCCGGCTTGTCGTGCTCCGGGGCCACGGGGGTGCGGGCGGTCAGCACCTGGTGATCCACGGCGTCGCGGTCGGCCTGGTCGGTCGCCCGCGTCCGGGCGAGCACGCTCACGAACGTGGCCGTGCCCGCCCCGGCGACCGCGACCATCAGCAGGTTGAAGAGCACGATCCCCAGCCACTTGCCGAGCAGATATTCCCAGCGGTGCAGGGGCTTGGCGAGCGTGGTGTGGATCCGGCTGCTCTCGATGTCGCCGCAGATGCTGCCGCAGGCGAGGAAGATCGTCAGCAGCGAGAGGATCAGGCCCGTGCCGCCAAGCGCCCAGGCGAGCAGAAACTGGACCCGGTATTCCAGCCGCTCGTCGTGATCGAGCACCAGCGGCAGCGTGGGGATCAAGAGCACCAAGAGCACGAGCAGCACCAGCGCCGCCCGCATCCGCACCGCCTCGTCGATGACCGCCCGGGCCACGCCCGCGATGCCCGTGGAGCCCGCGAGCAGGCCGCGGATGGCCGCCAGGCCCAGGACCGAGGCCACCGCCATGCCCGTCACCCCCGCGAGCCCCGTCGCGGCCACGAGCCAGCCGGCCTGGACGAGCCCCGTCACGACGATCATCGCCAGGCCGGCAGCCCCGGCGGCGATCATCGTCGCGCGGTGGGGGCCGTCGAGCCAGCGCCTCATCTGTGGAGCCACGTCCATGTTTCGCGCCTCCGGTCCAGCCTCAGGAACGCCGCGTCAGGCTGTCGATCAGTCCGGCATCGACCTCGGCCGGCGGTGCCGGATCGGCCGCTCTGGCCGGCTCCGCGGCCACCGGCTCAGCGACGGTCGCCGCGGCGGCGCCGCCCGGCGCGCCGCGGAGGAAGTCGGCCACGCGGCCGCCCGACCGGGCCCCGCTCGTCTCGAGCCCCTCGGCCCGGGCTCGCTCCACGATCTCGAGAAACAGCGACTCCATCCGCCGCCGCGGCCGGGCCACGTCGCAGTGATCGATGCCGTGCCGCGCGAGCACGCCACGGATCTCGGTTACCACGCCCTCCGGCAACGCGTCGGTCTGGATCGTCGTGAGCGCCTCCTGCACGAGCAGGTCGTCGCAGGTGCCCTCGGCCCGCACCCGGCCGCCGAACATGATCGCCACCCGATCGCAGAGATCCTCGACGTCGGAGAGCTGGTGGGTGCAGAGCAGCACCGTCTTGCCCCGTCGGCCGAGGTCGGCGATCAGGTCCTTGATCTGCCGGGCGGCGACCGGGTCCATCCCGCTGGTCGGCTCGTCGAGGATCAGAAGCTGCGGATCGTTGATCAGCGCCTGCGCCAGTCCTACTCGCCGCTGCATGCCCTTGGAAAACTCGCCCACGGGCCGGTGCTCCACCGCCTCGAGGCCCACCATCTCCAACAGCCGGTCGGTCCGTTCCGCCCGCACGGCCCGCGGCAGCCGGAACAGCCGGCCGTAGTAGTCGAGCGTCTCCCGGGCGGAGAGGAAGCGGTAGAGATAGCTCTCCTCCGGCAGATAGCCGAGGTGCCGCTTGGCGGCCACGTCCCGCGGCCGCCGGCCGAGCACGGCGATCCGGCCGCTCGTGGGCGTGAGCAGGCCGAGAAGCATCTTGATCGTGGTGCTCTTGCCCGAGCCGTTGGGCCCGAGCAGCCCATAGATCTGTCCGCGGCGGACCTCGAGATCGACCCCCTCGACGGCCCGCACCCGCGGCCGCATCCAGAAGTCGCGGAAGGTCTTGGTCACCCCCACGCACTTGATGTCGATGCCCTCGGCGGCGTTCATTTGCGGTTTCTCGCCTTCCAATCCTGCTGCTGGTCCTTGAGCGACTTCACCTGTTGCTTCTGCCGCTCCTGCTGGATCGCCGGGTCGCGGTTGAGCTGGAGCTCGAGCTGGCCCGGCACGGTGTAGAAGGTCTCCACGTCGCCGGTCAGGATCCGCTCGCGGGCGTCCTCCCAGAGCCGAGAGAGGATGATCCGCGGCGTCTTCTCATACTGCGGCAGGAGCCGGGCGAAGGTCTCGGCATCGGCCTTGATCCGCTCCACCACCTGGGTGCGATAGGTCTTCGCGGCATTGATCGCCTGGGCCACCTCACCGCCGATCGGCACGTCGCCCAGCCGCAGCCCGCCGAGGGCCTCGTCGATGGCCCGCTCGGCCTCGGCGGCGCTCTCCATCGTGCCCGCCTCCGCCGACCGTTCGTAGTGGTCGAGCAACTCGACGAGCGCATCGGCGCCTTCGCCGGCGGTCTCGCCGAGGATCCGGGCCCGATCCTGCCAGGCGGCCACGATCCGCTGGGAGCGGTCGGTCTCGGCGGTGGTCACCGCGTCGAAGGCTCCCATCACGCTGACCGGAGCCGAGACCTGATCGAGCGCGAGCTGCTCGATCGTGAGCCCGGTCGCCATGTCGGTGAGCTGCCGCTGGGCGACGGCCGTGGCCGTCTCGCGATTCACGACGCCCTTGAGCAGGTCGTCGGCCGGCCACTGGGCCAGGGCCTGCACGATCCCCTGCTGCATCGCGCACCGCACGAGATCGGCCGCCAGCGGCTTGTCGCCGACGTTGGTCACGTAAGCCACCGGGTCGGTCACCTTGTAGGTGACGGTCCAGCGGGCGTGGGCGATGTTCAGGTCGCCGGTGAGGAGCGAGCCGTCCCGCAGCGGGTCGAGCGGGCCGGACCGCGAGTCGCGGATCTGGTCGCGGGTGCGGCCCCGGTCACCGGAGCCGGTCTCGTACCAAAACTCCTTGTCGAGCGCCAGGGTCATCGGCCGGGTGTCGACCTTGATCACCTGCTCGATCGGAAACGGGGCCGCGAGGTAGGTGCCCCGCTCGAGCACCCGCTCGCCCGGCGCGCCCACGTAGTCGCCGAACCGCAGCCGCAGGGCCACTTCGTTTGAGCCCACGCTAAAGGTGCCGCTGAAGGCATAGGCCACGAGCAGGGCGAGCATCGCCACCTTGAGGATCCCGAAGCTCACCCGGAGCGCCTCGGCGAGCGACTGCTGCGCCGGGTCGAGCGCGGGATCGACGCCGGGGCCGGCCGATGCGCCGCCCGAGACCCGGCTCATCTCCGGAAGCGGGTTCATGGCTGCCCTTCCGGTATGCCATCGCGAACCACGCTCCCGCTGCCGCCGACGGCGGCGGCTCCGGGCGGCAGGTTCTGCCCGGGGTCGCGGTTGAACCAGTCGAGGATCCCGAGCGTGTCGGCTGAGAGCACGAAGGTGGTGTTGTGGTCGAGCATCTTGCCGAGGGCCTCGATCTTGCGGAGGAAGATCGCGAACTCCTCGTTGCGGGCGAACTGGCCGTATTCGGCGGCCGCCTCGCGGTCGCCCTGGGAGCGGATCGCCTGGGCCCGCCGCTCGGCGAAGGCCAGGATCCGGTCGCGGGCGCTCTGGGCCTCGCTGCGGATTGCCGAGGCCTGGGCCTGACCCTCCTGGAGGGCGTTTTCCGCGAGCCGCTCCCGGGTCTTCATCATCGTCTCGAAGATCTTCTCGGTCGTCGCCTCGGGAAGCACGATCTTGTAGAGGCCCACGCTCTCCACCTTGAGGCCGTAGCCCGATTCCGCGAGCGACGCGTCGAGGGCCGCCTTCGCCTCCGCCTCGATCGTGGCCAGCTTGAGCCGGTCGCGGTCGAGGTTCACCAGCTCGTCGAGCCGGTAGCGGCTGATCACGCCGCGGATCTCGCGGAGCCGGGTGGAAAGCTGCCGCGCGGCCTCGGCCGGATCCTTGAGCGTGACGTAGAACTCGAGCGGGTTCTCGATCCGCCAGGTGAGGTAGGTGCGGACGATCACGCTCTTGCCGTCGGCCGTCTGCAGCTCCTCGATCCGGTCCTCGAGCAGCTGCAGCCGCTTGGAATAGTGCGTGACCTTGTTGATCGGCCAGGGCAGCCGCCACTTGAGCCCCGGCGTGGACTGCACGCTCGCCTCGTCGGCCTTGTCGAAGGTGGTCCGCACCGCCACCTGGTCGTAGCGGACCTGGTAGCAGAACATGTGGGCGAGGAGAACGGCGGCGATCACGCTGCCGGCGAGGACTGTGAACGAGTTTTTCATGCCTGGTCGAGCGGAGTGGGTTGAGGGAAGTCGAAGGCCGAGTCCGGCGGCCGGCTCACTCGCCGAGCAGCGTGTCGAGGGCCGAGGCGGAGTCGTTAAAATCCATGCGGAGAATGGGCAGGTCGCCGTGGTCACCGGCGACGACGAACTTCCGCCGCTCAGCGAGCCCGGCGGCGAGCACGTCAAGGAACCGACGGGTGCGGTAATAGGCCGGGGCCTGCTCGTAGGCGAGCAGCTCGCCGGCGAACCGCTCCTGGGCGCTGCGTTCGCCGACGGCCCTGGTCCAGCGGTAGCCGCGGGCCGCATGCACGAGCTCGGCCGCCTCGCCCCGGGCCTCGCCGAGCAGGGTCTCGATGTCGAGCTCCTTGCCGGCGACCTGCCGCCGGGCCTCGTCGTCGGCCGGGTCGCTGCGGGCGGCCCGGAGCGCGTCGAGCTCCAGGATCGCCGCGTTGATCCGGGTGGCGTGATCGACCGAACCGGCCACCTTCGCGAGCGTCACGACCGCGTCGCGGCGGCCCGTCTGGATCAGCGACTCCCGCTCCTGCTGGGCTCCGATCTGCCGGTGAAAGGCCCGGGCCACCGGCCCGCCCGGCGGCTTGAGCGCCGTGATCGACACGCCGACCACATCGAGGCCCAGGCCGAGGCCGTCGGCCCGGGACTGGATCGCCGTCTCGAGCACGCGGCCCCCCTCGGTGCGGCCCACGGTCAGCAGCTGGTCGATGTCGTGGCTGGCAAAGTAGCGGCTGGCCTCCTGCTGGGTGATCGCCGTGAGCGCGTCGCGGGGCGCGAGCGAGCCGGAGAGAAACTCGAGCAGCTCCCGCACGCGATACTGCACGACCACGTCGGCCGCCAGGAGCGCCAGCCCGCCCCCCGCCGACCGCGTGTCGAGCGCGGTCGGGAAATACTCCATCCCCAGCTTGGCGAGGTTGTCGTCGCCGCTCGTCCAGAGGATCGCCTCGTCGTCGCGACCGCGGCCGATCGGGTCGCTCGAGACGGTGATCTCGAGCACCTTGCCCACGGGGTAGGTGGCCGCCGTCTCGATCGGCCAGGGGAGCTTGAGGTGAAGCCCCGGCGGGAGCGCGCCGCCGCGAATCGCCCCGAACCGCGTCACCACGCCCTCCTCGTCGGGCCCCACGATCACGAGTGCCGAAAGGGCCGCGAGCACCAGGCCGCCGAGGATCGAGAGCGGCGTGACCGCCCGGCCGAGCAGCCGATAGAGCCAGCTTCGCGACACCTCCACGCCGAACTGATAGTTGATCAACTCGCCCACCACCTGCCCGAGCGACTCGGGCGCCGTGAGCAGGCCGAGCACGCGGCTGTCGAAGGCCGGCCGCGGGATCTCGCCGGGTCGCTTGGGCCGATAGGCCGCGAGCAGGCCCGTGAGCAGGATCTCGACGCCCACCAGCACCATCACCGCCGGCACCGCCGCGGCGATCACGCGAAAGAACGAGGTGTCGTCGAGGATCGCAGCCGCGATCGCCCCGGCCAACACCAGGGCCGCGAGCACGAACGAGCTCATCAGGTAGCTGGCCCCGCCCCGGAGCAGCTGCCAGGCCCGGACCCGCGTGTAGCCGCTGACCCAGCGGGCCGAGATGAAGGCCACGAACGCCATCGCCGCGGCCACGAAGAGCAGGCCCACGGGGCTCACGCCCGGGGCGAGCGTCGTCACCACGCCGGGCTCGTCCGACGCGGCCAGCGTGCCGAGCCGCCAGAGCATGGCCAGCCCCGCCACGATCAGGTAGATCGCGACCAGGAAACTCACGGCCGGCAGGCCGTAACCGATGAGGTTCGTCAGCCGCTGCCGGGCCCGCTGCAGCTCGTCGGAGAGGTCACCGAACAAGACCGACGAGGCGGCGTCTTGCGTGGCGAGCTTCTCTGAGGCGAGCGTCTCACGGCGCTCGACCTCGAACTGGTGGTAGACGAGCGCCAGGATGATCCAGATCGGCAGACCGCCGAGCAGGTGCCAGCCGGCGGCCTGGAGCGCCGGGCTCCTGGTCCAGGCGGCGGCCAGCCCCATCGCCACGACGAGCGCAATCTGGATCGCGAGGCCGCCGAGGGCCGCGATCCGTCCGCGGCGGTACGTTGTCTGGTCGCCGGTCATGGGGGGCAGGAGGGAGAGACAGCAGGTCCAGCCGCCGTCGCCTGACAAAGCCTATTCCGATTATGTGAGCGCCAGCCTCGAATCATGTGAGAAATCCATGAGCGACCCGCGGCGGGCGTAGGATTTTGCGGATGTCCGTCCTCGCCATCGCCCGCAACGCCTTTCTCGAGTCGATCCGGCAGCCGATTTTCGCGGTGCTGCTGGTCGTGGGCATCCTGGCGATGGTGCTGAACGTCAATCTCGCGGCCTTCACCCTCGAGGACGACAACAAACTGCTGATCGACCTGGGCCTGAGCACGCTGTTCCTCGCCGGCCTGCTCCTGGCGGCCTTCACCGCCACCGGCGTGCTGACGCGGGAGATCGAGAACAAGACGGTGCTCACGGTCGTGAGCAAGCCGGTGCCGCGGGCGGCGGTGGTGGCGGGCAAATACCTCGGCGTGGCCGCGGCGATCACGCTCGCCTACTGGGTGCTTGCCGTGGTATTCCTGCTGGCCGTGCGGCACCGCGTGCAGACGAGCGTGCGCATGGACGAGACCTTCGACCTGCCGGTGCTCGTCTTCTCGCTGCTGTTCGGCGGCGGGGCCACGCTCGTGGCGGCGGCGGCCAACTATCTCTATCGCCGGCCGTTCCCCAGCGTGTTCGCCGCCAGCCTGGCGATCGGGCTCTCGCTCGCCCTGGGCCTGGTCTGGTGCATCGACCGCGAGTGGGCCTTTCAGAGCCCGGCGACAGACTTCAACCCGCAACTGATGATCGCGCTGGGCCTGGTGCTGCAGGCGATCCTGGTGCTGGCGGCGGTGGCGATCGCAGCCTCGACCCGGCTGGGGCAGGTGATGACGCTGATGGCCTGCGTGGGGGCGTTTCTCCTGGGCCTGGTGAGCGAATATTTTCTGGGCACGGTCGTGAGCGGCGGCGATCGGCCCGGCTGGCTGCGGGCCCTGCTCTGGCCGGTCTATGCGGCCGTGCCGAACCTGCAGTTTTTCTGGCCGGCCGACGCCCTTACGCAGGGGCACGAGATCACGCTGGCCTACTTCGGCACCGCCAGCCTCTACGCCGCCTGCGTGATCGGGGCGCTCGTCAGCCTCGCGGTGCTGCTCTTTCAGCGCCGCGACGTCGGCTAGCCTGCTCGGCGGCGGCCCGGTCGGCCTCCTCCTGCTCGAGCGCCTCACCGCAGCGGACGAGCCGGGCCGAGTTGAAGATCACGATCAGGCCGCTCGCGACGTGCACGAGGGCCGCGGTGACGGGCGAGACGTAGCCCGCCCCGGCGAGCGCCAGGAAGACCACGATGAACAGCACGCCGATCGCCATGTTCTGCCGGATCACGGTGATCGTGCGACGGGAGAGCTCGATCAAAAACGGGATTCTGCTCAGGTTGCTGTTCAAGAGCGCGATGCTCGCCGAGTGGATCGCCACGTCGCTGCCGGCCGCGCCCATCGCAATCGAGATGTCGCCCGCCGCGAGGGCCGGGGCGTCGTTGACGCCGTCGCCGATCACGGCCACGCGGTGTCCCCGGGCCTTGAGCTCGTCGACCATTTCGAGCTTCTCGTGCGGCAGCACCTCGGCCTTGAACTCGCTGAAGTGCATCTGCTCGGCCACGCGACGGGCCACGCTCGTGCGGTCGCCGGTGAGGATCACGAGCCGCTGGAGGCCGAGCTGCTTGAGCCGGTCCACCGCCTCGGCCGCCTCGGGCCGGGCGTTGTCCTCGAGGCCGATCCAGCCGGCGAGCCGCCCGTCGCGGACGACGTAGAGCACGCTCAGCCCGTCGGCCTCGTCGCTGGCCTGGATTCGCCCGATGGCGGAGGCCTCGGCCGGATCGAGGCCCCCTTCCGGGTCGGCGAGCCACGAGGCCCGGCCCACGAGGATCCGCGTGTCGCCGAGCGTCGCGATCACGCCGCGGCCGGCGATCTCCTCGAAGGCGTCGGGCCGCTCGAAGGCGAGGTTGGCCCGGCGGGCCATCTCCGTGACGGCCCGGGCCACGGGATGGCGGCTGTCCTGCTCGGCGATCGCCGCGAGCCGGAGGAGTTCCGCGGGCTCCACGCCCTCGACCGGGGCGAGCCGGCTCACCGACAGAATCCCGGTGGTGAGCGTGCCGGTCTTGTCGAACACGATCGCCGTGAGGTTCCGGGCGGCCTCGAGCGTGACCACGCTCTTGACGAGCACCCCGAGCCGGGCGGCGGCGGAGAGCCCGGCCACCATCGCCGTGGGCGTGGCCAGGATCAGGGCGCTGGGGCAGGCGACCACGAGCATCGCGATCGCCCGGCTGAAGGCGGTATCGGGGTCGCTCCGGAGGGCGAAAAACAGCACCACGCCCACGAGCATCAGCACCGTCGGCGTGTACCAGACGGCGTATTGATCGACCAGCCGCATGATCGGCGTGCGGGTGCGTTCGGCCTGCAGGATCAGATCCTTGACGCGGCCGAGCAGCGTATCGGCCCCGGCCTTGAGCACCTCGATGTCGAGCACGCCGGTGAGGTTGATCGTGCCGCCGAAGGCCTCGTCGCCGGCGGCCTTGTCCACCGGCAGCGACTCGCCGGTGATGCTCGCCTGGTTGACGGTGCTCGTGCCGCGGAGGATTCGGCCGTCGGCGGGAATATTGTCGCCGGGCCGCACGCGGACGACGTCACCGGGCCGGAGGTCCTTGGCCTCGACGAGTTCCTCGCCGGCGTCGCCGGCAGCCCCGAGCAGCCGCTGGGCCTTCGTCGGTGAGAGCTTGATCAGCGACTCGATGCTCGCCTGGGCGCCGATCGCCGTCCGCTTCTCGATCAGCCCCGAGACGATCATAAAGAGCGCGATCGCCGCGCTCTCCTGGTAGCGGCCGGTGGCGGCGGCCCCGACCACGGCCAAGGCGACCAGCGCGTTCATCCCCGCCTCGCCCTTGAGAAGATCACGGATGGCAGCCGCGACCAGGGGCGCCCCGAGCAGGAGCACGGCGAGGGCCGCGGGCACCGCCGCATGAAACTCGGTCTTCCAGAGAAACTGGGCCACGAGCGAGCAGACGAGCAGCGTGGCGCCCACGAGCGTGGCGGCGATCTGGAATCGCAGGGCCCGCCCGGCGGCGGCCTCGGCGGCGGCAGCGGTCGCCGACTCGGCGTCGAGGCCGGGGGCGTCGTCGGGCAGCGGCAGGGATGCGGTGGCCATGCTCTGACTGTACCTCCGAATCTTTCAGGTTCTGTGAGCGGAAAACGAAAAACCACGGCCGCCCGAGGGCGGCCGTGGCTGTTTCGTCAGAGCGGAGCGATCCGCAGGATCGCGCCGCTCGAACAGGCTCAAGATCAGTTGAACTCGTTCTCGTTCACGCTGCCCGCAGCCGACTGCCGGTTGCGGAGCCGCTTGATCCAGATCTGCTCCGAGATCTCCTGGTAGGTCGGGGCGTCGATCACGACGGACGTGATCTTGCCGTTGCCGTCACGACCCACGCCGTTCCCGATGAAACCATCGCCCCGGCCGGTCGTGTCGTTGTAGGTGACCGTGTCGACCACCTTCTCCACGTGCCCGTCGGCGAACAGGATCGGGGCGAAGCCGCCGGTCCCGTTGCTGTTCTTGGGCTGGTGCAGGGGCTCGATGTCGCCGAACTCATGCACCTTCTGGCCAGCGGCACCGCCGAGGGCGGTCCCGAAGTCAACGTTCATGCCGTCGTTGAAGGCCTCGACCAGCAGGTCGTTGGTCTTCACGATCGTCTTGCCGGCGAAGGCATTCATCACCGAGGCGACCGCGCCCACGCCCGTCGCCGGGGTGTACTCCGACCCGCCACCGACGAGGGCGTCGCTCCCGTCACCCGCCCGAGCCGGTCCCATCAGCGCCACGCGGGCAGCCGTGGTCAGGCCCTGGTTGAGGTGGTTCTGGGTCAGCCCGCCGTCGCCCGAGTCCGGAGCCTTGCTGCCGGAGGCATACCCGTCGGTCGCCGACGGATCGCCGCGACTGAAGTGCCAGGTCGTGGCGTAGTTGCTGTTGTACCCGGCATTCCAGACATCCCGGGCGGCGTTGGGGTTGGTGCCGGTACCGAAATACAACGCACCTGCCACCGTCGAATCCATCTTGCCGCCCTTGTCGCTGCCCTTGCCCGACTTCGCAGCCGACCAGCTGTCGGCAGCCGACGTCGTCTTGTTTTTGGAAGCACCCATGTAGTCGGCGCACTTCTCGCTGATCTTATTGCGGCTGCCGAGATCCAGGGCCTTGCCCGGATTCGCCACCTTCAGACCGATCAGGTCGGCCACCCAGCCGTAATCCCGGATGTCGCCATCACGGTGATGGTCGAAGGCACCCGTCGTGTAGAGGCCGTCATTATTGGTCGCAAACAGCTCGAAGCCCCGGCCGAAACCAGCGATGTTGCTGGAGCTGCCGGACGCGTTGGCGGCGGCACGGGCCGACGACAGCGCCGGAAGCAGGAGTGCGACGAGCACCCCGATGATCGCGATCACCACGAGCAGTTCGACGAGCGTGAAGGCTCGGCGCTGCTGATGCATTGCCTTGGTCATCCAAATCTCCTTAATCGATTCACACCTCGCTTGGAAGCGAACGTTCGCCTCCGTGACGCTCGCCGTTGTAGGCGGGCTCCGTGAGGCGGTCGTGAGACGGCCGTGAGATTCGTGTGAAAACCTCGTGAGCCTTTGATGAGCGCGGGCGTTCCGGTCGGTTGTCAGGGACGCCGTGTGGGCAGTGGCTTCCCCGCGACCGGAGCGTCTGCTAGAACGCGGTCGCGGCTGGTTTTTCGCGTTATCCAAGCCGCTCGGCCCGTCCAACAGGTTCTTCCGCCATGCTCGAGCGGTGGTATCGGCGGGGCGAAGACCGCACGCGGGAGCCGATTCCCACGCGGCTTGGCATCGCCCTCATCGTGGCGGCACTCGTCGCGAGCGTGGTCATTGCGTGGTGGCGGCTACGGCAGCCGCAGGTCGACGACCAGGCCCGCCAGCAGGCCGCGTGGGTGACGCTCGCCGACGAGGTGCATGCGCTTCGTCGCCGCGGCCGCCACGCCGAGGCACTTCGGGCGGCGAAGGCGTCGGTGGAACTCGCCGAGGAGGCCTATGGGCCGTCGCACCCGGCGATGGCCGAGGCGCTCAACGAACTGGCCCAGATCCTGGTGGCCGAGTCGCGGTTCGACGGCGTCGAGGCGATGTATGCCCGGGCGATCGAGATCCAGTCGGGGCTGACCGGCCCCGAAAGCCCGGAGGTGGCCAGCACGGTGAACAATTTGGCCCTCGCCTGGGAGCGCCAGGGCGAACTTATCCGGGCCGCGGAGGCCTACGGCCGCGTGCTCGCGATCTACGAGCAGACGGTGGGCCGCGAAGACCCGCTCACCGCGCGCACGCTCAACAACCTGGCCTGCGTGCTCGACGCCCGCGGTGATCCCGAGGCTGCGGCGCCGCTCCACCGCGATGCCCTGGCCCTGCGGGAAAGCCTGGTCGGCCCTGGCCACTTGGACACCGCCGAGTCGCTCGGCAATCTGGCCGTCAACACCGCCGAACGGGGCGACCTTGCGACCGCCGAGACGCTCCAGCGGCAGGCGCTCGCGATCCGCGAACGGGCCGCCGGACCGGCGCATCCGCTCACCGCCTCGTCGCTCACGAGCCTGGCGGTGATCCTCCGCCGGCTGGATCGGCTCGCCGAGGCCGAGCTTGCCGCGCTTGCCGGCCTGGCGATCCGGCAGGAGGCCTACGGCTTCCGCAATCCAACCACCGCCTCGTCGCTCGAGTCCCTCGCGGCGATCCGCGCCGACCGCGGGGAGACGGCTTCGGCTCGCGATCTCCTCGAGAAGGCGGTGGCGATCCGCACCCGCTCGAGCGCCGCCGGCCACCCCCGCACGGCCGACGCGATCGAACAACTTGCGGACCTCGCGCCCACCGCCGACGTGGAGGCCGCCATCGCCGTGCGGCAGCTCGTGCCGCTCCTCGAACGAGGTGTCGCCATCCGCATCGCCGCGCTCGGCGAGGCACATCCCAAGACCACGAGGCTTCGACGCCGGCTCGCGTCGGCCTGGCGCACGGCCGGCGACACCGCGCGGGCCGACGCTCTCGAACGTGAACTCGAACCCCCGGTCGCCCCCGATGCCCAACCGCCCACTGACCCACCGTCGGCCCCGTGACCCGGCCGCGCAGGCGGCCGCCGGCAGCGCTCAGCCGCCCGCCGCACCGCCCTCAGCGGGCGGCGCGGCGGCAGACGCCGTCTTCGGCATCCTCGCACTCGCGGCCGCGGCCTGCGGTTCGGCCGCCGTGTTTCTCGCGGAACTGCTCACGGGCAAGATGCTGCTGCCGCGCTTCGGCGGCTCGCCGGCCACCTGGATCGTGTGCCTGGCCTTCTTCCAGGCGACGCTTGTCGCGGCCTATGCGTTCGCGAACTTCCTGGCGACCCGGGCGCGGCCCGGCTGGCAGACCGTGGTGCAGGCGGTGCTGTTCGGGGCCGCCATCGTCGCGCTCGTGGCCGGAACGGGTAGCCTGTCGCCCGGGCAGTTCGCCGACGTCGATTCGACCGGACTTCCGGGGCTCGCGGTCGCCGCCGAACTGGTGCCGCTGATCGGTCTGCCCTTTTTCGCGGTCGCGAGCCTCGGCCCGCTGCTCGCGCACTGGCGGAGCCACTGGGGCGGGGCCGGCACCGAAGCCGAACCCTCACGGAACGGCCTCGCGGCCTATCGCTTGTCCGTCGCGGGCAATGCCGGCAGCGCGGCCGTGCTGCTCGCCTATCCCTTCCTGATCGAGCCGCTCGCAGGCGTGGGCCAGCAGCGGCAACTCCTCCTCCGCCTGCTCGTCGCCAGCGGCGGCCTGGCCCTCGCCTGCGGCTGGCATGCGGCCCGCCAGGCTGGCCCGGCTGCGCCGGCCGGCCCGTCGCGGTCGCAGCCCCTGCCGTGGCGCCGGCGGGCGCGGTGGATGCTATGGGCGGCGATTCCCGCCTCGTGGCTCGCCGGAGTGACCGCCCATGCGACCGTCGAGGTAGCCCCGGTCCCGCTGCTCTGGATTCTGCCGCTCGCCGCCTATCTGGCGAGCCTCGCGGTCGTGTTCGGGCCCGGAGGCCGGCGCTGGGCCCGCTGGGATCCCGCGCTGCTCGCGGTGAGCCTGCTCGTGCCGATCGGCCTCGTGGCGGCCGGCATGACCACGCCGGCCCGGATCGTGATGCCGCTGCATCTGCTGGCTTTTTTTGGCGGCTGCCTCGCGATCCACGGGATGCTCTTCGACGACCGTCCCGGCGTTGGCGACCTGACGACCTTCTATCTCGCGATGGCGATCGGCGGCGCGTGTGGCGGGCTCTTCAACGCGGTCGTCGCCCCGCTGGTGTTCAACGCCCGTCATGAGTTTCCGCTCGCGCTCGTGGCCGCGGCGTGGCTCCTCCCGCCGACGAGGCTTCCCGGCGGCCGCGTCGTGCCCTGTCTCCTGCTCGCCGCGGTGCTCGCCGCGGGAGCTTTTTTGGCGAACTGGCGCGACGGCGTGATCCATCGCACCCGCACGTTCTTCGGCGTGCTCACCGTGGCCGAAGAGGCCAACGGGCCCTCGCGAAACCTGCAGCATGGGGACGTGGTTCACGGCGTGCAGCTGATCTCCGACGACCCGGCGCGGCGGCTCATGCCGCTGACCTATTACCACGAGGCGGGGCCGCTCGGGAGCATCATCGCCGCCTGCCGCGCGACCGGGCCCTTCGACCGCGTCGGCGTCGCTGGCCTCGGCATCGGCACGATCGCCGCCTATGGCGAACCCGGCGAGGAGTTCGTGTTTTTCGAGATCGACCCGGCCGTCGTGCGGATCGCGGAGGACACCCGCTGGTTCACCTTCCTGGCCGAGAGCCGGGCCACGACGCGGATCGTCGTCGACGACGCCCGCCTGGCGCTCGCCCGCGAGCCGGATGCGTCGTTCGACCTGCTCGTGATCGACGCCTTCACGGGCGACTCGGTGCCCACCCACCTGCTCACCCGCGAGGCCCTGGCTCTTTACGACCGCAAGCTGCGGCCCGGCGGCTGCGTGGCGCTCCACATCTCCAACCGCTATCTCAACTTCGCCCCGGCCGTCGCCGCGCTCGCCGCCGATGGCAACTGGCTCGGGCTCGTGGGCTGGGACATCCACGTGCCGGGAGACTACGCCCGCACGCCTTCCGGCTGGGCCGTGCTGGGCCGCGACGAGCGGCGGATGGCCACGATCGCCGCCAACCCGACGAGCGAGCTCTGGAACTGGCAACCCCTCCGCGGCGACCCGGCGCGGGTCTGGACCGACGACCGCTCGGCGCTGTCCGAAGCGCTCGCCGGGTGGCTGCCATGGCTCTTGGGGTGGCAGCGGCCGGCGACGCGGTGAAGTGAGGTCTGCCGTCGCATGCGCCGCTCCGCCGCCACCGTCGTGCTGCCGCTCCTCGTCGCGGTCGTCTACTGGCCGGTGATCGGTCACGGGTTTCTAGAGTGGGACGACGATTTGTACGTGACCGCCAACCCGCTTGTGCTCTCTGGCCTGACGCTCCGCGGGATCGCAGAGGCATTCACGTCGTTCGGCTGCTCCAACTGGCACCCGCTCACGCTCGTCTCGCACATGCTCGACGTGGAAATCCTCGGAGATTGGGCGGGCGGGCATCATCTCACGAACATCGTGCTCCACGCTGTCAATGCCCTGCTCGTGCTCGCGCTGGCATGGCGGCTCACGCTCCGCTGGCCGGAGAGCCTCATTGTCGCGGCGGTCTTTGCCGCTCATCCGCAGCGGGTGGAGAGCGTGGCCTGGATCTCCGAACGCAAGGACCTGCTCTGCGGACTGTTCTTTCTGGGTTCAGTCCTGGCCTACCTGCGGTTCACCGCGGCCGCCGAGCTTCGGTCGCGCGGCCTCTGGTATGCCGCCACGCTCGGCAGCGGGATCCTGGCGTGCCTCGCCAAGCCGATGGCCGTGACGCTGCCACTGGTGCTTCTGTTGCTCGACGTGTGGCCAGGCCGCGTCGCGAGAGGATCAGCGCGGCGGATGCTTGGTGAAAAGGTGCCGTTCATCGCCATGGCCGGCCTGACGGCGGCTCTCACCATGCTCGCGCAGGAGGGGGCAAAGGCCTCGGTCGGAGCCGTGCCGATCGGTGCGCGGATCGCCAACGCCGTCGTCGGCTACGCGACGTATGTCCTGCGGGCCGTCTGGCCCACGGGCCTGGCGGCGATGTATCCGCTCGCGGTCAGCCCGGCCGATGTTACGAACATCGGCAGGATGCCATTGGAAGTGAATGTGCGGGGGCCCACCCTCCTGCACATTGCATTCGCCATCACCTTGCTCGGGATCATCACCGCCGCCGCGGTGGCCCTGGCACGGCCCCGGGCCGGCCGCGGCATGCCTTGGCTCGCATTCGGCTGGGCCTGGTTTCTCGTGATGCTCGTGCCCGTGATCGGCCTCGTGCAGGTGGGCAGCCAGGCGACCGCCGACCGGTATTACTACCTGCCCGGCATCGGGCTCGAGTTCGGGGTCGTCATGACCGCGGGCGAAGCGTTGCGGCGGTTCGTCGCGGGGCGGGAGTCGCTGCGCCGCCCGTGCGCGGTCGCGGCGGGCGGCGCCGCGGCGGCGGTCGTCGTGATCTTCGCCTTCCTCGCGCACCGGCAGGTGCTCACATGGCGAAGCGACGAGTCGCTCTGGCGGCACGCCGTGGCGGTCGTGCCGCGAAACGCGATCGCCGAAAGCCTGCTGGCCTCGGCGCTTGCCGCCCAGGATCGCACCGCCGAAGCGGTCGAGCACCACCTCGCTGCCCTGCGGATCGACCCTGCGCTCCGCGACTCGCTCACGAACCTCGGCCTGATCTTGAGCGACGGCGGCCGGCCGGCCGAGGCCTTGCCGCTGCTCGAACGGGCGAGCCTGCTCTGGCCCGAAGACACCGACATGCGGGTGAACCTCGCGATCTGCCTCGCACGGCTCGGGCGGATGCACGACGCCCGCACCGCCTTCCTGCGGGCGCTCGACAGCGAGCCCGACAATGCCAAGCACCGCTACAACTTCGCGATGCTCCTGGAATCGGCAGGTGATCCTGTCGCGGCACTCCGCGAACTTGACCTCGCGATCGCGAGCGACCCCGCCTTTGCACCGGCCCAGGCCGCCCGCCTGCGGATTCTCACGGATCGCGGCGCCGCTCCCGCGGCGGCGGCCGGAGAAATCCGGGACGGGAGTTGATTCCGCAACAATCGGCTCCCGTCCCCGAAAGGTTCGTCCCCGAAAGGTTTGCATGCCACGGGCCCAGTGCATATACTGGCGTTCACCAACATAGGTCGTTTTCCCTTGACGGCGGCGGGAAGAAATCTCCCCGGCGTGTGTGATGGCAGGTTCGATGGCAAGAAGGAAGCACCGCATGGTAAGCGTTGCGGCATTGACCGAGCACTAGGCGGGGAGAATGATTTGGCCGCGGGCCCCCAAGCAAGAGACTGAGAACAATGGCAACTGCCGTGGTGATCGAAGACACGCTGACGATCCCAAGCTGCGACGGGCTGGCCGGATTCCGCGGCTGGACGAGGTCGCCCGGTTTTCCCTCGACGGGCCGAATCGATTGGGTCGCCGGCAGCATCGAGGTAGACATGTCGCCTGAGAATCTCTTCACCCACGGGACGTTGAAGACCGAGATCGCGGCCAAGATCTATGCCCGGGTGCGGTCAGCCGACCTGGGCGAAGTGTTTATCGACCGGACGAGGCTGGTTTGCCCCACGGCTGATCTTTCGGTGGAGCCCGACGTGGTTTTTGTGTCACACACGGCGGTCGAAACCGGGCGGGTGCGGTTTGTGCCCGCCGCGGTGGGCCCAGCCGTTGGATTCATCGAGGTGGAAGGGGCGGCAGACCTGGTCGTGGAAATCCTGAGCGACTCCTCGGTGGGCAAGGATACACGCCGACTCCCCGAGGCGTATGCAAAAGCGGGCGTGGGAGAACTATGGCTGATCGACGCCCGCCGCTGCGGCTCGGGCCATGAGCAGCCGGAGTTTCGCCTCCTCACCCTGCAGGCCGGGCGATTCGCCGCAGCGGCCGAAATTGCCGGCCGGCCGGTTTCGCCGAGCCTCGGCAAGACGGTGCGATTGACAAACACGATCACGCACCGAGGTCTGCCGCGATACGACCTCGTGATCGAGTGAGAACCCGGGCCGGGGAAATCCGGGACGGGAGCTGATTTCCCAACAATCGGCTCCCGTCGCCTTAAGGCCCGCCTGCTTCGGCTGCGCCGGGCGGGGCTTCAACCCGCGAGTCGAGAAGCTTGGCGAGGTTCAGCCGGGCGTCGGGAAAATCGGGCCGGATGGCGAGGCTTTGCCGCCAGGCCGCCTCGGCGGCCGCCGGGTCTCCGCCGAGCACCAGCACGATCCCGAGGTTGTTCCAGGCCTTGAAGCGATCCGGGTCGACGTCGAGCGCGCGTCGCAGGGCTTCAACGGCCGCCGGCAGGTCGCCGACCGCCGCACACGCGTTGCCCAGGTTGAACCAGGCGCCCGCGTCGACCCCGCGAAGTTCGACGGCCCGGCGCAGATGCGGCAAGGCGTCGCCCGGCCGGCCGAGTTCCGTAAGCGCCAGGCCGAGGTTGTTGCGGGCGACCGCGCTTTCGTGCCCGGTGGCGAGGGCGTGTGAAAAGAGCGTGAGCGAGTCGCGCCACACGCCCGCCTGCCGCCAGGTGAGCGGCAGACAGACCATCGCGACGGCGACAGTGGCCCAGGCCCAGGGTCCGCCGGCCAAACTGTGCCACGGCCTTGCATCCTGACGGCGGGCCTGCGCGGCACGCGACGGCGATCGGCTCGCGAAATCCACGAGCGAGCCCACCACCGCGATGATCGGGCCGAGCATAGCCAGATACAGATACCGGTCGGCAAGCGACTGATTGCCCACCTGGATTACGCCGATCATCGGCGCGAGGCTGACGAGAAACCAGAGCCAGCCAACCAGCAGGGCCGGCTCGTGCTTTCGGCGTCGCCAACTCGCCCACGAGATCATGGCCAGCACCGCCGTCGCGAGGAGCACCTGCCAGGCCGGCCGCCAGCCGGGATGCGGATAGAAGACGGCGAGATTCACGGGCCACACGAGCATGCCCAGATACTCGGCCGTGGCACAGACCGCGTTGGCCAGCCGGGCGGCGAGCGGGAAATCGTCGAGATCGCGGACGGCACCCGCCTGCCGCTGCGCCTGAATCGTCCAGAGCCCGGTGGCCAGGGCGAGGGCAAATAGCGGCAGCTTTTCGACGACGAACCGAGCATTGTGCCGCACGTTTCCGGCGGCCCACCGCCGGAGCGGCCAAAGGTCGAGCAGGAGCAGGAGCACCGGCAGCACCACGGCCATCGGCTTGCC
>JBIIYH010000024.1:0-19879 GCA_044346905.1 Pirellulales bacterium
GCTGCTCGACGAGCGTGGGAAATCGCGACCCGCAAGGGTGCCAGCGAAGCCAACCATCACGTGCCACTCCGCAGGTCGTGGAAGGAGCGAGTTCCGTCGCGAAGGAGACAGCTGCCGGCCCGGCGGGACGCCGAGAGCCGGGATCGGCGGCTGCTCGACGAGCGTGGGAAATCGCGACCCGCAAGGGTGCCAGCGAAGCCAACCATCACGTGCCACTCCGCAGGTCGTGGAAGGAGCGAGTTCCGTCGCGAAGGAGACAGCTGCCGGCCCGGCGGGGTGCCGAGAGCCGACGTTTGAACCGTTCAGTGCGCCGCCGGCGCCGCGTGTCCGGCGTCGCCCGACGCCTTCTCCAGCACGAGCAGGTCGGACGGCCGGGCCATGTGGATCGCCCGCTCCTGCGACACCATCCGGTTCCGCAGCCCGATGTCGGGCACGAGCATGATCACCAGAAACAGCGCCATCATGGCGGCGGGGATCGTCAACACGTACTTCCAGTTGGCCTCCCACCAGACGTGCATGAAGAACAGGACCACGAGCATCGCCTTGGTGCAGGAGACGGCCAGCATGAAGGCCCAGCCGACCTGCGGCTGATCACGCCAGGGCCAGGCCGGCGAGTAGGTGAGAAACGACATGGTGGTGAGGAAGCAGAGGGCGATGAACACGGCGATGTACTTGCCGATGCCGCCGTGGGCATGGTCGTCGTGGCCAGGGGCGTGTTCGTGGGCTGCGTGGTCGGTCATGGTGTTGCCTGGGGATGCTGCGGCACGGGGCCCGGATCAGGGACTGATTCGGGGCTAGAACAGGTAGAGGAGCGGGAACAGGAAGATCCACACGAGATCGACGAAGTGCCAGTAGAGACCGGCGTTCTCGATCATGCCCGCGTTCGCGGGGCCGAGCGTCTTGCCCAACAGCACCGCGAACACGATCAGGCCGACGATGACGTGAATGGCGTGAAAGCCGGTCAGCAGGAAATAGGTACTGGCCCACATGTTGCCGCCGGGGATCACGATCGGCAGCCGCAGCCAGGGGAAGGCGTCGTTGATGCCGTGGGCGTGGCCCTCGCCGTGGCTCCCGGCCCCCTCGGCGGGCAAGGGCGCGATCTGGTCGGCCACCACGGCCATGTCGAAGGCCTGCTGGTTCGGGTCCATGACCATCGTCCGCACCTGCTGGAGCGCGGTGCGGGCGGCCCGCTCGTCGGTCGAGAGCTGGTCGGCCGGGGTTTCGTCGAGCTCCTTGAGCCGGTCGATGATCGCCGGCTCGCCGAGCCGGGCGCGGACGGCCGAGCCGTAGTAGAGGTCCGGCCGCTCGTGGATCAGGCCGTGGGGCGCCCAGGGGAAGATCCCGTGGGAGAACTTGGCCTGATACTCGTAGGCCTTGACCCCGAGAAACAGCGTGCCAAGCGCCAAGGTGAGTACCATCCAAAGCTTGGCGAGGCCCGTCTTGTTGGCCTTGGCGGCCTCGAGGGCGAGCACGATGGTCACACTCGAGCAGATCAGCACGAAGGTGTTGAAGGCCCCGATCGGCTCGGAGAGGTGGACATGGTGCGGCTTCGGCCAGATGGCCGCGCCGAACCGGAGCACGATGTAACTCCCGAGCAAGGCCGCGAAGAACATGATCTCCGTCGAGAGGAACAGCCACATGATCAGCTTGCCGCGGGAGAGCGGCAGGCCGGGCTGATACTGGAGGTGGACGTGGCCGTGATGCCCGTCGTCGTGGCCGCTCGAGTGGCCGTGGTCGTGGGGCAGCGAGATGGCGGGAGAACTCATGGAGATTTCCGGATCAGGATGAGGTTCAGGGGGTGAGCGAGGCGGGGCCGCCGAACACGACCGCCGCGGAGAGCAGGCCGAGCAGGGCACCCAGGGACGAAAGCAGGAGGAACCGGGCCGCGGCGTCGTCGCGGCGGACCGCGAAGTTCACGGTCGCCAGAAGATACACGCCCGCAGCGACGGCCGCGGAAAGGAACATCCGCACGCTCCCCGACGGCACGGCCAGCACGAGCGCCGCGGGCACCAACGCCAGGGCGGCGGCCAGAGCCTGACCGGCGGCCCGCAGCCCGGTGGGATCGACGACCGTCAGCATCCGGGCCCCGGCAGCCGCATATTGGGCCCGGTAGATCCAGGCGATGGCCATGAAGTGGGGAAACTGCCAGAGGTAGAGCACGGTGGCCAGGGCTCCCACGGCCAACGCCCCGCGGGCGTCGCCGGCCGCCAGCCGGGCAGGCCCGTCGGCGGCCAGCCAGCCGATCGCCACCGGGAGGGCGCCGGCCACGGCGCCGACGGCGGTGTTGAGCGGGGTGATGCGCTTGAGCGGCGTGTAGAGGAGCACGTAGAGCAGCCAGGTCGCGACCGCGGCGGCCGCGGGCTCCCAGCCGGCGGCGAGCCAGCAGGCGGCCGTGCCCACGAGGAGCGTGGCCGCCGTCAGCCACCAAGCTGTCGAGACTGCGAGCCGCCCCGCCACGAGCGGCCGCGAAGCCGTCCGCTTCATGAGCCGGTCGGTCCGCCGCTCGAGGATCTGGTTGGCGATGCTCGAGCTCGCCGCCACGAGCGCCGTGCCCGCGAGCACCCAGAGCAGCCGCAGCGGCTCGGCCGGGCGGCCGGCCGTGAGCCAAGCGGCGGCTGCGACGGTCGCGAGCACCATCACCGCGATCCGCGGCCGCACGAGCCGCGAGACATCCGCGAGCGTGGCTGAGATCCCGCGCGGGGCATCGGTCACGAGCACGGTCGGCGTCATGGAGGCTGCACCGGCCGAGAACTCGGCGGCGACGGGGGGCGGCGTCATGCGGGTACCCCCCTGCCCCGGGCGAAGGCCGCGGGCTGCGCGCCGCTGCGAACCGAAGCCGGCACGGTGCCGGCGGCGGTCAGGGCCAGGGCGACTCCGACCCCGAGGATCATCATCCCGAGCACGGCATGCGATGTGACGATCACGGCGCCCGGGCCGCTGCGGGCCACGATCGGCTCGGCCATCCGCCAGGCGTCAGGCAGGATCGCCGAGGGCACGCCGTACTTTGCGATCCAGGTGCCGACGCCGAGGGCCAACTGGCAGGTGACGAGCCCGCAGGCAATCAGCCCCCAGCGGCGAGCCCCCCGGTTGCCGCCGCCGCGGGTCGCCAGAAACGCCGCCACGGCCAGGCCGGCCACCACCAGCCCGACGACCACGTGGGTGCCCACGAGAGCATGAAACATCCGCGGCGGCGTGGCCGGATCGAGATGCCGAAGCTGGGCGCCGGCCACGAGTTGGGCATAGGCGGCGACCGGCACCGCGGCACAGAGCCCGGCGGCGACCCGCGGCACCGGCACCACGCCGGACCGTCGCGTGAGCACGGCGAGCGCCACGGCCACCGCGAAGAAGAGCGGCCCCGTGCAGGCATGGATCTTGGCGACGGTCGTATCGTCGAGCAGCACCCGAGCCCCGCCGAGGCCGCCCTGCACGACCACGAGCACCACCGCGGCCACGGCCAGCCAGCGAACCGTCGGGCCCACTGCAGCACGCCAGGCGAGGGCCGCGAGTGCCAGCGTGATCAGGCCCACCAGTGCGCCCAGCAACCGGTGGCCGTGCTCGAGAAACAGGTCCCAAGGCCCGCCGAGCCACTCGGAGAGGGGAAACAGGAACATGTTGTGGCCGTAGGTGGCCGGCCAGTCGGGCACCGCCATCGCGGCCTCGTAAGTGGTCACGAGCGCCCCGAACGACAGCAGCACCGCCGTCGTCGCCACGAGCAGGCAGGCAACGACGTGGGGCGCGTTCCACCCACGTTTCCTGAGCGGCGAATCATCGAGTGACGGAGCCGATCGGGGGTCGCGCGCAGCCGCCGGTGCATTTTGACTGCCAGCGTTGGTGAACCATGCCCATGGAGCAAGCATTGTCAAAATCCGCCGGCGGCGAGCACGTGCCCCCGGTCGGCGGGCTGTTGGGGACAAGGTTCCTAGTGCGATGCTGCCGCGGCCGCAGCCGCTGCCGCGTTCGGCGGGTCGGTCTGCATCAGGTGATCCTTGTCGTCCACGCCCGGCACGGAGTACTCGTAGGGACCCCGGTAGACGACCGGCTGGTAATCGAAGTTGCCGTGGCCCGGCGGGCTCGGCGCCGTCCACTCCAGGCCGTTGGCGTTCCACGGATTCCGGTCGGCGACGGGGCCGAAGAACATGCTCCAGAAGAAGTTGATCGCGAAGATGATCTGCGTGGCCACCATGCCGATGGCGCAGTAGGTCATGAAGGCGTTCATCGGCTGGAGGTGGTGGAAGGTCTCGTAGTGGTAGGCGTCGGCCAGCCGCCGCGGGAAGCCCACCGCTCCGAGGATGTGCATCGTGAAGAAGGTGCCGTTCAAGAACAGGAAGGTCAGGAAGAAGTGGACCTTCCCCCAAAACTCGTTCATCGTCCGGCCGAACATCTTGGGATACCAGAAGTAGATGGCAGCCCAGACGCCCATCGCCGTGCCCGCGAACAAGACGTAGTGGAAGTGGGCCACGATGAAGTAGGTGTCGTGGATGAAGATGTCCACCGGGGTGGCCGCCATGAAGATCCCCGACAGGCCGCCGATGATGAACATCGACACGAACGAGAGGGCGAAGAGCATCGCGGTCGTGAACTGGATCTTGCCCCCCCAGACCGTGCCCAGCCAGTTGAACGTCTTCACGGCGCTCGGCAGGGCGATCATCATCGTCGAGACCATGAAGGTGATGCCCAGGGCCGGATTCATGCCCGACATGAACATGTGATGGCCCCAGACGATGAAGCCGAGACCGGCGATGCCGGCGATCGAATAGACCATCGGCCGGTAGCCGAACAGCGGCTTGCGGGCGAAGCAGGTGAGGATGTCGCTCACCATGCCCATCGCCGGCAGGATCATGATGTAGACCGCCGGGTGGCTGTAGAACCAGAACAGGTGCTGCCAGAGCAGCGGCTGGCCGCCGCCAGGGCCCGGCACTGCGTTGTTGACAATGTTGCCCTCCGGCGAGAAGAACCCGGTGGCGAACATCCGGTCGGCGAGTTGCATGAAGCCGGCGGCCGTGAGCACCGGGAGGGCGAAGGCCTGAAGCACGGCCGTGATGAACATCGCCCAGATCGTCATCGGCAGGCGGAACATCGTCATGCCGGGGGCCCGCATCAGGATGATCGTGGTCATGTAGTTGACGCTGCCGAGCATCGACGAGACGCCCACGAAAGTCAGGCCGATCAGCCAGAGCGTCTGCCCCCAGCCGCTACCGGGCGAGGAGGCGACGTTGGTGGAGAGCGGCGGGTAGCTCGTCCAGCCGCCGGCGGCCGCGCCCCCCTCCACGAAAAAGCTCGCGCCGAAGGCGATGAAGGCGGGCCACATGAACCAGTACGAGAGCATGTTGAGCGTGGGGAAGGCCATGTCGTCGGCCCCGATCATCAGCGGGATCAGGAAGTTGCCGAAAGCGCCGGCCAGGATCGGGATGATCACCAGGAAGATCATCACCGTGGCGTGCATGGTGAAGAGCATCGTGTAGAACTCGGGCGCCATCTGCCCGCCCTCCTGGGCGAAGAGCTTGCCCACCACCGGCACGTCGGACCACGGCCAAGCCACCTGCCAGCGGACGGCCAGGGCCAGGAGGCCGCCGATCAGGAACCAGAGCAGCGTCGAGAACAGGAACTGGAGCCCGATGACCTTGTGGTCCTTGGAGAACACGTAGGTCGAGAGGAAGGTCGACAGCGACCCGGCCTTCTTGGCTGGGGCGTGGGCGGGCTCGGCTTTGACGGGAACGGTGACGGTGCTCATGGCAGGTCTCCGGATGGTGGGCGGTGGGTTTCGGTGGTGAGCGGGATTGGCTTGGTCAGTTGGCGACGATCTCGCCGGTGGCCTCGGCGACGGGCTGGGTGGCGTCCTGCTCGGCGGTCTTCCGTGCGAGCCAGGCGTCGAACTCGGGCCTGGTCACGAACGTGATCCGGCCCTTCATCTTGTAGTGGCCCCAGCCGCAGAGTTCGGCACAGACG
Organism: Pirellulales bacterium; assembly: GCA_044346905.1. GTDB lineage: Bacteria > Planctomycetota > Planctomycetia > Pirellulales > UBA1268 > QWPN01. Next base: position 5,947 of record JBIIYH010000024.1, read on the forward strand.
ATGTCCCAACTGCCGGTCTCGGTGCCCTTGAACCAGACCGGGATCTTCATGCCCGGCACGGCGTCCTGCTTGATGCGGAGGTTGGGCAGAAAGAAGCTGTGGAGCACGTCCATGCTCTTGAGCTGAACGAGCACCTCTTCGTCCACCGGCAGCGTCAGGTCGTTGACGAGGTGCAGGTCGTCGGGCGTGCCGAGCAGGCCGTCCTGGCCGGGATACCGCAACCGCCACTCGAACTGCCGGGCCACGACCTCGACCGTGGGCGGCATGTCGGGCCGCCGCATCTTGACATTGGCCCAGGCGTTCATCTGGTAGATCGCCAGGAACAAGAGCGTCGCCGCCGGAATGATGGTCCAGACGACCTCGAGCGTGTGACTGCCGTGGATGTAGGTGGCCTTTTCCCCCTGCCGGGCCGAGGCGTCGTACTTCCACATGAACCAGAACAGCATCACCTCCGTGGCCACAAACACCACGCCGGTCAGCGCCAGGATGAAGTAGAAGAGCGAGTCGATCTCGTGGCCATGGGCCGAGACGTCCTTCGGCAGCCAAACGTTGATCGAGGGGGCCACCGCGAAGGTCGCCACGCCGAGCACCGGCACGGCCAGGAACAACAGGGCCCAAAACATCCCGGACAGCCGCTTCATCGATCAGTTCTCCTCGCTCGCCGTCGCCGCCTTGTTCGCCACCAGCCCGCCCACGCTGCTCGGCTGCACCGCCACCGCCCGGTCGGCCCCCAGTTCGCCGTCCATGTCGTAGGGCAGCGAGCGGACGTAGTTGACGATGTGCCAGATGTCCTCGGGCGCCACGGTCCCCTTGGCGGCGGGCATCGGAGCGCCGTTGATGCCGGCGTGGATCCGGTAGTAGATGTCGAGCGGCCGCCGGCCGCCGCGGTAGATGCCGTGGCGAAGGTTCCGCGGCGGGATCGTCCGTGGCCGGAGCGCGTCGCCGGCGAGTACCTCGCGGAACTCCGCCGCCCAGCGCCGCTCGGCGGCGTCGGCATCGCCCTCGGCCAAGGCCGTCAGCTTGGTCTCGATCTTGACGATGTTCTTGTTCCAGTCGTCGTAGTCGTTGGCCTGGCCGTCACCGAGCGCCGTGACACCATGACACTTCACACAGTTGGCCTTGTCGCCGTGGAACAGCTCCCGGCCCTTGGCAATCGAGGCCGCGAGGTCAATGCCGCCGGGCATCTCCGGGACCTCGATCAGCTCCTCCTCGGCGGAGGCCCACTTGCCGGCGATCGGCTCGAGGATCTCGCCGACCAGGAAGTCGCGGGTCTCGGGCAGCTTGCCCTCGTCCTCGTCGTCGAGCTCGAAGAAGTACTGCATCAGGGCGATCTCGGTCTCGCCGCGAATGCTCAGATACTTCACGTACTCGACGAGCGAGTCGACCTCGCCCGGGCTGAGCAGGGCGAACGAAGGCATCGAGCTGCCGGCGACGCCGTTGTGCAGCACCCGGACCAGGTCGGCATGGGTGGGCTTGCTCGACCGCTCGGTGCTCTTGAACTTGAACACGCCCGGGCGGTAGTCCCGTGGATAGGGATTGAGAAAGGCAGCGGTCGGCCCGAGGCCGTCGCCGGTGATCCCGTGACAGTGCACGCAGTGCTCGCGGTAGAGACCGTTCTTCCGGCCCACGATGTCGCTGCGGACCGGACCGGCCGCCAGCCTGAGCTTGGCCGAATCGAGGCCGGTCTGGGGCAGGCAGACAGGCTCGTCGGGGGTGCCGAACATCGCTTGCAGGATCGTGGCGACCTGCCGCTGCTGCACGGGCGTGAGGGCCATCTCGGCGGACACGGAGTCCTTTTCCGCCGATGGCGAAGTCGCCTCGACCATATTGAGACGAAAGAACGCCGGTGGCGTCGGCGCACAACCGCCGCCGACGGCAAGGGCGACGAGCGACACACAGGCGAGGCGAATGGCGTTTCTCATGGTGACTGTGGCACGGGGCTGGTGAATCATCGATGTCAGGGCGTTGACCGGTCTAGCCGCCGAGGGCCGCCGCCGGTACGTCGAGCGTACCGAGGTCCTTGACCTCGTCGGGCTGAAGCGTGATCTGGAACCGCCCCTTGGGCGACCACTTGAGCTCGGGACGGTCGAGCTTGAGGCCGCTCGCCGAGCGGGCGTGCCAGACCTGGAACTCGAGCGGCTCGCCGGCGGGCAGGTCGGGAATCGTGAAAGACCCGTCGGCCGCGGAGACGGCCACGTAGCCGTCCTTGCGGAACACGGCGTAGGCCTTCATCCAGGGATGGATGTTGCAGGTGACCGAGACCGGCATACCCGTCTCCGCGGTCGGCGTGTAGACGGTGCCCTCGCCCGCCGGGATCAACTGGTTGAAACTCGTCCCCGAGACATTGGTGTTGTGGCCGATCGGGTCGCTGTTGCGGACGTCCACGGGCTGGCCCACGCGGGCCGCGAACACGGGCGAGAGAAACTCGCAGTTCTTCTGGTCGAAGACGAGCTGCTCGGTGGGCACGGGATTCTTGACCCGGCTCGCCTTGCGGACGAAGAGCACCACGTCGGCGAGGCCCTTGGAGGCTTGATCGATCCGGAGAGACTGGTCGTAGAGCTTCAGCCCGTCCTTCGAGCAGACGGCCATGTCCTTGTCCACCACGAGCGGCTTCTTCTCACCGGGAGTTCCCGTGAACGCGAACCGCCCCTTGAGCGTCGCCCAGCCGGTGCCGGTCACCGCAACCGTCTCGCCGGCCTCCCCGGCCGACTCGCCGGCGGCCAGCACCTCGCGAAGCGCCGCGGCCGCGGCCATGTCCGGGGCTGGGCCAACGACCCGGCCCGGGCCGCAGCCGGCCGCCACCAGCGCCACGACCGAGAGCACTCCCTCGGCCGCCAACCGCGACGTCATCAGGCCCCGCATCGTCATCGGCGCTCGCCTCACTTGAACAGCCCCGTGTCCAGGACAATCTCGCCCAGGTCGTTGTCGCCGGCCTTGATGGCCTTCTTCATCCGGCCCTTCTTGACCGTTTCCTTCTTGTTGTTGATCGTCATCTCGCCGATGTAGCCGGCCTTCTCGTGCCAGAACTGGAGCTCGACCTCCTCGGCCGGCAGGTCGGCGATCTCGAACGAGCCGTCGGCCTTGGAGACGGCGGCGTAGGGATTGTCGCGAACCACGAGCCAGCCCTTCATCCAGGGGTGGATGTTGCAGGTCACCTGGGCGGGCACCGCCTCGTCGGCCGTGAACTTCGCCTTCACTTCACCGCCGGCCGGGATCAGGTTGTTGGAGGGGGCGTTCTTCACGGTCGCGATGTTGCTGTTGTGGCCGACCGTGTCGGAGTTCTTGATCGTGAGCTCCTGACCGGCCTGCACGAAAAGCACGTGCGGCTCGAACCGGCAGTTGATGTTATCGAGCACGGGCTTGGCCTCCTTGGCGGCCGCCGCGAGCTCGGGCTTGACCTTCACCTTCTTGTCCCGGACGAACACCACCACGTTGGCCACGCCCTTGCCCTCGCCGATGACGAACTCTTCGGCGAGGAGTTTGTGCTTGCCGCAGACTTCGACGTCCTTGTCCACCGTCAACGCCGCCGGGGCGGCCGCGTCGCCGCCGAGTACGAACCGGCCCTTGAGCGTGCCCCACTCGTCGGCCCCGGCCGGGGCGACGGCGCTGCAGGCGACGACGGCTGCGAGCAAGTTCGTCGTCAGGGAGAGCGGGCTGAGCGACTTGGTCATGGCGATTCTCCGGACGGGACAGGCGGACTGAAACAAAACGGGCGGGACGCGGGACTGGCCCGAGGCACACTTCATTCTAAGCCGGCCGCCGCGCGGGGCGACCCTGCGGAAGATGCGGCGTCAGTGGGAGCCGGTGCCGGAGCCGAGGCGGCCTCCTTGGCCGGCTCGGGGGCCGCGGCCGGGGGCTGCGGCGGCTCGGCCTTGAGGAACGCCTCGAGCGACAGGTTCCGTTTGGCGAACAGGTCGAAGTGCATCAGGAGATCGGTGAGCGCATCCACCTGCTGCTCGCTGTTGCCGGCGTACAGATCCTGGCTGACGGGCTTGTCGAACGGAATGTTGACCGGCATGCCCGTGTAGGGCAGGAACCGCTTGGGGTTGGCGATCCAGTCGTGGACATAGCCGGGCCGGAGCCGTTCGTGGACACGCTCCAACTGCGGGGCCAGAGCCTTGACGCTGCCCGCGGGCGTATAGTCACCCACGAGGTGGCACTTCACGCAGTAGTTGGTGTTGGTCACGATCCGGAGCGCGCCTTCCAAGTGGCCGGCGCGGGCCATCTCCTTCTGGGCCACGCTCGCCTCATCCAACCGCGGGTCGTACACGTACGGATACTCGGCGCCGTCCACGGCGGCGAAATAGTCGACCATCGTCGCCGCTTGCGCCGCGCTCCAGTTGAACTTCGGCATCCGCAGCACGGCCGGCGGTCGGATGGTGTGCGGGTTGAGCAGGAACTTGTGCAGCCAGGCCGACTGCACCTTCTGCCCCTCACCCACCAGCGGCGGCGGCAGCCAGCCCCAGGCGTCCTCGGGCTTGACGTTGGGGTTCACCTGCTTCTCGTCCTCGATCACGACCGGGAACAGCAGCCTCGCCAGATCACCACCCTTGGCCGGATAGTGCCGACCGGCCTTGATCGCCGCCTCGGGCACGAGCAGGTTGGGGCCGCCCACCTGCCGGGCTTCTCCGTCCACGACCGCGTCATGCCAGAGCATGATCGAACGATGCGGCACGGCCTCGTCGTCGTCCTCATCGATCGGCACGCCGTCTTCATCGACCAACTGCGGCCGGCCCGTCTCCGGGTCGAGCACCGGCATCCCGACGAGCGAGGCATGATGGCGGCCGGCATCGTCGGCACTGAGCGACTCGGCCACTTGCTTCGGCGTGAACCGCGGGGCAAGGAACGGATAGTCGGGAATCTCGCTTCCTTCGCCCAGCGCACCCGGCCGGAAGGCCACGTCCCAGCGATCCATGGCAAGGGTGTGGCAGCCGCCGCAGTTGAACTGCTCCGCGACCACGAGCCCGTCGAGCCGGGCCTGCTCCCGCGGCGACGGCTGGTGCACGAACTGCGGGGCCGGCGGCTCGGCCACCAGCCCGAGCACGAAGGTCATCACCGCCTCCCGCTGCTCGTCGTTGAACGGGAACTGCGGCATCCGATACCGCTCGTTGTAGGAGGTCTTGTTCTCGACCTTCTTGTAGTCGTAGCTGCGGGGAGCACGGAGTTTCTGCCAGAGAAATCCCTCCCGCTCGTGGCCCAGCAGCTTCCCCAGGAAAAATCCCGTATCCGGATCGAGGCTGGCCGGATCGACGTGGACCTCCCCCTCCTTGGCGACGTAGGCCAGGTCGGTGGCGAAGGGGTTGGCGGGGGCTTCCGCATGGCCCGGCTCGCCGTGCCCGGCCGAACCGTGAGCCTCGTGGCCGTGATGGCCGGGGCCGCCATGCCCGCCGTGGCCGGCGGCGATCTGGTGCATGACGAAATGCGAAGCCTGCTCGAAGGCGATTCGCGAAGACTCCTTGCGTCCCCAGTCGGCCAGCGCCGCGCCGGCGGGCTTGGCATCCTCGAACCCGGGGATGTCGTGGCAGGAGTAGCAGGCGAGTTTGGCGAGGGTTTTCTTACCGACGTAAGCGAGCAGCGTGGCGTCCCGCCCTGCCCCGTCGAGGCCCACGAGCGCCTGCTCGTCGCCCTTGATGGCCACCTGCGTGGCGTCGATCCCCTTGGCGAGCACGTCCTGAGCCCGGGCCGTGGGGAACCGCTCCTTCAAATACATCAGGGCCAACTCGTCGAGCGCCTTGCGCTCGTCGTCGGAGAGACTGCCCGCCGAGGCCAGCGGGAAGGGCACGCTACCGTCGAGCGTCTTGAACTCCAATTCGGCCGCCGGCTTCCAGTCGCTGCCCGAGGTCATGAGATACGCGGTCGCGTCGGCCGCGGGGTCGGCAACCGTGCCATCAGCCAGCCTTTCGGGCTCCAGGAGCACGTTGGGCATGATCGTCTTGGGGTGGTAGCGGGCCGGCTCCCGCAGCCAGCTGTAGAGCCATTCCTTGCCCTTGGGATGGGCCGCGGCCTTGGCGCCGATCAGCGAGAGATCCGGGCCGTGGGTGCTCTGGGCCTCGGGGAAGTCGGCGTGCTGATGGCAGGCCAGGCAGCCCCGGAGCTGAAACACCTTCTTGCCGCGGGCCACGTCTGGGGCGGCCGTGATCCCGCCGGCCGGCGGGATATAGTCGAACGGCTCGCTTGCGGCGCCGAGGTAATGGATCATCGAGCGGATTTCGATCGGTTCATACCGCCGCGACTCCTCCAGCCCCGCGCCCTCCAGGTGCTCCCAAAGGCCGAAGAACCGCGGCATCTTGGTCGAGGGGCGGAACTCCTGCGGGTTGCGAAGCCAGGAATAGGCCCACTCGAAGCCCAGCTTGGCCGCGGCATGCCGCAGGCTCGGCCCCACCTTGGGAAAGCTGCCCGGCGTCTCCGGCTCCTTGAGCATCCCCGCGAGTTCATGGGTTCGAGGCAGCAGCTTGCCATCCTCTCCCTCGGCGGCGTCGGCCAGGATCGCCTCCCGGAGCCGATCGCGGGCGGCCGATCCGTCGGGGCTCGTCTTGACCTCGTTGGCCCAGCGGACAGCCGAGTCGCCGAGGCCCGCGAGCCCCGGATCGGCGGCGATCGCCGCGGCCACCTCATGGTAGTTGGGGTTGAGCCGCATGTCGGGGCCGACCCGCTTGTCGGGGCCGGCGTAGCCGTTGATCTCGTGGCAGCCGTAGCAGCCGTACTGCCGGATCAGGTGGTAGCCCTCGACGAGCTTGGGCGCCGGCGGCTCGGGAAACTTCTCGCTCGGCTCGAGATCGACGACCTGGTGATGGCACTTCAGGCAGCTCGACTCCTCGAACCGCTCCGGCCGCATCGGGAAGATCCAGTGGTGGTTGTTGAACCAGCCGTATTCGTCGTGCCAAGCGTGGGCCTGCTTGGGGGAGTTCGGGGTGTGACTGGCCCACTTGAAGCTCGTGGAGCTCCCCTGCCCCTCGTGGCAGATCGTGCAGCCGAAGGTTTTCATCGGATGGGGGCTCGAGTCGCTCACGAACAGGTCGAGCCGCGGGTGGGTGGAGTAGGGCTGGGGCACGCCTCGCCGCACCGTGAGGGCGAGCGGGCTGCCCCACTGCGGCGTCTCGAGCAGGGCATCGAAGGCCATGGAAGCCGCCGTGATCCGGCGGCCGTTCACCTCCTCGATCACGTCGCCGGGCAAGAGGCCGGCCCGGGCCGCGGCCGAGGAGGGCTCGGGGGCGTCGTCGAAGGGGGTCGCCTCGGCTGGCAGAACGACGCTCACGGTCGGTTCGTCGGCCGAGAACACGCCCCGCGGGGCGAACCGCAGGCCGAACAGCGACTGAAGCGAATCATTGTCGATTTCCGGCCGTTCCTTCTGCCCCCGCTCCGCGGCGGCGGCCTTGACGGCCTCGATCAGCTTGGCGGCTTCCTCGGCCGAGGGCGTCGGGAGCGTGATCGCAACCGACTCGGCCTCGGGATAGGCCGGATCCTGGGGCGCGCCGGGCATGGTCTTGTCCATCCCGCGGTGGCAGGTGACGCAGCGGTCGAAGCGAGCGACGTTGCGGAAGTTGTTGTTGATCGTCAGGTCCGGCAGCCAGAGCTGCTCGATCTGCAAGGGACCGTTGAAGGCGTCGAGCACGGGCAGCTCGAGGGCCGTCTTGCCCCAGTTGCTCCGCCGATCGTCGTAGGTCTTCTGCAGGGCCGCGAGCTGGCCGCGATGGTCCGCGACGGCCTTGGCCGCCGTATCCTCCGAGGCGGTGATTTGCCCCAGCAGCGACTGGAGTTCCTTGCGGTAGGTGTTGGCGGCCTGGAACACCACGGTCGCGTCGCCCACCTCGGCCCGCTTCGAGTCGGCGATCGTGAGCAACTCGGCCTGCCGGGCGGCCGGGGCCTCGTCGGCCACGGCCAGTTCGTAGTCGGCCCGGTTCTTGTCGAACTCGGCCTTCCGGAGCTTGAGGGCGCCGGCCAGGAGATCCTCACGGAACTTGGCCCGCTTCGTGACGTCGAGCATCCGCTCGAGCAGGTCGCCGCGGAGGTCGAACCGCCGCGCCTCGAGCCGCTCCACTTCGCCCTTGGCATCCTCAGCGTCGCCGAGTTCGGCCACTCGCGCCTGGAGTTCGGCCAGATCGGCGATGTCCTGCTCGACCCGGGCTCCGGCCTGGGCGTCTTCCGGCACGCTCTTCGTGGCGGCAACGAAGGCTTCGGCGAGCCGCGGCTCGAGCGGCGCCCGGCGGGCCTCGGCCAGCGCCGCGGCCAGTTCGCCCCCTCGCGACCGGTACCCCGCCAAATCCTGCTGCTCGATCCGGGCAGCGGCCGACCAGGTCTCGAGGTCGCGGAACCCACGGGCATAGGTTTTCCACGGCCGATCATGGTCGGCCACGAGCATCGCCACCGTGGACCCCAGCAGCACGAGCGCCGTGATGGCGAACACCACGTGCAGGATCTTCAGGTCGCGCCAGGTCTGTTCAGTTGCGGGCATGGCAGAGAGACGGCTCGGGGGCCGGGCTCAGAAATTGAGGGAGATCTCGGGCAGCGAGAGGATGTATTTCAGGTTCATCGTCCACCGCAGCACCATCTTCAGCGGCAGCGACAGCATCAAGAGCATCAGGTTTGCCATGATCATGTAGCGAATGAAGCCCATCTTCGCGAACATGCCACGAAAGATCGTGACGGCCAAGAGCGGCGGCAACGCCACCAGATACAGCCCGAGCACCAGAAGGCCCGGCGCCTCGCGGAGCAGCACCGTGCCCAGTTGCACGTACCAGGGCGCGTCGGCCGCCGCCCGCGGCAGGGGCATGTCGAGCCACTTGACCCAGAACATCTGGTTCAGATCGACGTTGTTGAGCACCTCGACCTTGTAGGGGGTCCAGTATTCGAACGGCCCGTAGAAGTTCCAGTTGGGCCCACGAAGGAACGTGCCCAGGATGATCAGCGTGATCCAGAGCACGAGGAAGCCGAACTGCCAGGTGAGGTAGGCGAACTTCCGCTCGGCGATGGAGTAGTAGCCGTTGCCCTTCTTGTTGTAGTCGAGGTAGGGCATCGCCATCAGGCCGAAGACCACGAGGCTCGGCAGGACCACGCCGGCGTACCAGGGGTCGAAGTAGACGAGCATCTCCTGCAGCCCGAGGAAGTACCACGGGGCCTTGGAGGGATTGGGCGTCTTGACGCTCGAGGCCGGCTCCTCGAGCGGGGCCGGCAGGCAGATCGCCCAGATCAGCAGGAAGGCGGACACCGCCACCATGCAGATCAGTTCCGTGTAGACCAGATCGGGCCAGACGAGCACCTTTTCATCGTCGAGTTTCTCCATCGGCGGCAGCCCCTGGGCGATCCGCTCGTCGTTGACGACGGCCTGCTTGGTGGCCACCCAGGTGAAGAAGGCCAGCAGGAACACGAGGCCCACGATCGGCACGTTGTCGGGCTTCATCACGATGGCTGCGAAGTTCTCGTCGGCCATCGCCAGGCCCATCAGCACCAGGGACCCATTGAGGATCGCCCAGGCCACCGTCGGCTGGACGAAGAACTTCCGGAACACGAACAGCACCGTGAACAGCGCCACCGTGCCGAGCGAATAGATGACCGGCCCGGAGAGGGCGTTGACGAGGCTGCGAACGCCGGCCGGCAGGGCCGGCACCCAGGCCGCCGCCCCGGAGAGAGCGAGGCTCGCCAAGATCATCATCGCCCCGGCGAACACCGTCCACACAAGGGCCCGACCAGTCTGGCCGTACTTCTGCCAGAGCAGATAGGCGAACACCCCATTCATCCCCGCGATGAAGGCGTAGTAGCCCCCCAGGAACCCGGCGACGTCCGAGAGAAAGAAGGGACTGGAATGCATGGGGTTTCTCCGCGGCCGCTCAGAGCGGCCCGCTGATGCCTCCGTCTTTCCGCACCCGCCAGAAATGGATGGCCAAGAGCAAGGCCACCACCAGCGGGATCGCGATGCAATGGAGGACGTAGAACCGGTTGAGGGTCTCCTCACCGACGAACCGGGCGCCGAGCAGGCCGAAGCGGGCGTCTGACTTGTCGGTGATCAGGTCGATGCCGCCGAGCGTGAGTTGCTGCGCCAAGGGCCCCTCGTAGCCGAGCAGGGGCGTGGCCCGGGCCATGTTCGAGCCCACCGTGATGGCCCAGATCGCCAACTGGTCCCACGGCAGGAGGTAGCCGGTGAACGAGAGCAGGAGCGTGAGCAGCAAGAGAATCACTCCCACCACCCAGTTGAACTCGCGGGGCGGCTTGTAGCTGCCGGTGAGAAACACCCGATACATGTGCAGCCAGGTGGTGATCACCATCGCATGGGCACCCCAGCGATGGAGCTCACGGAGAATCCCCAGGCTCGTCACGTCGCGGAGCGCCAGGATGTCGTTGTAGGCCCACTCCAGCGTGGGCCGGTAATAGAACATCAGCAGCACGCCGGTGACCGTCTCCACCATGAACAGGAAGAAGGTCACGCCCCCCATGCACCACGTGAAGGAGAGGGCGATCCCCTGCTTCTTGATCGAGACGGGATGGAGGTGGAGAAAGAAGTTGGTGAGCATCACCACGATCCGGTTCCGCCGATCGAGCGGCATCGGATGCCGGAAGATGCTCTTCCAGATCTGGGAGTTGCGGATCGTCTCGCCGATGGCCATGGGCTGGTGCGGGTCTCGGGGGCGAAGAATGGATCAGACGGAGAATGGATCAGGCGGTTACGAAGGAGGAAGGATCGGCCCACTGGCCGAGTTCTTCCTGGAAGGTGCGGCTCTTGTCGACTTCGAGCTGGCCGTCGTCAGAGATTCGGATCGCGTACCGCTCCAGCGGCCGGGGAGCCGGCCCCTCGAAGTTGACGCCGTCCTTGTAGAAGCCGCTGCCGTGACAGGGACACTTGAACTTCTGCTCGGCCTCCAGCCAACTGGGAGTGCAGCCAAGGTGGGTGCAGACGGTCTTGAGGGCGTAGATCTGCTGCTCCCCCTGGAAATCGCCGTTGACGACCCAGACCCCGTATTGGGCGACGTATTTCGTCTCAACCTTGCCGGAAGGAAAGCCTTCCTTGAAGCCGACCTTGAACTTGCTCGGCGGCTCGGCCAGCACGTTGGGGAAGAAATACCGCGCCAGGCCGGCCGTGAAGAGCCCGCCGGTGATCGAGAGCGCCGTAAAGCCCATTGCCATGAAGGAGCCGGTCGCGATCTCGAGGAACCCGCGACGATCCTCTTCCTCGCCCCCCTTCTTGGCCGGCTGGGCCGGCCGCGTCGGCCTGGGCGGGACAGGCTTCGCCGCCACGACCTTCTCCGCCGCCGGCTTGGGCTTGGCGGCCGGCCGGGCGGGCGCCTCCGCCTTGCTCACCGGACCGGGCTTGGCCGCAGCTCTGGCGGCCGCCAGGATGCTCGCCGTGTCTCGCTCGACCCCCTTGCGGCCCGCGACAGCCGGTGCAGCCGGCTTCGCGGCAGCGGCCTTGGCGGCTGGCTTTGGGGCAGCGGCGGGCTTTTCGGCCGCAGCGGGCTTGGGATCAGCGGCGGCCGCAGCCTTGTTGGCCCTGGCCATGGCCATGATGTCGGCCACGCTGGGGCGAGCCCCGCCCGAGGCGGCTGGGGCTGCGGGCTTGGCTGCCGGCTTGGGCTCAGCAGAGGCGGCGGCAGGCGGTTCAGCCGCCGCCGACTCGGCCGGAGCCGGGGCAGCCGCTCCTTTCCCGTCGGCAGTTCGTGCCGCCGCAAGGATTTCCGCGACCGACATCTTCTTTTTTTCTGACATCGCACGCCTCGCCGGACGCAGGCCGCCGCCCGGGCGACAACCCGGGCACGGAGATGCCACCCTTGGCCCGCAAAAAGAGATTTTCGTCGGGCTTTGGGGGGGTTCGTGATTTTTTTCACGAACTCCAGATAACTGTATCGGCGGCCCCGAAACTGTCAACGTCGGCACGCCGCAGGAACCGCCGGTTCGGTACAACCATGGGCCGACTGCCGGCGTTTGCCAAGCCAGCCGGTCGGCAGACAAGCCCCAAAAACAGGAGCGTTTCACTTGAGCCAATCCCGGCGCGTGCTCGTCGTGGGCGGCGGAGGCCGCGAACATGCCCTCGCCTGGAAGCTGGCCCGAGACGGGGCCGAGGTGCTGGTCGCCCCGGGCAACGCCGGCACGGCACTCGTCGCCGAGAACGTGCCGGTCGCCGCCGACGACATCCCGGCGCTCCTCGCCCTGGCCAGCTCCCGGCGGGTCGATCTCACCGTCGTCGGCCCCGAGGCCCCGCTTGTCGCAGGCATCGTCGATGCCTTCACCGCCGCCGGCCTGAGGATCTTCGGCCCCTCGGCCGCGGCCGCCCAGCTCGAGGGCAGCAAGATCTTCTGCAAGCAGATGCTCCATCGCGGTGACGTGCCCACGGCGATGTTCCGCGAGTTTCGCTCGGCCGCCGCCACGCGGACCTTCCTCGAGGCCCGCGAGGATGCCCCCGTCGTGATCAAGGCCGACGGCCTCGCGGCCGGCAAGGGGGTGTTCGTGTGCGACGATCGCGCTGCGGCGCTCGAGGCGGTGGCCACGCTCGCGAGCGATCCGCAGTTTGGAGCGGCCGCCGCCGGGATCCTCGTCGAGGAGCGGCTCGACGGCATCGAGGTGAGCGTGATGGCGATCACGGATGGCCGCACGATCGTGACGCTCCCCGCCCTGCAAGACCACAAGGCCGCCCATGATGGCGACACCGGCCCCAACACCGGCGGCATGGGGGCCTACTGCCCCACGCCGTTCGTCGATGACGCCCTGATGGCCGACATCGAGGCCCGAATCCTCGTGCCCACCGTCCACGCGATGCGGCGGGCGCGGGTGCCCTTCCACGGCGTCCTCTATGCCGGGCTGATGCTCACGGCGCAGGGCCCGAAGGTGCTCGAGTTCAACGCGCGGTTCGGCGACCCGGAGTGCCAGGCGCTGCTCGTGCGGCTCGACTCGAGCCTGCTCGAGCTGCTCGACGCCGCGACCGACCGCCGCCTCGATTCGGTCGCGCCGCCGGTCTGGCGGGAGGGGTCGAGCGTCACCGTCGTGATGGCCGCCGAGGGCTATCCCGGGGCGGTCGAGAAGGGCCGCCCGATCCGCGGTCTCGAGGCCGCGGCGGCCATCGACGATGTCACCGTCTTTCACGCCGCGACCCGCCGCGAGGGAGAGGCCGTGGTCACCACCGGCGGCCGGGTGTTGGCGGTGACGGCGGTGGCCGAGTCGCTGGCCCGGGCCAAGCTGCTCGCCTACACGGGCGTGCGGCAGATCCGCTGGCCGGGCGGCTGGTGCCGCAAGGACATCGCCGACAAGGGGCTGCGGCGGGAGCGGGAGATGCTCGCCGCCGAGCCGGCCGCGGCGGGGGACGGCGCATGAAGCTCCGCGTCGGTATCGTCGGGCTGGGCGAGCAGTGGGAGACACGCCACCTGCCGGCGCTGCGGGCGCTCGCCGACCGGTTCGAGGTGCGGGGGATCTGCGAGCAGGTGGCCCACCGCGCCCGGCGGGCGGCCGATCAGGTCGGGGCCGCCGCAGTGGATGGCTTCCGGGCGCTCGCCGCCCGCGACGACATCGACGCGATCCTGTACCTCGCCGAGCAGTGGTACGGCACGGCGCCGATCCTGGCGGCCTGCGACCACGGCAAGGCGGTCTACGCCGCCATCTCGCTGCCGCTCGACGCTCCGGAAGCCGCGGCCCTGCGGCAGCGGATCGAGGCGGCGGGCATCGCCTTCATGGCCGAGTTTCCCCGGCGGCACATGGCGGCCACCGTGCGGCTCAAGGAGCTGATCGCCACCCGGCTCGGCCGCCCGCGGATGCTGTTCTGCCATCGCCGGGTGCCGCACGCGGCCGCAACGGCCGTCCGCGACACAAGCTCCATCAACCGCGACCTGATGGAGCTCATCGACTGGTGCCGCTACGTGGCTGGCACGGACCCCACGAGCGTGGTCGCGGTGCGACACGCCGGCCCCGCGGCGGGGGAGCCGGACGACTACCGGATGATGAGCCTCGACTTCTCCCC
>JBIIYH010000160.1:0-6255 GCA_044346905.1 Pirellulales bacterium
GTGGGCTTCCGCCCCCCTGCGGCCCTGCAGGTCGCCTGCGAGCAGGGGATCGCCTTCGTGGATCTGCCGGCGAGCCTCGTCTGGTTCGACACGGCGGGCCGCCACCAGGAGTCACTCGAAAGCGAGCGGCCGGTCGGCGAGCAGATGCTGGTGCAGTTCCACCGCCGGGTGACGAGCCTGGTCCGCAGCCTGAGCGGCCTCGATGATGCCCTCCAAGCCCTGCGAGTCGTGCAGGCCGGCGACACGAGCCTCGCCGAGGGCCGCCGGGTGTGGTTGGAGCGGGTCAGTTATTGCTGAAATCGAGCTGCTTGCCCGACTTCAGGCCGAGCGGATTTTGCACGAACCGCTGGCGGCAGGCGTCGCAGAGATCGAACCGCAGCGAGCGGGCAGTGGCCTCGGCGGCGACCCGTGGATCATCGCAGTCGTCGAGTTGTTCGAGCAGGTCCTGCATCTCCTCGAGATGGTCGGCTTCGGCGCCGAAGTCATCGAGCTCCGAACAGCCGCAAGGGTCGTCTTCGACCGCGGGGAAGACCTCGATCTTGACGACGTGGCGGACGTCCGCGTGAGGGTCGATGGGCCGTTTGCAGACGTCACACGAATAATGAAGCATCGGGTTCTCCCAGCCGGGTGGCATCGATCTCCGACGGCACCGCCTGCCCGTCGCTTGGTTCCATTTCCAGAGTGTGACGCCGCGGCACGACCAAGGCAAGCCTGGGGACCATGGCCGATGGCCGAGCCCACGGAACCGCCTTCCACGGGACGCTGCTTGGCGGCCGGGAACCGGCCCGGGTACGATGGTGCTTCGCGGGGCTCGCAGGCTCCACCCCGCCCTGCAGGAGTTCGCAAGCATGACCGCGATCGCCGCTCCCGCGCCCTCGCTCGGACTGAGCGTCCTGGTGCTGAATCGGTCGTTCGTCGCCGTGCACGTCACGAGCGTGCGGCGGGCTTTGACCCTCTTGTTTCGCCAGCACGCCGAGGTGGTCCACGTCGAGGAAGGCCACTACGGAGCCTACTCCTTCGAGTCGTGGCGGGAGCTGTCTGCCCTCCAGGCGACGTTCGCCGATCCTGACCACGATTGGATCCGCGGAGTCGGATTCCAGTTGCGGGCCCCGCGGGTGATCCGGCTGACCGAATGCGACCGCGGACCGCGGCAGGGCCTGCGGTTCAACCGCCGAAACGTCTTCGCCCGCGACGGCAACTGCTGCCAATACTGCGGACAGCACTTTCCGCTCAGCGAGCTCTCACTCGACCACGTCGTGCCCCGCAGCCGGGGCGGCCTGACCAGCTGGACCAACATCGTCTGCGCCTGCGTCGCCTGCAACGTCCGCAAGGGCGGCCGCACGCCGGACGAGGCCCGGATGGCCCTGATCCGGGAGCCGGTCAAGCCGAAGCGGAGCCCGCTGTTAGCGCTGAAACTCGGCAACCCGAAGTATTCCAGTTGGAAGAACTTCGTCGACCGCGCCTACTGGACGGTCGATCTTCGCTGAGCGGCGAAGGACGCCATTGCAGGCGTCGTTCGGCAGGGCTCACTCCCCGCCTCAGCAGAGCGGATCCTTCTTCTCGGTGATCACCGGAAGCTGCGGGGACATCTCGGCGTTGAGTTCCTTGAAATCCTTCCACTCCGCCGGGAGGTTGTCCTCGTGGAAGATGGCCTCGACCGGGCACTCCGGCACGCAGGCCTCGCAGTCGATGCACTCGTCGGGGTGGATGTAGACCATCTTGTCCCCCTCGTAGAAGCATTCCACCGGGCAGACGACCACGCAGTCGGTGTATTTGCAGGCGAAACAAGGCTCGGCGACCACGTGCGTCATGACCACGAACTCCTGGGGAGGGACGGCTGCCTGAGGAACGGAACGGGCTGCCCTGCCATCGGCCTCGCCCGCTGCGCGGCATCGTAGGCAGGCCGGGAAAACCTGTCAACGAATCTGGAATCGGCAGAAGCGGGGCATTTCCTGAAGCGGTTCGGCTGCCGTTGGTCGGGCCGGACGGCAGCCCGTATGATCGGGGAAAATCGGTCGTTTCCGCGGCCGATGAGCGAGCCTCCCCGGGGCCATGCCAGCCGTGCCGCAGCGCCCGCCACCCCCTGGCCCGAGGCCGCTCGATGCTCCAGTTCCGCTCGACCCCGCGGAGCGGCGGTTGGTCGAGGCCTGTCTGGCCGGCGGGCCGGGAGCGTGGGAGGCACTGCTCGACCGGTTCGGGGGCCTGCTGGCCCACGTCGCTGACCGGACGGCCGGCCGGCGGGGAACGCCGCTGGCAGCCGCCGACCGCGACGATGCCGTGGCGGAGATCGTGCTCGAGTGCCTCCGCGATGAAGCCGCGGTGCTGCGGAGGTTTGCCGGACGCTCGAGCCTGGCGACCTACCTGGCCGTGATCGCCCGGCGGGTCACGGTTCGGCGACTCCTCCGCGGCGGGGAGGCGTCCCGCCTCGCGGCAACCGAGACACCGCCCGACCCGGTCGCCCCGGCGAGCGATCTGCCTGAGCGGATCGACGACCGGGAACAGGTCGAGACGCTGCTCGGTCGCCTCGACGACGAGGAGGCGAGGCTGGTCCGCCTTCATCATCTCGAAGGACGCAGTTACGGCGAGATCAGCCGCCACACCGGGCTGCCGCTGGGCTCGATCGGACCCGCCCTCTCACGCGCCCGCGCGAAGCTGCGGACCATCATGGAAGACGCTTCGCCTCCCGGCTAACGCGGCGGGCCGAGCACGACCGACGGATCGGCCAGGTCGACGGGCTCGTAGCCGGGATAGGCCGGCATCTGCCAGAGCTGGGCCGGGTCGGGACTGGGGCCGTTGACCGTGATCGCCGTGAGCTCGAGCTTGAAGTCCACGCCCGAGGCCGGCCACGACACCTCGACCAGGTGCGGCAGTGCCGCCCCCGACGCCGCGTCGACCCGATACCGCGTGGTGCGGACGCTCGCCAGCCGCTCGCCGGCCGGCGTGAACAGGTGCTGCTCGGCGATCAGGCCGGTGGTGCCGTCGAGGATCGTGGACTTGACCACCGGCTCGCCACCCGCGTCGAGCCGGCTGCGGATCTCGAGCCGGCCGTCGGGCAGCGGGAACGGACCTTCGTGAGAATCTTCGGGGCGGAAGTTCACCAGGCCGAGCAGTTCGGGCATCCAGTCGGCGCGGATCGGCAGCAGCCGGCGGGCCTGCGACCGGGCGTATTGGTCGTGGCGGCAGAAGGCCGTGATCGGCGGCTGGTGCTGCCGCAGCCAGATCCAGAACAGGTCGTCGTTGCTGCCGATGTCGAGTTCCGGACCGGTGATCGAGGTCTGGGCCTGGAGCCGAAAGCGGCGCGGCGGCTCGCAGGCCAGGCGGGCCGAGAGCCGCGGCACGCCCGGCACGACGAGCACCGCCTGCGTGGCCGTGGCACTCCGCACCCGCGAGGTGTTGTCGTGGACGGCGGCGACCACCTGCTCGAGCGAGGCCTGGGGCGGGAGCACCCGCGGCAGCGGCATCATGCCCACCTGGTAGCCGCGGAGCACCTGCGGGCAGGAGGCGCCGCTCGAGGCCACGGCGCCGATGACCAGCAGCAGCGCGAGCCAGCGGGAGACGGTCGCCTCACGGCGGGAACCGGCAAGCCTCGTCATGCGGCCTCCCCCGACCAGAGCAGGCCGGTCAGACGAGCTGCGACGGCCGGATCGGCCAGTTCGTCGGGCTCCACCGGCGCGACCTGGTAGTCGCGGTCGCGCCGTCGGCAGGAGAAGGAGACCGTTCCGGGAGCCGCCTCCTGATCACCGGCGTCGCCCTCGATTCGCAGGACTCGGCGGCGGACCAGTTGCAGCGCGAGCAGGTAGCGAAGGGCCGCGTCGGCCGGCTCGTCTTCCATCGCCTCGAGCGCGTCGAGCAAGACCTCGATCGGCGCGAGCGCAGGCCCGGCGGCGGCATCCTCCCGCCGCGCCCGCCACCAGGCGACGGCGGCCGGCGGCGGTCCGTCCCAGGCTTCGGCCGCGACGTCGAGCCGTTCGAGGCCGCTCTCGCCCCGGACGAGCGCCGAGAAAAACTCCTCGCCGACGGCGAAGCCGCGGCCGGTGCGGCTGCATACGGGTTGCGGGCGATGGAGCTTGTAGTCCATGGCGAAGCTGCGACTGAGGCGGCGAATCGAGGCCCGCGGCCGCGATTCGGGAGAGGATGCCAGCCGAGACATATAGGGATGGCCACGGGCCGCCACAACCCGCGTCCGCCAGCGGCTGCGGCGACGCGTCAGGCAGGCTCGGCAGGCTGGGCAGCCCGGGCGAGCACGAGGTCTGCCACGTCTTCGATCCCGCTGCCGTCGTGCTGCCCCACCACGTGGTCCGCCACGGCCTGCAGTTCGGGCCGGCCGTTGCCCATCGCCAGGCCGAGCCCGGCGGCCCGCACCATCGGCAGGTCGTTGACGTCGTCGCCGACTGCGCAGATTTCCTCGGCGCGGATGCCCCAGGCCGCCGCCAGCGCCGCCACGCCCGTCCACTTGGTGACGCCGGCCGGCGCGATCTCGCAGAGCCACTCGCGATACCGCGGGCTGCGGATCGTGTGCACCGAGAGGTCGGCCGGGAACCGCGCCACGAGTTCCGCTTCGAGGGCCTGCATCGGCTCCTGCGGCCCCATCGCGAAGCCCGCGAAGGCGTCGGCCGGCGGCGCCCGGTCGAGATCCGGCGTCACTCGGGCGAGATCCCGGTTGCGGGCCAGGTATTCGCCGAAGCCGCCGCCGACCGCGGCGGCCGCGAGGCTTCGGCAGTGGAAATCGAACCCGGCGGAGAAGCTGTCGGTGTAGACCACCGGCTCGTGGCCCCGGGCCGCGACCAGGGCCACGACATCCGGCAGCACGCCGGCCGCGAACGCGGCCCGGTGGAGCGTGGCATGGTCGCCCGGCCGCTTGACCAGCGCCCCCGACGCGGTCACGAGTGGCTCGACGATCCCGAGCCGCTCGGCCACCGGCAGCGCGTCGCGGTAGCGACGACCCGTGGCGAGCATCACCCGCACCCCCGCGGCCCGCACGCGGGCGATCGCCCGGCAGGTGGCGTCGGTCACCTCGTGGCGGCTGTTGGTGACGGTGCCGTCCACGTCGAGCGCGAGCAGTTTGATCCGGGGAGCGGCAGATGCGGGGGTCATGCCACGTATGGTACACCTGAAGGCATGAGCGACGCCGAGTCCGGCAGCAACGAACCGCCCTACACGGCGGTGGCCCGCGTGGGTGAGATCCCGGCCGGCGAGGGCCGCACCTACGAGGTGGCCGGCCGGCTCGTGGCCGTGTTCTTCGACGGTGCCGGCTATCACGCCATGGACGACCTCTGCCCGCACATGGGCGCCTCGCTCGGCTCGGGCCCCTTCGTGGACGGCGTGGTGACCTGCCCCTGGCACGCCTGGCGGTTTCGCACCTGCGACGGCGCCTGGTGCGACAACGAGAAGCTCAAGGTCGCGGTCTTCCCCGTGCGGGTCGTGAACGGCGCGATCGAAGTCGCGGTGGCGTGATGGCGGTGGCCGGGAAGCGCAATCCCGGTGATCGAGGAACGTCACCCTGAGCGGTGGAGGCCGCCGGCCGGGGGCACGTGCTCGCCGCCGGCGGATTTCGACGTTTCTCACTCCATGGGCATGGTTCGCCAACTCGTGCAGTCAAAATGCACCGGCGGCTGCGCGCGACCCCCGGCCAGCTCCCCGTTTTGGATTTGCCCGCCCTGCGCAACTGACCGCCAGCTTCCTCGTTCGCAGGTGGAGGTTCGGTCGGGGTCGCCCGTGCCAATCGAGCCGGCCTTGCTGGCGAAGCGCAGGCAGGATGCCGAAGCGAGCCAGCATGGAGCGACCGGAGGGCAGGATGCCCGCAGGGAGCGTCCGGCGAGATGGCACGGGCGACCCCGAGCCGCGTCGGAGGTTACGGCACTCGGCGTGAACGACCAGCCGGGGGTGGAAGCCGGAGGAGCCCTGGAGATTTCGCCCCCAGGACGCCGCAGCGCCAGCCGCCGCAGTGCGAAATATCCCAGGCGACGGAGGCTTTCGCCCCCGGCGGCGACGCTACTCGAGTGTGAGCGACCCGCCCGGCGGGAGCACGTGGGGCTCGGCGAGATTCGCGCGGCGGACGCTCTCCGCCCAGGCGGCGGCGTCTTGGGCGATCGGCGGCCAGGTGTCGTAGTGGCAGGGCACGACCACCTTGGGCTTGAGCAACTCGATCGCCTCGAGCGAGTTGGCCGGGCCCATCGTGAACACGTCACCGATCGGGAGAATCGCCAGATCGAGGCCGCGGCCGTTCCGCGGCCGGCCGATCCGGGCCATGTCGGA
>JBIIYH010000242.1:0-4387 GCA_044346905.1 Pirellulales bacterium
TTGTCCGGGCTTTTCTTCAGCCCCTCGTGCCCACGAAGATCGTGTTCCAGCTGCCGCCGGTCGGGTGCGTGCGAGCCTTCACGACCTCGACGGCGAAGCCCGCCTCCTCCAGGCGGGCCACGAACCGGTGATCGGGGCCGGCCGACCAGACGGCGAGCCGGCCACCCGGCTTGAGCGCCGCCCGGGCCGCTCCCAGGCCGTTCATCCCGTAAAGGCCGTCGTTGGCCGCCGCCGTCAGGCCGCTGGCGCCGTTGTCGACGTCGAGCATGATGCCATCGAACCGGCCGCGACTCTCGGCCAGCACGTCGGCCACGTCCCGGGGGATGATCTCGACCCGCGGGTCGTCGATCACGTCGGCCGCGAGCCCGTAGGCCGGATTGCGGTTCCAGGCGATCACGGCGGGCACGAGCTCGGCCACCACGACCGTGGCGTCGGCCGCCAGGTGGCGGAGCGTCTCGCGGAGCGTGAAGCCCAGACCGAGGCCGCCGATCAGCACCGCCGCCCGCTTGCGGTCGCCGAGGTCGGCGCAGGCCAGTTCGGCCATGCGTTCCTCCGAGTGGTGCTGCCGCGCGGACATCAGCTCCACGCCCCCCACCCGGATCGAGAGGGTGCCGTCGTGCTCGTGGAGCGTGAGCGGGGTGCCGTCGGGCGTGACGGCCCGATCGAGGAGCCGGGTGGGCTTCATGGGGGAAATGGGGAAGGGAAATCACGGCATCCAGGCCGTGGGCATCGTCACTACCAGTATGCGGTTCTTGCCGATAAACTGCCGCAGAATTTTGCATCGATCGCGCGGGGCCATGACGGCCTTCCGCGCCGCCGGGGCAATCACCCGGGGCCAGGCTGTGGTTCCGCCGCCAGTGAGGGATTCGGATGAAGACCGTGTTGTTCGTCTGCGTCGAGAACTCCAATCGCAGCCAGATGGCACAAGCCTTCGCCCTGATGCACGGTGGCGACCGCGTGCGGGCGGCCAGTGCCGGTTCCCGTCCGTCGGGGCGGATCAACCCCAAGGCGGTCGCGGCCATGAAGGAGCTGGGATATGACCTCACCACCCACGCGTCCAAGGGCTTGGAGGAGTTCAACGGCACGACGGTCGATGTGGCGGTGACGATGGGGTGCGGCGACGAGTGCCCGCTCGTGATCGCAGGGCGGCGGGAGGACTGGCAGATCCCGGATCCCCGCGAGATGTCACCGGAGGAGTTTCGGGGCGTGCGCGATCTGATCGAAGCGAAGGTGCGGGAGTTGCTGGCGGCGCTCGATATCCCTACCGAGAGGTGACCCATGAATGTGGCTGAGTTTCGGGCGGCGTTGGCCGCTCATCCCGGCGCGAAGATGCACTGGATGCTTCCGGACAAGTCGTTTGTGCCGGCCCATTACCACATCACGGAAGTGGGTCGGGTGCGGAAGGACTTCATCGACTGCGGCGGCACCATCCGCTCGGCGGCCTCCTGCCTGCTCCAGATCTGGGTGGAGAACGACACCGACCATCGGCTCGAGACGACAAAACTGGCGGCGATCATGGAGATCGCCGGGCCGGTGCTCGAGCGGGACGATCTGCCGGTCGAAGTGGAGTATGAGGCGGGCACGATCTCGCAGTATCCGGTCGGCGGGTTTGAAGTCACGCCCGCGGGGTTGCTGTTTTATCTGGGGACCAAGCACACGGCCTGCCTGGCGCCCGAGAAGTGCGGCGTCGGCGGTAGCGGCTGCTGCTGAGTCGCCGGGTTCCCCGCCCGACTCCCGTCGCGGCCTGCACGTTCCTGATCACGGGCCCGAATGTCCCGTCGGAAGACGTCGTTGTGCCCGAGCTCAGGGCTGACCCTTTTCCGCCGGCCGATGTCGGGGCAACAACGACACGCGAATCGGGGATTTTGCTAGTGTGGTGCCGCTTCTTCCCAGTGGACTGATCACCTCGAGAGAGCCGGACGTGATGTTTGAGAATCTCCGTTCGCGGATTTTTGGTGGCGCAGCAGCTTCAGAGACGAACGCAGGGGGCGATGCAGGCTCGACGGTCGGCCAGCGTCAGGCAGCGGTCGCCCGCTTCGACGTGACGCCGTTTCAAGCGGAGCTCGACCTGGACCAGCTGCGGGTTCTGACATCGGCACCGGTGTGGATGACGCGGGCCGAACGGCTGACGCTCTTCACGCTCACCTTCTGCCTGCGGCCGGCGCGGTACATGGAGATCGGCACACTCAAGGGCGGGTCAGCGCTGATCGTTGCGAGCGCGATGGCGGCCTTGGGCAGCGACGGCCGCATTTTCTGCGTCGATCCCGAGCCGCGGGTGGCGCCGGAAGATTGGGCCCGCCTGGAATCCCGCGCCCAGATGTTTAGGGGATTCTCGCCGCAGATCCTTCCCGAGGTGGCGAGCGCAGCAGGCGGGCCGTTCGACCTGGTGCTGATCGATGGCGATCACAGCTATCAAGGTGCGATCCGGGATGCGAAGGGTGTGTTGCCGTTCATGTCGCACGGCGGCTACATCCTCTTTCATGACGCGTTCTTTGCGGATGTGCGCAAGGCCATCGACGAATTCGTCCTTTCGCATCAGGCCGCAGTGACCGACCTCGGAGTGATGACCCGCGAGATCACGACGACGGCGGACCCACTGGGCCAGCCGGTCGAATGGGGTGGGCTGCGGCTGGTGTATGTCCATTGATCCAGAGCCCGAAGCTCGGGCCCTGCTCGACGGTCCCGGTTCAGCGTGACCAGGCCGGCGGCGTCGGAGACGCTTCCGTGAAACCCGTTCGACCCCGGCACCATCTCGCATCGATGCCCGGGGCTCGTCAGGCGGCGCGGCGGACTTGGGGCGTGGCATGGGCCGGCTTCGGGGCGGCGTGCGGAAGGGTGGCCGCGTCACGCGGGCCGCAGGCTGACCGGCTCGCGCTCGCCTGGAGTTCGTCGATCGAATAGAAGGCGTCGGCGTCGAACCGGCGCACGAGCGCGAGCACTTCGCCCAGCCGCCGCCGGCGGATCACCGTGAACACGATCTCGACCGGCCCCTGGAGGCCGTGGGCCCCGACCCGCGTCACGCCACAGCCGGCATCACGCAACAGCTCGATCAGCTGCCCAGAGTCGCGGCCCGTGATCACCCGCACGAGCACCGAGCCGATCGCCAGCCGCTGCTCCAGGCTCATGCCGAGGTAGTTGCCCGCCACGAACCCGCCGGCGAAGGCTGCGAAGCAAAGCGGGCTGTCGAGGTTCGTCATCACCTGGCCGATCGCGAACAGCCAGATCGTGACCTCGAAGAAGCCGAGCCCCGCGGCCATCGTTTTGAGGCCGCGGCCGATGAAGATGATCCGCATCGTCGAAATCGCGACGACGGCCATCTCCGCCAGGAAAATCGAGAGCGGCAGCAGCAGGTCGGGCATGGCGGGAAGGGGGAGGCGGCCGGGCCGGAGCACGGCCCGGCCCGCGCTCACTTCTTGACCGGGGTCTTGGTCTTGTCCTGCTTCGGCTTCTTGTTCTTCTTGTCGTTCTTCTGAGCGTTGTTGCCTTTGCCCATCGAAGAGGCTCCTTTCAGGGGTCGGATCTCGGAACGTAGAAACGCTGCGGGCCCGCGGCCCGACGCAAAAACACTAGCGGCGGATGCGGCATCGCGGCCAGAGCAGTTCCGGCTTGCAGGTTTGTCAGGCCGGGGCAGAACTCGCGAAACACGGGGGGCCACGACCGGTCCGGGCGGGGCCGGTCAGTCGTCGTCGCCGACGCCCAGACGCAGCAGCACCACGAGGATGCCCACGATCACCGCCACCACGCCGAACACCACCCATTCGCTCATCGCCGGATTGTGGCCGGCGGCCGCGGTGGCGCGAAGCCCGGGCGGACACGGGTGCCCCCGGGCACCGCGACTGGGCCGCCGCGACGGTCTTGCGGTATCCTTCGTCCCGGTAATCTTCCTCGCCCGTCACCGCTCTTCGAGGTTCTTTCATGGCCGCCTTCGATCTGCTCTCCGAGACCCAGGCCTGCGACCTGCTGGCCCGCTTGTTCCGTGACCGGGGCTACAAGGTCGTGCGGAACATCCCGTTTCACGAGCACGGGGTCTCGTTTCACATCGACGGCTGGGATGCCCAGGCCCGGGTGGGATTCGAGTTTCTCACCAGCGAGGACGACGACCACGACGACCTCACGCTCCGCGAATACCAGACGCTGATGTCCGCCCAGCAACGGGGCGAACTGGCGCTCTTCATCCTCGACGAGGTCGAGCCGCTCTCAGCGACGGATCTCACCGCCATGGCCAACGACTTCCTCGACGAGGTTGCGGAGGCCATCGCGGCCCGGAAGACCCGCCGCAAGCCGGTGGCCAAGAAGGCTGCCGCCAAGAAGGCTGCCGCCAAGAAGCCGGTGGCCAAGAAGCCGGCTGCCAAGAAGCCGGCTGCCAAGAAGCCGGCTGCCAAGAAGC
>JBIIYH010000261.1:0-4187 GCA_044346905.1 Pirellulales bacterium
GCCAAGAAGCCGGCTGCCAAGAAGCCGGCTGCCAAGAAGCCGGCTGCCAAGAAGCTGGTTGTCACGAAGAAGCTGGCCAAGAAGGCCGCCGCCAAGAAGCCGGTGGCCAAGCGGCGCCGCACCCGCTAGTGGCCGCCTCCGAGTCGCGATCTTCAAAGTGTCCTGAGCACGTGTCGGGTTGACGAGATGCTTGCACGCCCGCAAGGGTAGGCTGCGGCCGTTGCGAGTTGATTGCCGACTTGATTTCTCGGAGTGGATCCCGCGTAAGGTTGCGGCGTTGCAAGGCCGCGCACCGGGTGCCGCCCTCGCGGCTTCCGGTGACGGCCACCACCTCCCGGGAGTCTGATGCGATGCGTGTGAACCGTGGTTCGAAGAGCGTGGTGATGATGGTGGTGTGCGCCGCCGTGGCGGCGGTGCCGCTCGATGTGGAGGCCGGCTGGCACGACCAGTACGGCACCGTGGTGTATGGCAGTAACGGTGGCACGTCCCGCGACTCCTTCCCCGAGGCGTCGGGTGGCTCGTCCGGCGGCTGGGTCGGGTCGTCGAGCCACGGGAACTGGGGCTCCTCGGGTGGCAGCAGCGGCGGCGGCCGGCATGCCCGGCGGATGGCCCGGCGGGCGCGGCGACACGGCTCCTCCGGCGGGTCGTGGGGCTCCTCGGGCGGGTCTTCGGGCGGAGCGTATGGCGGGTCGTATGGAAGCCAAGGCCGATGAGCCTGGCGGCCGTCCTCGGCGCCGGCGGATGGCGGGGGCGAGGAACTGAGGGCAGGGGCGCAGGGACGCGCGGAACCGATGCGAGGCTGATGACCGGACCGGCCCGGGTGGCGTATCGTATCCTGATCGTTCCGCGTGATGCCCCGCGGCCCTGTCAGGATGCCCATGGCCACCAGCCTGCTGTTGCTGCTCGACGATATCGCCAGCGTCCTCGACGACGTGGCCACCATGACGAAGGTGGCCGCCAAGCAGACGGCCGGCGTCTTGGGCGACGACCTGGCGCTCAACGCCAAGCAGGTGACCGGGGTCGATCCGGCCCGCGAGCTGGCAGTGGTCTGGGCTGTCGCCAAGGGATCGGCCGTCAATAAGGCCATCCTCGTGCCGGCCGCGCTCCTGATTGGCTGGCTCGTGCCCTGGGCGATTCCGCCCTTGCTGATCGTGGGCGGGGCCTTCCTCTGCTACGAGGGGGCCGAGAAGATCCTTCACGCCCTGGCGCATCGCGGCGGCCACGGCAGCGGGCATGACGCGGCCCATGAGCACGCGGCTGCCGCGACCGGCGGGGCGACGGAAGGCAGGAAAATCGCCGGGGCGATCCGCACCGACTTCATTCTCTCCGCCGAGATCATCGTGATCACGCTCGGGATCGTGGCCGGCAAGCCGCTCGTCACGCAGGTGGGCGTGCTCGTGACGGTGGCCATCCTGATGACGATCGGCGTCTACGGGCTCGTCGCTGCGATCGTGAAGCTCGACGACCTGGGAGCGGCGCTCGCCAGTCGGCGGTCGCCGGCCCTGGCCGGCCTGGGCCGGGGGATCGTGGCGGCCGCGCCCTGGCTGATGCGGGCCCTCTCGATCGCCGGCACGGCGGCCATGTTTTTCGTGGGAGGCGGAATCGTCGTCCACCAGCTGCCGGCCGTGCATCACCTCCTGCACGAGCTGCTCGGCCGACTCGGCATCGACACCCACGGCGACGCGACCGCCGGGCTGCAGGTGTTGCTCAAGTCGGCCGACGCCGCCTTCGGCCTGCTGCTGGGCCTCGTGATCGTGGCCGCGGTGGGGATCGGCCGCAAGGGTCGAGCGCTCGTCGAGCGGTCGGCATGACCTGCCACGTGCACCGGAGCGTGGCGGTCTGGGCGTGGGCCGCCCTCGCGATGCAGCTTGCCGCTGCACCGCCGGCCCCCGTGGCCGAGCCGGCGACGACGGCGCTGGTGCGCCGGCCGGGCTGGACGAGCACACGGCTGATCGCCTCGCCCCACGCCACGCAGGCGGCCGCCGCCGACGAGCGAAATGCCTACGCCATCTCCAACACGACCGTGGCCCAATATGACCGCGCGACCGGCCGGCTCCTGCAGGCGGGGACCGCGGCCGACGCCAAGCACCTCAACAGCGGCTTCGTGTACGAGGGGCGGGTGTATTGCGCCCACTCCAACTACCCCGCCGAGCCCCCCGAGAGCGAGATCCGCGTGTTCGATCCGGCCACCGGCGAACTCACGCTCTTTCACCGGTTCCAGGATCCGCCCGGAAGCCTCGTGTGGTGCGTGCGACGCGACGGCAACTGGTGGTGCTGCTTCGCCTGGTATCGGGCCGACAACGCCCGCACCGTCCTGGTCGAGTATGCCGCCGGCGGCCTGGAGCGGGAGGCCCGGCGGTTCACGTTTCCCGCCGCGGTCGTGGCCGACTGGGACGGCATGAGCGCCTCCGGCGGGATCTGGGACGGCGACACGCTGCTCGTCTCGCACCACCATTTCCCGGTGCTCTACCGGCTGGCACTGCCGGCCGCGGGGAGCGAGCTGCGGCTGGTGGAGGCGGTCGGCTGCCCGTTCCCGGGGCAGGGGATCGCCGCCGACCCCGCCGGCGGCCTCGTGGGGATCGACCGCTTTCGACGCCGGATCGTGTTCGCCGAGCGGGAATGAGGATCTTCTGGAACCGGCAGCTTGCTTTTCTTCGCCGGGTCCGGGTCTACTATTCCGATTGTTCCTCGGTGACGGCCGGGGAGAACATCCGTCCGGCGGCGGCCCCACAGTGGTCGTGCGGCCGGGTCCTCGTAGCAAAGGAGGTGATTCAGTGACGCAATGTGACTGTACCGGAGGGCTGCTCTCGTAGCGGCGAGTCGACGGGCCTGCCGTTGACGCAGCCCACCATCACCTCTGGCGCGGCCGCTCCATCGGGGAGCGGCGCGGCCGAGGAGCCCGGCATCATTCGGCAGCGCGACGGTTCGCCGTCGCGACCTCGCCGGTGGTGACGAGCGAAACCTACGGCTGCCGCCCCGCGGGATTCCGCGGGGCGGCAGTTTTGTTTGGTGCGATCCATGCCGACCCACGCCGCCATCCCGGCCGAGACGCTGCGGCTCGTCGCGCGGCTCCGCGAGCCGGCCGCCTACCCGCACCCCACGGCCGAGATCCGCCTGATCGAGACCCACATCTCCTGGGTCTTCCTTACCGGCCCGTTCGTCTACAAGCTGAAAAAGCCCCTCGACTTCGGTTTCCTCGACTACACGTCGCTCGAGAAGCGGCGGCGGTTTTGCGAGGAGGAAATCCGCGTCAGCGGCCGGTTCGCTCCGGAGCTCTACGTCGCCGCCGTGCCGATCACGGGCACGCCCGACCTGCCGCGGGTCGGGGGCGACGGGCCGGCGATCGAATGGGCCGTGAAGCTCGTGCAGTTCGACGAGGCCGACCGGCTCGACGCCCGGTTCGTCGCCGGCCGGCTCACCGGCGCCGATTGCGAGCAACTCGGGGCCGCGATCGCCGCCGTCGAGGAGGGGCTGGCGGTGGCGGCGGCTGGCGACGCCTGGGGCTCGGCTGAAAGTGTCCACGACGCGGTGGCGATCAACCTCGGCCAGCTGCGCGAGCGGCGGCCCGATCTGGCCGACCGCGTGGGGCGAATCGAGGCCTGGCTGTTCGCCCGGCTCGACGCCCTCGCGGCGGTCATCGACCGCCGCCGGGCCGGGGGCAGAGTCCGCGAGTGCCATGGCGACCTGCATCTGGCCAACCTCGTGTTCCACGCCGGGCGGATGACGGCTTTCGACGCGATCGAGTTCAGTCCGGCACTGCGATGGATCGACGTGGCCAACGACGTGGCCTTTCTGGTGATGGATCTCGAGTCGCGGGGCCGCCCCGACCTGGCAGCGATCGTCAGGAGCAGCTGGATGGAAGCGGCCGACGACCACGCCGCCGCCAGCGTGTTCACGGTCTACGAGGTCTATCGCGCGGTCGTGCGGGCCGCGGTGGCAACGCTCCGGGCGGACGACGCTCCGGCCCGGGCCGACACCGACCGCTACCTCGAGCTGGCCGAGCGGCTGATGCGGCCTCGGACGCCGGTGCTGTACGCGACCTGCGGTGTCTCCGGCAGTGGCAAGACGACGCTCGCCGCCGGCTTCGTGGCCGCGGCCGGGGCGGTGCGGCTGCGGAGCGACGTGGAGCGGAAGCGGCTCGCGGGGATGCGGCCCACCGACCGGCCGGCCGACGCCGCCGCCGCGGC
>JBIIYH010000109.1:0-8674 GCA_044346905.1 Pirellulales bacterium
GTGAGGTTGGTCCGTAAAAGTTGTCGTAAAAGGCCCCCATGAAGGCCCACAGCCTGCCGCCGTGCGAGAGAAACACGCCGTGACTCACGCCGAGGTTGCCTTCGCCCGCATCCATTGCGACCGGCTGACCCCACGTCTTGCCGCCGTCCTCACTGACTCGGACATGAGCTTCCTCGTCGGCCGTGTTCTCTTGTTCGGATGTGCTGAATCCGTAGGACGCATAGAGCTTTCCCTTGTGCCAGGCGAGCCCAACACCGAGCGTGAAATTGCATCCGTCCTCATCAGGCCGCTGCTTCTTGAGAACATAGAATTCCGCGTCCTTCACTGGCGATAGATCGGCCGCTTTGGGCAGCGTCTGGGTGGCGTCCCAGAGCGGCATTACGGCCACGGGCTTTGGCAACTCATGCGTCCCCGAGACCGGCCGGTAACTCGTGGCAATCTCTTTCGCACTCAGTGCTCGCGGCTGGAACGAGAACTCGTCCACCGCGCCGTGAAACGCTTGCTGGACCGCATCCGCATCCCAGATACCGCCAAGCGTTATCGGAGCCGGTGTGTCCGCGATCGGCGACTTGAGCGACACCTCGCCCACGGGCTTGCCATTCAAATAAAGCGACGCCTTCTGAGCATCCACTGCCAACGTCGCGAGATGCCATCTGCCAGCGACCAGCGGTTCTTTGCAGGGGATGGTGCTCCAGCCGCTTTGCCGAAGATGCGCCTTCAGTTTGCCATCAGGCTCGATCGTGAGGCCCCACTGCCGCTCATCGCGTGAGTAACGATTCTTGCCGACCAGCATCTGCTGCCCGCCCGCCAGGTCATACGGATTGAACCAGAGCGATACGCTAAATTCGCCACTGGACAACTTGGCGCTGTCCTTGAGTTCGACGAGCGACCCGCCATCGAGCACGAGGCTTTGCCCTCCAGTTCCTGCAGCGGTGGTCGCTTTGCCGCGGACGATCAGTGAATCATCGACACCATCCAGCGACCACGTGGCGGCAAAGGCTGGACATGCGAGCAACAAGGCGGTGAGGAAAGTGAGAAAGAATTTTATTTGCTTGCTTCCTTTCGTTGTGACTGTGATTGCGGCAGGGACGGCCCTGTCGGGCCGCCCTCCGCGCGGGGTTGCCGACACGCAACTGATGAGTTCGGTATGGCCCGCCCGGAACACGCCGTCCGTGGTCTCCATGGCACCCAGATCCGGGGCGGTTCCGGTAAACGTGTCGTTGAAGTTGGGGATCCGTACGTCGAAGGATAGCCCGGTCAATGGCACTGCCGCAACGGTCCTCCGGCTGATGAACGACTCGTGAGCCTCGGGAGGAGCGGCCCGGGCATCCGCGGCTTCGCGATCCTCGACAACCACCTCCACGTCCTCTGCCGCCTTGACCCGGGCATCGCAGGCACACGCCATACGCGGTATCGACCGAGCCATACCCGGAGCTCATCGCCAGGGGCTTGTTCCATTCAGATCACCACTGAGACGAGGCTTCGCCGCGACCTTGTTTTTGCAGGCGGACAAGACAGAAATCCTGAATCGTTGATGGAGGATTTGCACGGCCCCTCGACGACCAATCCCGGCTCGCCACCAGTGCCGATGCGGAGTTTCGATCGCGAAAGAGTTGGGAACAAAGACCCTCGGAAAAAGGCTCGTGCTTCGGCGGGAGACCCCTCGCGGCACCCCTGTGCGCAGAAGGATTCGGAGGGCGTATACTGCTGGGCTTTTCCCCCACCCGCCCAGCGATTCGTCATGTCCGCCGGCACCGTCCCGCCCGCCCCCGCGACTCCCGCTTCCCGAGCCGCGGCTTCCGCTCCCCAGCAGGCCGAGCGGGTGCTCGTCCTCGACTTCGGCTCGCAATACGCCCAGCTGATCGCCCGCCGCGTGCGGGAGCAGCACGTCTACTGCGAGATCGTCCGGCACGACATCTCGGCGGCCCGGATCCGCGACCTCGCGCCCCGCGGCATCATCCTCTCCGGCGGCCCGGCCAGCGTCTACGAGCAGACGGCGCCGAAGTGCGACCCCGGCATCTTCCAACTCGGCATCCCCGTGCTCGGGATCTGCTACGGGATGCAACTGGCCTGCGAGTCGCTCGGCGGCCAGGTGGCCCGGGCGACGGCCCGTGAATATGGCCGCGCGGCCTGCGAGGTGCTCGACCACGAACTCCTGCTCGCCGGCGTGCCGGGCCAGACCGAGGTCTGGATGAGCCACGGCGACCAGGTGGCCGAGGTCTCGGCCGACTTCCTCCCGCTGGCCCGCACCGCCACCTGCCCCCTCGCGGCCGTCCGCCACCGCACGCTCCCGGTGTTCGGGCTTCAGTTTCACCCCGAGGTGACCCACACGCCCGCCGGCAGCACGATCCTCGCCAACTTCCTCAAGGCGGTGTGCGGTTGCACCGGCGCCTGGCGGCTCGACGACTTCGCTGCCTCGATGATCGAGTCGCTTCGCCGACGGATCGGCGCCGACCGCGTCATCTGCGGCCTCTCCGGGGGCGTTGATTCGGCCGTGGTGGCGGCGCTCTTGAGTCGGGCGATCGGCGACCAGCTCTCCTGCATCCTGGTGGACAACGGCCTGTTGCGGCAGGGCGAGGCGGCGGGGGTGATCGAGGAGTTCACCACCCACTTCCGCTCCGATCTCCACGTCGTGCCCGCGGAAGGCTTGTTTCTCGACGTCCTGGCCGGCGTGACCGACCCGCAGGAGAAGCGGCGCCGGATCGGCAAGGCCTTCATCGACTGCTTCGCCGAGGAGGCCGCCCGGATCGAGGGCGCGCGGTTCCTCGCACAGGGCACGCTCTACCCCGATGTGATCGAGAGCGGCGCCGCGGCCGATGGCCCGGCCGCGACGATCAAGCTCCATCACAACGTGGGCGGCCTGCCCGACGACCTGCAGTTCGAACTCGTCGAGCCGCTCCGCGACCTGTTCAAGGACGAGGTCCGCCAGCTCGGTCTCCAGCTCGGCCTGCCTGAACGAATCGTCTGGCGACATCCGTTCCCCGGGCCGGGCCTCGCCGTCCGCTGCCTCGGCGAGGTGACCAAGCCCCGACTCGACACGCTCCGGGAGGCCGACGCGATCGTGCTCCAGGAACTCGAGGCCGCAGGCCTGATGCGGAAGGTGTCGCAGGCCTTCGCCGTGCTCCTGCCCGTGCAGAGCGTGGGCGTGATGGGCGACGCCCGCACCTACGACGACGTGCTCGCCGTCCGGGCGGTCGAGACCGAAGACTTCATGACGGCCGACTGGAGCCACCTGCCGTACGACCTCCTGGCCAGGATCTCGACCCGCGTGATCAACGAGGTCCGGGGCGTCAATCGCGTGGTCTACGACATCTCCTCCAAGCCCCCCGCCACGATCGAGTGGGAGTGAGCCGGGGGGCTCGGTGCCGGCATTTCCTCGCGGGCTGGTACACTCTCCAGCTTTGGCCGGCAGCCAGCGGGAATCACGCCCGGCCGAAACGACATGCCCCGGGGTCACGAGCATGCAAGTCGCCATCGTCGAGGATGATCCGGTCATCGGACGGGCCGTGAGCACCGCGATCCGCGAGGCCGGTCACGAGTGCACGTGGATTCCCGACGGGGCCGCGGCCGTCGAGGCCGACACGCTCCTGGCGAGCGACCTCGTCGTGCTCGACCTGATGCTGCCCAAGGTCGGCGGCCTCGACGTGCTCCGGGCGGCCCGCTCCCGCGGCATTCGGACGCCGGTGATCGTGCTCACGGCCCGCGGCACCGTGCCGGACAAGCTCGAGGGCTTCGAGGCGGGGGCCGACGACTATCTCGTCAAGCCGTTCGAGATGGATGAACTCCTGGCCCGCATCGATGCCGTGCACCGGCGGACTTCCGACCGGCCGGCGATGCACCTGGAGGTGGGCCCGCTCCACCTGAATCTCGCGAACCAGCGGCTCACGCTCTCCGGCCGCGGCCTCGACCTCACGCCGACCGAGTTCAGCATCCTCGAGCTCCTGATGCGCTACCACGGCCAGGTCGTCACCCGCAAGATGCTCTGCGAGCATGTCTGGGGCTTCGACTGGAACGGCCCCACCAACGTGATCGAGGTCCACATCAACCGGCTCCGGGGCAAGATCGATCGCAATCGCAAGTCGTCCTTCATCCGCACCGTTCGGGGCCGCGGCTATGCGTTGGCCCTCGATTGATCCGACGACGTGGACGACGCTCCGGGCCCGGCTCACGCTTTGGAACACCGGCGTCGTGCTCCTGATGACCGCCACGTCGCTGGCGGCGGTCTGGCTCGGCGCGCGGGGGGCCCTGTATCGTGAGACTGACGCCGTCCTGATCGGCAACGTCCGTGAGGTGGCGATCGCGATCACCGACCTCTATCCCGACATCGACGCCGTCGTCGCCGAGCTCCAGCGGCGGGTCAAGGCCAACGCGGAGCGGGCCTGGTTCACGCACCTGCTCACCGAGGACGGAAAGACGATCTGGCAGAGCGACCTCTGCCCGGAGGCTGTCGCCTCCTTCCCGCCGTCCCGCAAGGATCGCCGCGAGAACGTGGTCCAGGTGGGCCCGTACCGCTACGCCCGGCTGGCGATCGACACGGCCGGCCGGCGGCCGTTCCACATCCGGGTCGGGATGTCGACCGAATCACTCGACGAGAACGTCCGCGCACTGATGCAGCTGCTGCTGACGGTGGGGCTCGCGCTGTCGCTGCTGACACCGCTGGCCGGCTACTGGCTCGCGGTGCAGGCCACCCGCCCCGTTGCGGCGATCCTCGCGACCGCTGAACGGCTGCGGCCCACGCGGCTCGGCGACCGGTTGGCCGAGAGCGGGGCCGGGGACGAGCTCGACCGGCTGTCGGTCACGATCAACCGGCTGCTCGACCAGGTCGCCACGCACGTGGAACGGCAGGAGCAGTTCGTGGCCGACGCGGCCCACGAGCTCCGCGGCCCGCTTACGGCGATCCAAAGCACGCTCGATGTGGCTGTCTCACAGGATCGGTCCGCAGCCGAGTACCGTGACACGCTCGTCGACGTCCTCGAGGCGGCCCAGCACCTCTCCAAGCTCGCCAACGACCTGCTGCTGCTGGCCGAGGGCAGCGCAGCCTCGGTGCCGAACGTGCGGGAGGCGGTGGATCTGGCCGGCGTCGCGGCCCAGGCGGTCGCGATGTTCGCCGGGGCCGCGGAGGAACGAGGCGTGTCGCTGGAACTCGTCCCCCGAAGCCGGCCCCTGGTGGGGGGCGACACCGGTCGGCTCCGGCAGGTGGTCGGCAACCTACTCGACAACGCGCTGCGGTTCACCCCCCGGGGCGGCCGCGTCGTGGTCACGGTCACCACCGAGGGCGCCACGGGTGGTGTCATCGCCGTGCAGGACACCGGCAGCGGCATCGCCCCCGCGGACCTCGAGCGGATCTTCGACCGCTTCTGGATGGTCGATCCGGCGCGAAGCCATGCCGAGAGCCGCCGCAGCGGCGGTCTGGGCCTCGCGATCTGCAAGTCGGTCGTCGAGGGCTGCGGAGGCGCGATTACCGTCGCGAGCCGCCCCGGGGCGGGCACGACTGCCACCGTCCGCCTCCCCAGATGGGAGCCGACACCCGCGGCGGCGATGCCCCAGCCGACCGGCCCATAGCCCCTCTTCATGAGGGAAAGCCGCGACGAGAGGAAGGCGGGGGGGTCTGGGCAAGCCGCGGCTAGTTCGCGCGGCCAATTCCTCATAAACCGCCCGGGCGAACTCTGACGATTTCCAGGTTTAGGCAAGCACTGCGGGTCGCGTCGACCTTGCGGCTTCGGTCGCCCACACGCCCTCCACATGTATCCCCGGACATCGCATCCCCTCGCTCTGGCTGCGCTCGCCTGGTTGGCGATAGCAGTGGCCCGCGCCGACGACCTGTCGGGCCTGGAGACGATCGAGGCGGGGCCTGCGATCCTGCGGCTTCCGGCCCCTTCGGCCACTCTCGACGCCACGCCAATTCGGCTCGGCGACGCGAAGCCTGAGCCCGAGCCAGAGTCATCGGCCGCAGCGGCGGCGGCCGAGAGCAAGCCCGAGACCGAGCAACTGAAGGGGGGAGAGTCGCAACTGACCGACGACGCCCTCACCGTGGGTGCCGACGTAGGTCTCAAGGCGAAGTGGAACAACGGCCTGGAGTTCATGTCTACGAACAAGGAGTTCCGGGTGCACGTGGGCGGCCGCGGCCAGATCGATACCACGGCCTACACGGCCGGCCCCGGGCCCGCTGCCTTGGCGACCGCCGGCGGCCTCAACCCGCCGCTCTCCGGTGCCACCAACTGGCGCCGCGGGCGGTTCCGGATCGACGGCCAGATGTATGAAAACTACGAGTGGCTCGCCGAATACGACTTCATCAACCAGCTCACGATTACCGCCCAGAGCGACCCGACGCTGGAGAACGCGGTCGGTCCTTACGTGGTGCCCACCGAGGTCTGGCTCACGATCACCCAGCTGCCGCTCGTGGGCAACGTCCGGATCGGCAACCAGAACACGATGACGGGCCTCGAGCACATCACCAGCGACCGGTGGCTCAACTTCATGGAGCGGTCGTTCCTCAACGACGGCTTCTTCTCCCCGTTCAACAACGGCTACGCGCCGGGCATCCTGTTCTTCGACAACGCCCTCGAAGACGACCGGCTGTGGTGGGGCCTCGGCGTCTACAAGAACGACCAGAACCCCTTCGGCTTCGCCAACACGGCCGCGGCCAACTCCTACCAGGCGCGGGTCACGGGGCTGGTCGTCGATGATCCCGACAACGCCCGCTGGACGCATCTCGGGCTGTGCGCGCTCTACCAGCAGTGCCCAAAAGTCCAGCAGAGCGGCACGCCGGGAAGCCCCAACTTCCAGCGGGGCAGTTTCCGCCAGCGGATCCGCGGCAACCTCCGCAACGGCCCGCCGGGCCCGCTCAACTCGATCTACGCCGACACGGGCCTGCTCGACGCGGGCGACCAGACGCTCCTGGTCGCGGAATACGCCTCCAACTGGGGCCCCTGGCAGTTCCAGGCCGAATGGACCGGGTCGTTCATCCCCGAGGCCCGGACGATCCTCAATCCCTCCGACAATGCCGGCCTGCAGCCGCTCAACACCGAGATCTCCAACTACTTCACCCAGGGCGCCTACTGCGAGGTGATGTATGCCCTGACGGGCGAAGCGCGGGCCTACAACCGCAAACAGGCGGTGCTCGATCGCTACGTGCCGCGGAACAACTTCTTCCGGATCGGCGAGGGGGGCCGGATCTCCACCAGCGAGGGTGCCTGGCAGATCGGGGCCCGCTACGACTGGGTCTGTCTCGACAACCAGGGCGTTAACGGCGGCGTGCTCAACGGCCTCACGCTCGGCCTCAACTGGATCATGAACCCCAACGCCCGCATGTATTTCAACTACGACTACACGTATCGCGACTTCGTCAACAGCCGCGGCAAGAACGGCAGCGGCGGGATCAACGGGTTCGGGGCCCGGATGGCATTCGATTTCTGAGGCCGACCGCGGCCGGAACACGGGGAGTCTCCCATCATGCACTTCACCACACTCGCCACCGCGCTCCTCCTGGCCCTCGCCGGCCTCTCGGCCCTCGCGCCGGCAGCGGATCCGCCCGCCGCCCCGGCCGAGCCGGCCACGAAGAAGCCCGTGTGTCGCGTCTGCGGAGGCGGCTGTCACCTGACGCCGGTCTGCGTCTGCGAGCCGGCCACCAAGAAGCAGACCAAGACCACCTACTCGATGAAATGCGAGCCGGTCTGCGTGCCGGAGCCATGCCTCTCCCATCACGGCCGTCACGGGAAGGGTCCACGGCAGGCCGGATCCTGCACCGGCACGGCCTGCGACGGATCGTGCGGCGCCGCGAGCGTGCGGACGAAGAAGACCCTGCTCAAGACCATGAAGGAGGAGGAGGTGGACGTGATCGAGCGGAAGGTCGAGTATCTTTGCCGCCATTGCGCGGGCATCGACGCGGCGCCCACCGCCTGCTCGTGCGCCGGGCACGGTCCCGCCGCCGCCCCGCGGCCTTGGTGGAAATCGCTCTGGCCCTGGTGACGAAGCGTCTCGTGACACCGTGGTTTGCCATCCCCCAAGCCGCTGCCTGACCCGCAGGCTTTGCCCCATTTGCCCGACCCGATCTTCGGGCCTGACCGTCGCCACCGGCAGCCGCGGGCGTCGAAAACTCCGCAGGTGACACCTGCGGGGGGCGGGGCGTGGCTGACGGTCGAACCGAACATGCCGAGACGAGGCCGGGGCCGGGCTCAAGCCGCGGCCTGCCGGCGGTGCTTCTCGCCTGGCTGCTGACCGCCACGGCGATGGCCGCGGGCCCCGACCCGCCCCCGCTTACGGCCGGCCTCGACGCCCTGGTCGCCTCACTCGAGCCACTCCCACAACCCGCGAGCGAGGCCCCCGAGCCGATCGCGATGCCGCCGCCAGCCCCGGGCGTGGCGCAGACATACCTTCTCGGCAACGAGGCGCCGCTGGCCGCCCGGTGGCGGAACGGCCTCGAACTCGTCTCGCCGGCCGGTGACTTCCGCCTGCACCTCGGCGGCCGCGTGCAGGCTGACGCCAGCGGCTACACGGCCGGACCGGGCCCGAACCAGCCGCCCGACCAGGGCGGCCTGAACCCGCCCCTCGCCGGGGCCGTCAACATGCGCCGCGGCCGGGTGCGGGCCGAGGGGCGGATGTACGAGATCTACGAGTTCGCAGCCGAGTACGACTTCGTCAACCAGCTCAATGCCTGGAACGAGGTCTACCCCCA
>JBIIYH010000012.1:0-26088 GCA_044346905.1 Pirellulales bacterium
TCCTGGTGCGCCATCCGGGCGATGGTCAAGCGGGGCGAGGCCCACGCGATCATCGAGAAGCTCGAGGCGATCGGGGCCTCGGCGATCATCGAGACCCGGATCGCCAACTGCCGGCTATAGCAGGGCTCACTTCTTGTATTCGATGCCCTTGCGGGCGGCCTGCTCGCGGACGGTGCCCGACACCTCCTCGTCGAAGGAGTCGCCCTTGCCCGACTCGGCGAGCCGCTTCTTCTCGGCGATGATGAAGGTGTTGCGTTCCTCGAGGAGCTTCTCCAGCCGGGCCTGGATCTCCTTCCGCTTGGCCCGCTTGGCGTCCACCGCGGCGGCGAGTTGTTTCTCGTCGAGCCCCCGAAACTCCTCGGGCAGGGCCTCTTCCTTGACGTCGTCGAGCTTGACCTCGCCTCGGTCGAGTTGGTCGATCAGCTCGCCGCCGCCCTGCACGGCCCGGCCGGTCGCGGCGTTGTACGAGAGCCGGTCGGCGGTGGCCGCGGGAGCCGCCGCCTCGGCGGCCGCCTGCTTCGCCACGACCCCGCGGCGGGCACCGGCGTCGCCGTAACCGATCAGCGTGCCCCCGATCTCCCGGTTCAAGGCCGCGATTTGCTCGTCCTGGGGCGCCGCAATCCGCACCATGCCACCGGTCTGCACGAGCGGGATGTACTTGCCCTCGGCCAGTTTCGCGATCTCCTTCCAGATCTTCGCCGTTTCGTCCTCCTGGCCGCACTGCACGGCGTTGATCACGAGGTCCTTCTTCATCGCGGCCTGGCAAACCTCCGGGTAGCGGACGTCCTGCTCGTAGTCCATGTGGGGCGGGGCGTCGCCCACGAGGAACACGATCTTGAGCACGTCGCGGTCGCCGCTCCACGACACCTTCGTGACCGCCTCGTGCAGGGCCTGGTTGACCGACTCGGGGCCGTCGCCGCCCCCGTTCGCCGAGAACTCCATCAGTGTGCCGTGGATCGCGTCGATGTCGGCCGTCAGGTCGGTGAGCTTCGTCACGTACTCGTCGCCCCGGTCACGGTAGCCGATCAGGGCGAGCTTCAGCTCGGGCGTCGGCTTGGCGGCGATCATCTCGTTGGCGATGCTCCAGATCTTCTCCTTCGCCCCCTCGATCAGGCCCGACATCGAGCCGGTGGTGTCGAGCACGAAGCAGACTTCGATCTGGGGCTTCTTCGCGGGTTCCTCGGGGTGTTCGCCACGGGCGGCGGCGATGGCGAGCAGGGGCAGGCAGCAGGTGGTCAGGATGCGGGTCGTCATGGTGTAAGGCTCCGGTTTGCGGGAATGGTGGTCAGTCTTTCGGTAGCGCTGGCTCGGGGCTGCCCGTGCCATCTCGCCGGACGCTCGCTACGGGCATCCTGCCCTTCGCTCGCTTGATTCCAGCTTCGCTTCGGCATCCTGCCTGCGCTCGCTGCCAACGCTGGCTCGATTGGTACGGGCAGCCCCGAGCCGGTCCATCGGTGTGCTTGCGGCTGTCCACTTTCGGTGCTGGTTGGAGCCCCTCATTCCACAACCTCCACGATCGTGTCGCCCACGAGCACGACCACGTTGCGGCCGAGGGCGAGCCACTGGGCGACCAAGGGATCGCGGTCGAGGAGGGCGAAGTAGGCTTCCGAGCCGAACGGAATCTTTTCCCGCTTTGCGGTGGGCCGCTCCTGCACGCGGGCGTCGATCCACTGGGCGGCGTTGGCGTAGAAGGTGCGCCCGGCCACGTTCTGCGTTTGCTGGCCCTCCACGGCACGCTGCACGGCGGCTGACCGACTCGCCTCCTCGCCCGCTTGCCCGCGCCAGGATTTGGCGTTGGCCGCCGCCGGGGCGGCGAGCTTCTCGGCGCGGCGGAGCGTGTCGTAGGCCTGGGCGTCGCCGACGGCGGCGGCTCCGCTCGCGGTTTCGCGAGCCGCCGCGTACATCCTGCCGGCTTGGGCGCGGGCCTCGCGGTCGGCCTCGAGGGCCTGGAGCGTCCGATCGGTCGCGGCCACGTTCCGCCGCCCCTCATCTTCGAGGATCAGCCACGAGGTGTACGGCGTCACGATCCCGTACCGCCGGGCGAGCGTGGCCGCTTCCTCGCGGACTTCCTGGCTCTCGCCGTGGAGCCGAATCTGGTCGAGCAGGAACCCGACGCGGCGGGCCGCCCACAGCCGGGGCAGGAAGTCGCGGCGGTCGTCCTGCTCGGGGAACGACTTCGTGAGCGTGAACCGCCGCTGCTCGCCCGCCACGGTGCCCGTGAGCGCGAGAGTGGCCCGCCCGGTGCCCGAAGAGCGACCCAGCACGACCAGCTGCTCCCCCTTGAACAGGTCCGGCAGTGGTGTGGGATGCAGCTTCGAGAGTCGCACGTCGCCCTCCACCGTCAGTTCCAGGTTCGCGAGCACGGGGCTGGCGATCTTGCCGTAAAAGTTCGCGAGCTTGAGTTCCAGATCCTCTCCAGGCAGCACGTACTGGCTCGCCGCCCGCGTCGTCTCCACGATCCGGTCGAGCAGGTGCGTGTTGACGTCGGTGCCGACGCCGAAGCAGAAGACCCGAACCGGCCGCTTACCGGCGGTCTCGGTCACCACGTCGATGAGCTTGCCCACGTCGGTCGCGCCCACCGTGGGCAGGCCGTCGGTGAGAAAGACCACGAAGCAGGGACGGTCGGGGTCGTGATCCACGGTGGCGAGCCTCAGGCCGCGGGTCAGGGCGTCGGCGATGGCCGTGCCCCCGATCGGCTTGAAGCCCTTCATGAAGGCCACGGCCTTCTCGCGGGAGGCGCCGTCGGCCGGTAGGAGCCTGTCGGTGAGAGCCTCGGCCTCGGTGGCGAACCGGACCACGCCGAACCGGTCGCGGTCGTCGAGGTTCCGCAGACAGAACTCCAGCGCCCGCCGGGCCTGCCCGAGCTTGTCGCCCTCGGCCATCGAGCCGGAGGTGTCGAGCACGAACACGATGTCCTTCGGCTGGGGTGCGGCCGCGAGCGCCGCGGGCGACGGGGCCGCGAACAGGGCGAAGGTGCCCTCGTCGTCGCCCGCCTCCCGGTGGCAGAGCAGCCCGAGGCCGATCTCGTCGGTGGGCTCGACGCCCCAGGCGAGCAGAAAGTCGGTGTCGGGCCGGAGATCCTTGGCCTCGAACCCGATCACCGCCTTCCGGTCGCCGTCCCGCTTCACCTCGACCTCGTGGCTGGGCGAGTGGATCGTCGTGAGCGGCGCGGCAGCCGCGAGCCGAACCGTCACGCTCACCGACTCGAGCGGTTTGGCGGAAAACTTCTCGGTGGCAAGCGGATAGCGATATTCCACGAGCCCGCCGTCGGCGGTGAGCAGCTGGGTGTAGGTGAGCTTCACCCGCTTCTCTTTCCGCGGCTCGAGCGGGAAGATTCGCACCTTGAAGAGATCCTGGCCGGCATACTCCAGCAGCGCCGGGTCCTTCATGCTGCGAACGATGTCCTCGTAGATCTTCCGGGCCTTGGCGGCGTCGAGCAGCTCGGCCTCCGTGAGCTTGCCGTCGATGTCCATCGCGAAGGAGTCGATCTTCGCGCCCTTGGGGACTGGAAAGAGATAGCTGCCCTCCAGTTGGCGGTCGTGGGGATTGAAGAACGTCTGGTCGACCGCGGTCGTGGCCACCTGCCCCTCGACCGACACGGTCACGTGATGCCGACGGACCTCCAGCGGCGCGAAGGCGTGGGGCAGGTGGGACGACGGCCGCCAGCCCGGCGGCGGTCGGTCGATCACGATCAGCCCGTCGCCGATGGCGGTCGCGGGGGCCAGGCAGGCGATGAGCAGGAGCGATCCGCACAGTCTGGAAGTGGCACGCACGACGGTTTTCTCCCCGGGTCCGCAGATGATAGCGGCGGCGGGCCCGGCCCCGTGTCACGGCCGCGCAACGTCGCCCGCATGGTGAGATGCCCCAAGGGGCGAATAAGTTCCCGTCCCGCGAAGGCTCGGGTTTGCCCGTGCCAGGCGAAGAGGGGATGCCGCATAGAAGCGCCCCGGCGCGAGCCGGTGGGAGGACGCGTGCCAGGCGTGCAGGGGATGGGCCGCTGGGGCTGTCTTGCGTGGTTGGCGTCATCCCCCTTGCTCGCGCAAGGGGGCTTTTATGGCTGGGTTCGCGCGGCCAGGCGGCCGGCGATCAACCGGCCGCGGCGGAGGGTGGCGGCGACCGCCGTCGCTGGGTCGAGGGCGGCCGCAAACGGGTCATGATGCGAGCCGGTGGCGGGCCGCAGGATGGCGAGGTCGGCCGGGCGGCCGGGGGCGATCCGGCCGGCGCGGCGGTCGAAGCCGAGGGCCCACGCGCCGTGGATGGTCGCCATGCGGAGGGTTTCCTCCGGCGAGGCGAGGCCCGCGTCTACGAGGATGCGACACTCGGCGAGCAATGACAGGTCGGGGTTGCTCGCCCGACTGTCGGTGCCGAGCGCCATGCGGATACCCGCCTCGCGCAGGACCGCGAGCGGCGGCAGGGTGCCGGAGATCGCCCGGGTCGTCCGCGGGCAGACGACGACCGTGAGCCGGTCGCGGTGCCGGGCCAGGCGGGCGAGGGCCGGTTCGTCATGGCTGATGTGGGTGGCATGCACCACGATTCCGCGGGGCGCCCGGGCCAGCCGACCGATCCACTCGGCTGCGGGCAGCAGGGCCGGCGGTGCGCCCGAGTCCCAGGCGCCGAGATCTGCGAGCAGCCGGCGGAAGGGACCCTCGCCCCGGTCGAGCAGCTCCGCTTCGGCCTCGCTCTCGAGGAGGTGCATCGCCACGGGGATCCGGCGGCGGCCCGCCTCCGCCAGCAGGCGGCGGCCGAGTGGCGCGGCGACGGAGTAGGGGGCGTGGGGCGAGACGCCGCAGGCGATGCCGGCGGCGGCCAGCCGGTCGAGGTCGGCGGCGACGAGGCGGGGCACGGCGTCGCCGGCCATCGCGCTGAGCCCAAGCCCCTCGCGAAACACGCGGACCGCCGGACCCGGGCCGGCGTAGGCATGGAGCGGCGCCGCGGTCGCGATCTCGCCGACTGTCGTCACACCGCCTGCAGCGCTCTCGGCCAGCCCACGACGGATGGCGGCGATGGCCCGGGCTTCGCTGTCTCCAGCCGGGCTGGTTTCGCGGGCCCGCCGCGCCGCCACCACCCGACCGATCCACCCCGGCAGGCCGCCAACCGCGGCCAGCGGCTCGGCGAACTCCGAAAACTCGAGGTGGGTGTGGGCGTTGACGAGGCCCGGCAGCACGATCGCGTCACCGAGGTCGAGCGTCTCGCCCGCCGAAGCCGGCGGCCGCCCGCGGCCGATCGCGGCCACGAGCCCGCGGTCGATCATCAGCCACGCGTTCTCGATCGCCGGCCCGACGATCGGCACGAGCCAGCGAACGCGAAGCGTGACGCGATCGCCATCCATAAACGGCTCGCCGGTCGCTGTCACGGCGAGGTCGTCGCCACCGGCAGCGGCGTGAAGCTGGGCCGCGCGGCCGTGTCGGCGGACAGCGTCACCGCCGGCTCTTCCTCGAACAGTTCGTAGAACACGTTCCGCCGCCGCGGAATCCAGCCGAGCTCCGAGATCGACGACCTCATCTCATCGAGCGTGAGATGATGGACGGTGCCGGCGGCGCTGACGACGTTCTCCTCGATCATCAGGCTGCCCATGTCGTTGGCACCGAACAAGAGGGCGAGCTGGCCGATGTCGCGGCCCTGCGTCACCCAGCTCGACTGGATGTTGGGGAAGTTGTCGAGATACAGCCGGGCCACGGCCTGCGTCTTGAGATATTCGAAGGGGCCGGCCGGCGGGATGTCGTCCATCTCCGTGTTGTCGGGCTGAAACGACCAGCAGATGAAGGCCGTGAAGCCCCCCGTCTCGTCCTGCAGTTCCCGGAGCCGGTCGAGGTGCTCGACCCGCTCGGCCAGCGTCTCCACGTGGCCATACATCATCGTGGCGGTGCTCTTGCCACCGAGGAGGTGCCACTGGCGATGCACCTCCAGCCAGTCGTCGGTCATCACCTTGCCGCGGGTGATGGCCGCCCGCACGCGGTCCACCAGGATCTCGCCGCCTCCGCCCGGCAGCGAGCCGAGGCCGGCCCGCGCCAGCCGCTCCAGCACCTCGGGCAGGGGCCGCTTGGAGACCTTCGTGAAATGATGGATCTCCGGCGGCGAGAAGCCATGGACGTTGACCTGGGGGAAGTGCCGCTTGATGTCCCGAAGCAGTTCCTCGTACCACTCCAGCGGCAGGGTCGGA
This sequence comes from Pirellulales bacterium, assembly GCA_044346905.1. Taxonomy (GTDB): domain Bacteria; phylum Planctomycetota; class Planctomycetia; order Pirellulales; family UBA1268; genus QWPN01. Next base: position 6,161 of record JBIIYH010000012.1, read on the forward strand.
TGGAGGCCGCCCTGCATCAGGATCTGGTCTCCCCCGAGGGCCACCGTCTCCTCGATCTTTTGGAGCAGCACGTCGCGATCGAGAACGTACCCCTCGGCGTGCTTCGGCGCCCGGTAAAAGGCGCAGAAGTCGCAGACCGCGGTGCAGACGTTGGTGTAGTTGATGTTGCGGTCGATGTTGTAGGTGCGATAGGGCTCGGGATGAAGCCGCCGGGTGACGGCGTCGGCCGCGCGGCCGATCGCGGCCAACTCATGGGATTCGAGCAGCCGAACGGCGTCGGGAAACGAAAGCCGGCCCCCGGCCACCACGTCGTCGAGGATGTCGCAGATGGCCTGGTTCATGGTGGGCATGTCAGCGGGTGGACGAGAGGGCGGCAGGCGAACCCGAGGCGACCGGCACGAGCCCCAGGCCCGCGGCCAGATCGCGGAAAGTCCGGATCGCCGCCTGCTCGCGGCTGCCGAGATGATAGTGGAGATTGTCCCGCAGATACGACAGGCACTGCGGAACCGTCAGGCCATGGGGAGCGGCCTCGGCCGCGGCGATCGCCGCCAGGTTGGCGAGCCCGGAATCGCGGGCGGATTCGAGCCGGCCCGCGAATCGCTCCGCGGCCACGCCAGGCCGGGCTGCCCAGGCGGCGAACACGAACGGCAGACCCGTCCAGCGGCACCACTCGTCGCCCAGATCCCAGACCTGCTGGAACGAGCCGCCTGCCGTGGCATCGCCCAGGGCTCGGTCGCCGATCAGGAGCACCGCGTCGGCCGCCGTCTCGGATGCGTCAGATCCGATCGGCAGCGGCTCGACACGGGGCCGCACGCCGTGCCGCTCCGCGAGCAGCACCTGGGCGAGGACTGCGCTCGTCCGCGAACCTTCGTCGAGGGCGATGCTAGCGACCCGCGCCGGCGGCACGCGAAACAGCAGTTTCACGCTCATCACGGCGCCGCGACAGCCGATGCAGGCGTCGGAGACGAGCCGATGCTCGGGATGGCGGAAAAACTCGACGACTGGGATCAGAGCGACATCGAGTTGGCCGGCGGTGAGCCGGTCGGCCAGCCGGCTCGGCAGATCGAAGGCCAGGTCAATGCCCGGAGCGGCGAGCCCGTGGACGAGCGGCTTGGTGTTGAGGTATTGCACCGCCCCGAACCGCATCTGCCGGCGGTCGGGCGGGAACGTCGCGGCGGCGAACGAGGCGGGCAAGTGGCGGATCATGGGGCCGGTGGCTGCGTCTGGAGGCCGGATCATGCTGAACTCCGGCTCTGGTGACAACCGCAGGAGCGGGCTTCGGCTAACCGCCGCGGGAACCGGCCGGTTCAGGCTTCCAGCCGGCGGAACGCCGCCAAACCCAGGGCCAGCGGCACCGCCGTGGCCGCCAGGCCGGTCGCTGTCACGACTCCCAGGCTGGTGGCGGCCCCCATCGGCCCACCGGCCCAGGCCAGCAGGCCGTCGGCGGAGATCACCGAAGGGCCGAGCGTCCTGGCCAGCAGGAACAGGTGCGTCGGAATCGCCGCCACGATCACCACCAGCATGATGAACAGCGAACTCAGCACCAGGCACAGCGTGCCTCCGAACCCGGAGGCGATCTTCGACGGCGACGACTCCCGGAGCTCGGGCATCCGGGCACCCAGCCCCACGGCGATCCCCGACAGCCCCAGGCACAATAGCAGGCAGCAGTATTCGTGGAGGGCGATCAGTGGCCAGGACAGTCCCAGCATCGAGTCGCTCAGCAGCACCAGCAGCGTGCAGGGCAGGAGCCCCCCCAAGAACGAGAACAGGAACTTCGACCACACGATCAGGTCACGGTGCACCGGCATCAATCCCAGGATCCAGAACCGCCGCCCCTCGAGACTGATCATCGGATACACGAACCGCGTCGTGAACGTGGACAGGATGAGCCCCACGACGGCGAGGTTGAGGAAACCGATCATGGAGGCATAGGCGTTGTGATAGTTGAACGACCGCAGATTGAAGAAATACAGGCCGAGCAGACCAAAGAAGATCAGGAACTGCGACCACTGCGAGATGTCGCGGCGAAACAGCCGGAGATCCTTGACCAGGAGCAGTCGCAGTGGTCGGCCCACGGCCGCATCGCTGCCGATCAAGGCCCGGTCGATCAGTCCGGCCCGGCGGCGGCGGCGGGCCGGCACCTCACCGGCCAGATGGCTGTAGCCCTTGCGGTAGGCGATCCGGGCCAGCCAGCCTGCCAGGAGATGGCACGCCAGCGCGTTGGCGACGAGGAGCGAGAGGAACTTGACCGCCTCGGCCAACCCGGCCACCGAAATCCCGCGGGCTGGCTCCGAGCGGGCCGCCGCCAGCAGTCCGCTCGCCAGCCACCAGCTGGGAAACAGCTTCTGCTCGGTGATCGACAGCCGGGCGAAGGTCCGCTCGAACCAGGCGGCCGACATCGCGTCGGCCCGCGGCTGGGCGACGAGCGCCCAGCCGAGCCAGAGCGCTCCCAGGCAGGAGATCCCGACCGCGATCGACAGCGCATGCAGCCGCAGCCGCGGCAGCCAGGCCACCAGTGCCAGGCAGCAGATCCCGCCGATGGCCGCGGGAATCGTGACGAAGGCGATCATGAAGGGCAGGAGGAGTGCGTAGTACGGCCAGGCGGCTTCCCGAACCACCCCGTAGGCCACCAGCATCGGGCTGCCGAGCAGCACGAAGCCCCAGCTCGCGAACCAGAGCGCCTCCCGGAACTTGTGCGCGAAGATCGTTTCCGCTCGAACCGGCAGGGTCAGCAGGAGCCGGGCCTCCGGCGAGCAGTACATGCCGCCATACAAGAGGATGCCCGCCGAGAACACCAGCATCACCATCAGCGAGGAGAAGAAGGCGTTGAAGAGCAGCGAGATCACGTCGGCGTGGAGCGCCGCCAGGAAGGCGAAGGCCTCGATGAACAGCCCGTAGAGGGCGGCCCAGAACAAGACGCTGAGAATGATCACGAGCGACACCCGCAGCCGCGAGCCGGCGAGCATCGAGCGGAGCGTCTCCCAGACGAGCGTGGCTCGGAGCCGGAGAAACAGCCGGGCCTCCTGCTCGAGCGACAAGAGCCGCGTCGCCTCCCGCGAAGCCGCCGGCCGGCTCATGGTCGCGGCCCGCGGGCGCTGGTCAGTTCCAGGTAGAGCTGCTCCAGCGAGGGCGTCTCGAGCGCCATCTGCTCCCGAAGTTCCGTGACCGTGCCGAGGAACCGCAGTTGGCCCCGAACCATGATCCCCACCCGGTCGGCCATCTCCTCGGCCATCGCCAGCGTATGGGTCGACATGAAGACCGTCATTCCCTCACGGGTTCGGGCCGCGAGCAGATCCTTGACGATCCGTACGCTGCGGGGATCGAGGCCCACCATCGGCTCGTCGAGCACGAGCACGCCGGGGTCGTGCAGGAGCGACGCCGCGAACACGAGTCGCTGCTTCATTCCGAGCGAGTAACTCTCGGCCAGGTCGTCGGCGAACTCGGCGAGTTCGAAGCACTCGATCTCGCGATCGATGCGGTCGCGGGCCAGGTGCCGCGGCATGCCGAACATGTCGGCGATGAACCCGAGAAACTCGCGTCCGGTGAGCTTGTCGTAGAGGCAGGGTTCGTCGGGAACGTAACCCACATGGAGGTGGGCGGCCCGCGGATCCGCGACCACGTCGTGGCCACAGATGCGGATGGCGCCGCGGGAGGGGTGGAGCAGGCCGACGAGCATCTTGATGCTCGTCGTCTTGCCGGCGCCGTTGGGCCCGAGCAGGGCGAACAACTCTCCCCGGGGAATCGCCAGCGAGAGGTCAGCGACGGCGGTCTTGAGGCCGTAGGTCCGGGAGACGTGATCAAACTCGATCATGGCGCGGTCGTTCCCGGGGGAAGGAAGGGGGGGGGGGATGGGCCGAGGTCGGCCTCGGCGGCGTACAGCGGGGCTGGATCGATCGGGTGGCCATCCTCGGCGGCCGCCATCCGGGCGGCCTCTTCGTCCGGGCGCCTGAGGAAGGCCACCGCCGCCCCCAGCAGGGCCGCCTCCTGGCGGAGGACGCGGCCCGAGGGATCGACCCACAGTCGGCAACGGGGCTCCCGATCACTCGAAGGATCGTCACGGTAGTTGACGACATTCACCCGGACGAGCCCGTCCTCCCAATACATGGTCTCCTCGCCGCCGACCTCCGCATGGAGGATTTCGATCGGTGAACGGCCTGCCCGGAGCGGGCTGTAGACCGGCACGGTCCAGCGGCGGCCCTCGGTCAAACCGGGGAGCGTGGCCTGCGGAGAGAGTTCGTCGCCGAGCAGCATCGTGGCGGGGAGATGACGAGTCGCCTCGTATCGCAACTCGCCGGCGGCCACTTTGATGGTGACCGTGCCGTCATCGACGGCGCCGGTCAGCACGAGCGGCTGGTCGGTGCCGGGCAGGCTGACCACCGACGAAAACGACCGCAGGTCTCCCGCCTCGTCGATCGCCAACCGGCCTCGCGCGTCGAACGTGCCCGCCTCGTCTCCTGGCACGAGCCTCTGCACCAGGAGCGTCGCCCAGCCGGGCAGCATCTCGTCCCAGGGCAGTCGATCGAAATGCAGGCGACTGTCGACGACGACGCCGCTGTCGGGAGACCGTGTGGTTCGGGTGACGGCCCAGCCCACCGGCTGGTCGTTGCAAAACACCGTCCAGGCAACCGGCAGCAGTTTGTCTCCAGACGCGTACAACGACTGATGGCCGGGCGGAGAGCCAGGTTGCCAGTCGGGCAAGATCTTTGCCATCGCCAGCCAGGCGGTCATGACGAGCCAGAACCCGACGACGGTGGGTGTGAAAATCGGCCGTTGCAGCATCTCGCCCGCTCGCCTCAAAAGACGAACCCCGCCTGCAGTGTACCACTCCCGGCCGCCGCGTCCGCTGGCAGGCTCCCGCCCGAAACCATGCGGGTTCCGTGAGTTACGGATTTCTCACACCGCGGCGTGTTGTCAACCTCAAAGGCCCCGCGTAGACTCCGTCCACGAAGGGGTAAGGAGCCGAAAGCCCCTGACAGCCGGGATTCCTAAGACCCCTTCCGAGAGACTCCGACCAAAGACCCCCAGGAGGCGGCACGAGCCCTGGGCCGCGGTGGTCCAGGGAAGGCGTCCATTCCTGATTCAGACCACTGCGAACTGCACCGATGTCCCGAGACGTTTTCTTCCTCCAGCACTGTCCGGTCTGCGGCCGGATTCTGCAGGTGCGGGTAAATCTCCTCGGCCAGCGTGTTTACTGCCAGCATTGTGGCGGTGGCTTCGTGGCGATGGACGACAGCATGCAGCCGGCCACCGGACCCGTGACGCCAAAGGCGGTCGACAGGGTGGACGAACTGCTCGAGCGGGCGGCAGTCATGCTCGAGCAGGCCGGTACCGCCGCGGGCGACGACTGATCCGGCTCCCCCTCAGCCGGTTGTCGCTGATCCCAACACGTTGCCACGGGGCGAGTTCCCGTCTGGGCCGCGTGGAGTCAGCAGGGGCCTGAGACCGTCAGAGGGATGCCGGCCAGGGCGGCAAGTTCTTGCCAGTAGCCCGGAAACGTCTTGCCGACGCAGGTCGGGTCGGCCACTTGCACGCCGGCCACCCGCAGGCCGGCGAGCGCGAGACTCATCGCCATCCGGTGATCGTCATAGGTCTGGACGACGGCCCCATGGAGAGGTGTGGCGGCGCCGGCAGGCCAGATCGTGAGCCCGTCGGCCCGCTCCTCCACGTCGGCTCCCAGTCGCCGGAGCTCGCGGACCAGGTCTCCGATTCGGTCGGTCTCCTTGTCGCGAACATGCGCCACGTTGGCGATTCGCGTGGGTCCCGCGGCGAACAACGCGACGACCGCCAGCGTCGGCACCGTGTCGCTGATCGCGTTCATGTCGATCTCGATGCCGCGGGCCGCCCGGCCGGAAACGGTCACGTGGTCGTCGCCCCACGCCACCTGGCAGCCCATGCGCTCGAGGGCGTCGCAAAACGCCACGTCGCCTTGGAGGCTCCCCCGGCCGAGCCCATCGATCCGTACCCGGCCGCCGGTGATCGCGGCGGCGGCGGTGAAGTAGCTGGCTGCGGAGGCGTCGGGCTCGATCGCATACTCGCGGCCGACGTAGCCCGTAGGCTCGATCCGCCAGGACCTCGAGCCGGTCACATGGCAGCGGCCGCCGAAGGCCTCCATCACCCGCCGTGTCATGTCGAGGTAGGGAAGCGAGACGAGCTGCCCCTCGAGCTCGAGCACCAGGCCGGCGCGGGTGCAGGCCGCCGCGAGTGCCAGGCCGCTGGCAAACTGGCTCGACGTGCCACCCTGGATCCGCACCCGCCCGCCACCGATGCCCTGCGAGCGGATGACCACCGGGGGGCAATCGCCGGGGCTCTCGGCCGTCGCCTCGACGCCGAGTGCCCGCAGGGCGTCGAGCAGGTCGCCGATCGGCCGTTGCCGCATCCGGGCCGTGCCGTCGAGCCGGTACGTGCCGTGCCCGAGCCCGCAGACCGCGGCGAGAAACCGCATCGTCGTGCCGCTGGCCGCACAGTCGATCGTGGCCGCCGGCGCCGGAATCGCCCCGGCCGTGCCCTCGAGCCGGATCACGCCGGCGGGCCAGTCAGCCTGGAGCGAGACGCCGAGCGCAGCCAGTCCGGCCGCCATCACCCGCGTGTCCTGGCTGTCGAGCACGCCCGTGAGCCGGCTCGAGCCGCGGGCGAGCGCCGCGCAGACGAGCGCCCGGTTGGTGATGCTCTTCGAGCCGGGCGGACGAGCACTGCCGCTGACGGGACCGGCCACGACCGGAATCGAGAGCGGGTCGGTCATGGCGTCGCTCCCGGAGCAGCCCGGCGGATGACCGGGTCGTCGATCAGGGCCAGCAGTCCCCCCACTTCTTCCCCACCGTCACCGGCAACGCGCCACTCGGCCCGGGCTCGGCCCACGTTCGGCGGGGCGAGGGACAGCCAGCGGGCGCCCAGAAACAAATGGTTGGCGGGCCGGCCGTCGGCTGCAAACCATTTCTCGACGACGGCCAACTCGATCCGGGGATCGATCCGCTCGCGGGGAACCCGCTCGTTCCGGCCGGCCAGCCTGTAGATGAACAACTCCGGGGTGATCTCGATCAGGGCGAAGGTCTTGCCGTTGACCGTGTAGTCGCGGCCCGCCTTGGCCGCTTCGAAGGCCTGATCGCGGTAGCCGGTGAACCCCCGCGAGTAGTCCACGAACAACCGCCAACGCTCGAGCCGGGTGGCCGCTTCGACGTCGTCGCCGACCTGGTTGCCGGCCGCGGTGAGCAGCCGGTCGGCGGTGTCAAACTCGCCGCGCTGGACCGCTGCATAGGCCTCGCCCAGCGACTTGTCGAGCGACCCCCGCAGCCGGATCCGCTCCCGCTCGGCCCGCCGCTCGGCCTCGGCCGCCTCCTGTTCCTGACGCCGGGCGTCGGCGGCGGCCCGTCCGCCGGTTGCCTCGGGCTGGTCGAGATCGGAGTCGGGCCGGGCAGGCGGTTCCACCATGGGCTGGCGCGGTTCCTGGTCGGTGGCCGGCGGCGTTGTCACCGAGATCGGCGCCGATCCAGCGGGATCGGCAGCCTGTGGGACCGCCGGTTCCGGCGGCGGGCGGGGCCCGGTGGTGGCCGTTGCAGCCGGAACGGGCTTGCTCGCACCGAGCGACGGGCCGGGGTCTCTTGGGACGGTGGACCCGCTCAAGCCTGCCACCTGGCGGCGGATCTCCTCCGGCTTGAACATCAGCGCAAGCAGCAGAACGACCGCGGCCGCCAGCAGGGCGAGCGATCCGAAAAACAGGCTGCCGGCACCGGTTGACCTGGACGAGGCGGGCCGGAACAGCCGGCGGCCCACGGGCCCCGCAACGATCATGTCTGGCGGCGGTGCGTTCGTGGGATCCAGCGGGATCGAAGCAGACGGTTCCGGCACGTTCGGAGGGCCGACTTCGACCGGGGCGGGCTCGACCGGGGCGGGCTCGACCGGGGCGGGCTCGACCGGGGGCGGGGGCGGGGCGACGGGCCGGTGTCGCGTCTCCTCCAGCAGCGCCTGGGCCAGCAGCGAGTCGTGGGCCTCATGCACCTTGGTGACCAAGGCCGCATGAGCCTTGGCGAAGGGGCCGGGCATGACGCGGCCGAGCGCCTCAAGCCGGGCCGCTGCGGCCCGCGTGATGGCCTCAGCATCGCCGGCCCCAGCCGCAAGACCGAGCACCCGCCTGGGATCGACGAGATCGACGGCGTCGATCCCGAGCCATTCTCGACACGGGTCGAAGGCCATGGACGGGGGCGGGTTCGCGGGGGGGTGGATAGACGTGCGACGGCCGGAGGAGGCCTGCGCGTCAACCCAGGTTACCAGACGTCCGCTCCTGCCGCCGCCAGGCGGTCAGCTCGGCGACGGAATGCTGGTGCTTCCGGGCCGTCTCCCGGATCACGAACGGCACGTCCTGCCGGTGGACGAGTTCGAAGGCCGGCTCCAGCAGGCGGACGAGCCCGGCGAAGGTGGTGAGCGGCTCCCCGTGCTCCCGCCGGCCGCCGAGCCATTTCTCCTTCGGGGTGTATTCCTCGAGCCAGGTGTATGGCGAGGTGATGACGAGCAGGCCACCGGGCAGGATCCGGTCGCGGATGCCCGCCAAGAACACCGCAGGATCGTAGAGCCGGTCGATCAGGTTGCCCGCGAACACCAGGTCGTAGTCGGTGAAGATGGGCTTCAGGTTGCAGGCATCGCCCTGCATGAAGAGCACCCGTGGGCCGAACTCCGCCAGCCCGAGCCGCCCGAGCGAGATCGTCCGATTGGTCGAGAGCTCCCCTTCCGTCGGGATCTCATAGAGCACCTCGCCCCCCTCCTGGAGCCGGACGCCCGACTGGATGAACCGGGCCGAGAAATCGATCCCGTCGACGTGGTCGAACCAACGGCCGAACTCGAAGGCCGACCGGCCGACCGCGCAGCCGAGGTCGAGGCAGCGGCGGCGGCGATCCGCAGGCACGAGCGGCATCGTGGCGGCCACGCAGGCGGCGGGGAAGTTTGGCACGCCGAAGGGCAGGGAGCCGGGCGTCTGGCCCCGCACATCGCTCGCGCCCGAGGCTCGATCGCCCCCCGCGGCACGATCACCATAGTGAAACTCCAGGTACTGCGTGACCAGCGTGTCGGTTTCGTAGAGCCTTGAGCCCGCCGTGGTCGTCTCGCTGCCGGGCTCTTCGACGATCGGGCGGAACCCGGCGTGCTGGAAGAAGTGCCGCCGGAAGGCGTAGCGGCCGCTGGCCAGGGCCTCGTTGCCCGTCGAGATCCACGAGCCGCCCATGATCAGGTTGTGGCGGCCGTCGAAGGTGGGCACCGAGAAGTCATCGTAGAGCGGATGGACCTCGAACCCCTTGAAGGGCATGATCGGCGTCCGCGTCCATTGCCAGACGTTGCCGACCAGGTCGCAGAACTCGCCCTGGGGAAACATCGTGACCGGGCAGGAGGAGGCGAACTTCTCCAGGTTCACGTTGCCCGGCGCCTCCCGCCAGGTCGACTGGTCGAACTCCAGCCGGCCGGCGGTGGCGGCGACGGCGTCCTGATGGAGGGCGTGCCAGTGGGCCTCGGTGGGGAGCCGCAGGTTTTCCCCGGTCTCGCGGGCCAGCCAGCTGCAGTAGGCCTCGGCCTCCAGGCAGTTGACCTCCACCGGCCAGTCGAGCGGCAGCGGGATTTCTTCCAGCAGGTTCCGCTGCAGATAGTCGCCCCCCCGCTCCAGCCAGAACCGCGGGTGCCTGGCCTTGGTGTAGTGGAGCCAACCGCGGCCCTCTTCCGTCCAGAGCGACTCGTCACGGTAGCCATCGGACTCGATAAATCGGAGAAACTCCGCATTGGAGACGAGCCGGCGGGCGGCGCGGAAGTCGGGAAGCGTCACCTCGTCGTGGCCGTATTCATTGTCCCAGCCGTAGGTCCGGTCGGTCGCGGGCTTGCCGAGGCGAATGGTGCGGCCGGAGACGGGCAGCCAGTCGTTGATCGGCGGTGGGCCGGCGACCGGACACGCGGTCCAGAGCCGTTGTTCCTCGGGCGAGAGTTCGGCGCCGCGGCGGAGGCTCTCCAGCGGCATCATCCGCATGATCACGCTCGAGGTCTCGAGGTGGATCCGCTCGTGCTCGATGCCCATCAGGATGAGCCAGGCCGGAGAGTTCCAATCGATCGGCAGCTCGAGCGGCATGGTCGTGACGAACTCATCGACCAGTTCCCGGACCCGCAGCCGGTAATCCCGCACGGCCTGCACGCTCGGCCAGTCGTAGTGGGCGGTGTTGAGGTCATCCCACGACATCTCGTCCACGCCCACCGCCATCATCGCCTCGAGTTTGGGATCGAGGCGGGAGGGGATGAACCGGCCGGCCGTCAACTTGTTGACATAGAACACCGCCGGATGAGCGAAGTAGAAGATCGGCGGATGCCGGAGCGGTTCGTGCCGCACGTAGTAGGCCGCGTCGTCGCGGATCAGGTCGAACAGCCGGTCGTAGGCCTCGCAGGTCTGATGGAAATACCGCCGCAAGGCCTCCCGCTTGGCGGCCACGGGGTCGGCCGCGGCCGGGTCGGCGTCGAGCCGAAGGGTGTGCGTCGGGGTGACCGGGCTGGAGAGGGCCGCAAAGGGCCGTCCCTTGGCGGTGCCGTGGCGGCTCTGGCTGGTGGCGATCGGATTCATCGGAAGCACTCTGAACCTGTCGTTATCGAGAGCCGGCCACTCTAGCAAACGCCTGCAGGCGGGCCAGCAGCGGGGCGGGAATCGGAGCCGATGCCGCGAGCAGGCTGCCGACCACGACGCCGCGGTGGCAGTTGTCTCCGCCGCAGCGGGCGTTGGCGACGACTCCGGCGGTGAAGTTGCCCGCGTGGCGATACGCCAGCGCGACCGCCGCCGGAAAGGCCTCGTCGATGTAGCAGGCGCTCGAGAGCGTGCCCCCCACGAGCTGGCGGTCGCCGAGCCGTTCCCAGGCAGCGAGCTTGGCGGCGGAGATCCAGTCGCTGCCATGCTCGAGGATCGCCGCGCGGAGCACCGCGGCGGCCTCGGCCGGGGAGCGGGCCGGCGCCTCCGGCCGCGGCAGCACGTCGGCCAGGATCTTGACGAGCGTGTCGGCCGCGGCCAGCACGTCGGGATCCTTGTGGGTGAGGTTCACATGCCGCCGGACGATCTCCCGCAGGTCGTGGTGCCGGGGGCCGAGCGCTGCCACCAGCGCCGGCACCGGCACCAGCCCGCCGATGTGGACGTCGCTGACGCCGCAGTTGATCGGCTTGCGGCCGGCGGCGAGGTTCGTGAAGAAGTGGCGGTGGTACTCCTCGACGTAGGTGTCGCGATGCCAGCCCGGCTCGAGCATCACCGCCACGTAGCGATCGAGCCACTTCTCGGCGTCGTAGTCGCGGTGGCGGCGGACCTGGTCGAACAGTTCCGTCGCGAGCCGATAGTTGAGCGTGTTGTCGCCGGCCGCGAGGAACTGGTGGTAGTGGATGCCTCGCTGCCCCCAATACTGGGCCTGTTCGCGGAGGATGTCGAACTTCTTGCTCGGCGGCGTCCAGTGGCTCCGCCAGAGGATGCTGCCCGAGTGCGGGTTGCGCGGGGCAAGATAGGGCGAGTCGCTCGCAGCGGCCGTAGCGAGTCCGGGGTAGTCGCGGTCGAGCGCGGCCTGGTCGTAATACCAGTGAACCGGCATGGCGATCGCGTCGGCGACGAGGCTCCCGAGAAACACCTGCGTGGCTGGGTCGAGGGACGGTTCGCTGTTCATGAGAATCCCGTCAGGTCGCGAGCGTGAGTTGCAAAAACGACCGCACCCGCGGGTCGTGCTGGCGGTCGAAGAACTCGGCGGCCGGCGCGACCACGGGCACCCTGCCGTCGGCCACGAAGGCGATCTCGTCGGCCACGCGGCGGGCGAAGGCCATCTCGTGGGTCACGAGCACGAACTGGGCCCCGGCAGCCCGCACCTCGGCGATCATCTCCAGCACCTCAGCCCGCATCTCGGGGTCGAGGGCCGAGGTTGGCTCGTCGAAGAACAGCCGCCGCGGCTGCACGACCAACGCCCGCAGGATCGCGATCCGCTGCTTCTGGCCACCCGAGAGTTCGGCCGGCCGCTTGTGGGCATGTTCGGCGAGCTGAAACCGCTCCAGGGGCTCCCGCACCCGCTCCCGGGCGGCTGCCTCGCTCAGGCCGTGCACGTGCACCAACGGGAGGAGGAGGTTTTGCATCGCGGTCAGATGGGGAAACAGATTGTATGCCTGAAAGACCGTGCCGACGCTGCGGCGATAACGCCGCAGGGATTCCTCGTCGCGGGGAAGCGGCTCGCCGTCGAAGGAAACGCGGCCGCTCGTCGGCACGTCGAGGCCGGCCAGAATCCGCAACAGCGTGGACTTGCCGCCCCCGGAGGGGCCGACGAGTACCAGGGTGCCGATCTCGCCGGTGGCCAGCGACAGCCGGTCGAGCACCGTGGCCACGCCGCCCGCCCGGCCACCGCGGGCCGGCACCGGAAACCGCTGCACGAGATCTTCGACGACGAGGTTCATGGGAACGGGGAGTTCGGGGCGAGGCCGTCAGGCCGTCTCGTAGCGAAACCGGCGCTCGAGCCAGCGGGCCAGGGCCGAGAGCGGCAGCGTGAGCAGCAGGTAGCCGGCCGCCAGCGGCAGATAGCTCTCGAGCGTCGAGTAGGTGAAGGAGTTCACCTCCTGGGCGGCGAGCGTGAACTCCGAAATCGCGATCACGGAGAGCAGCGACGAGTCCTTGACGAGCGACACGAGCTGGCCGGCCACGGCCGGCAGCACCAGCCGGACGGCCTGGGGCAGCACGACCAGCCGCAGCGATTGCCAGGGCGTGAGGCCGATCGCCCGACCGCTGTCGATCTGGGCCTTGGGGATGGCGTCGAGGCCGCCGCGAAAGATCTCGGCCATGTAGGCGCCGCTGAAGAGCGAGAGCAGGAGCACGCCCGCCACGTAGCGGTTGTCGAGGCCGACGGCCGTCGCCACGACGTAGAACCCGATTAGGAGCTGGACCAGCAGCGGGGTGCCCCGGATCAGCTCCACATAGACGCGGGCGGCGGCCTCGAGGAGGGGCCGGCCCGACCGCAGCATCATGGCCGTGAGGCCGCCGATCACGATGCTCGTCGCGAGGGCCGCCAGGCTGAGGGCGACGGTCACGAGCCAACCCTGGAAAAACTTCTGCCGGTAGTCCCAGACGGCAGCCCAGTTCCACTCGTAGTTCACGCGAGCGAAGGCCGCCGCCACGGCGGCGCCGAAGGCCGCGACGACGATCAGATGGGCGAGCCAGCGGGGCATAGGGTGAGCCTACCACGCGCGGGCTCGGGGTTGCCCATGCCCCGTCGCCGGACGCTCCCTGCGGGCATCCTGCCCTCCGGTCGCTCCATGCTGGCTCGCTTCGGCATCCTGCCTTCGCTCGCCAGCAAGGCCGGCTCCGGGGCACGGGCAACCCCGAGCAGTCCAACGACCTGCCGAAGGAAACTCGCTGCCGCTTCGTCTCTTTCGATGCTGAGGAGCCGGCCGGGGGCACGCGCAGGAACCGAGGAGCTTTGCGTAGCACGCCCGTGGCTACACCGATGGGGTACGTACTCGCAAAGTCCGAAGGTTCCGAGCATGTCCCCGGCCGGCGAACCAATCCGGCCAGCTGTTCACGCGGGCCCATGGAGCGGCGATCGATCGCTAAAAGACGAACGGGATGCCTTGGCTCTCGAAAAACGCCTTCTCGTCCGCGAGGAACTCTTCGCCGAGCTTCTCGAAGCCGCCGCTGGCGCGGAAGCGGTCGAGGAAGTCGTCCACCTGCCGCTTGAGGGCGTCGTCACCGCGGCGGAGGCCCACGGCCCAGGTCTCCTCGCGGAACGGCCGGAGCAGGGGCCGCGTGGTATCGGGGTGCCGCGCGTGGCTGCGGGAGACGGAGAGCGAGTCGTAGATGAAGGCGTCGGCCTTGCCCTGGGCCACTTCCATCACGGCCGCGGATTCCTTGTCGAGCACGAGCAGCCGGGCCCGCTTGATCGTGGTGGCCGCGTACTGGTGGCCTGTCGTGCCCTTCTTCACGGCCACCACCCGGCCCGGCGCGTCGAGGTCGGCGGCCGACTGGACGGGCGACTTCGTGGCCACGAGCAGGGCGAGCCCCGTCTTCAGGTAGGGCTCGGAGAAGGCGATCGACCGGGCCCGCTCGGGCGTGGCCGTCATCGAGGAGATGATGCAGTCGATCTTGCCCGTCTTGAGCGCCGGGATCAGGCCGTCGAAGGCGACGTTTTCGATCACGAGCTCGCGACCGAGGTCCTTGGCCAGCGCCTCGGCCAGGCGGACGCTCACGCCGGTCGGCCGGCCCGCCCGGTCGGTCATCTCAAAGGGCGGATAGGAGAGCTCCATGCCCACCCGGAGCGGCTCGGCCGCGCCGGCCATGGCGGCACCGAGCATGACGACGAAGAGCAACGGCCAGGGACGCATGGGGCGGCCTCGCGGGTGAAGCAGACAACGCCGTGACGATACCGCGCCCGCTCCAGCGGCGGGCCAACTCAGGCGGCGCGGAGGCTCGCTGCAGCCGACGCGGCAGTGGGCGGCAGCGGAATCATCCGGGCCTGGCGGGCGAGACGGTATCGGCGTCCCCGCCAGTGGACATGGCGGACGGCGAGCGGGGCGAACCAGCCGGCCAGATAGACGGCGTCTTTGAGCGGGATCGCCGCGGCATGGCGGAGCGACGGCCACTCGCCCCGCAGCAGCCGGGCCGCCGACGCCTCGAGCAGGATGCGGGCCAGCAGGATCGCCGGGGCGAAGGCCGCCCAGGGGGTGGCAAGCAGGGCCGTGGTCCAGGGCAGGGGGTTGAGCAACAGTTCGAGCGGATAGGCGGCCGGCGCGATCCGGATCCGACAGGCTGCGTGCCGGACATGCCGCTGCCAGAGCCCCCGCCACGACCAGGTGCGGTGCACGATCCGGACCGGCACCGGGGAGAGCCGCACCTTCCAGCCGGCCGCGGCCACGAGCCGGGCGAGCGCGGAATCGTCGGCGGCGTTGTCTCGCACCGCCTCGATGCCACCGGCGGCGGCCAGCGCCTCGCGGCGGACCCACTCCCCCTTCCCGTTGACCGCGTGCTGACGGGTGAGCAGGGTCGCGCCGATCGCGAGCACGCCCGCGAGTTCGTTGTAGTGGAGGTTTTCAAGGGCGGCCGGAAGCGACTCCTCGCCGATCCCCGTCACCGCCTGGTAGGCGAGGCCGACCTGCGGGTCGTCGAAGGCCGGCAGCACGCGGCCGATCTCGTCGGGCGCGACGCGGACGTTCGAGTCGGACAGCAGGATCACGTCGTGCCTCGCATGCGGCAGCAGACGCTCCTGCAGGCCGACCTTGGGGTTGGGGGCGTCGTGATTGGCTCCCGCGACGATCGTCACGTCGCGGTGGGGATGGCGGCGGGCGATCCGGCGGACGACCGCGAGGGCGGGGTCGCCGGGATCGGCCACGCCGAACACCAGTTGCAGCGGTTCGTGGTCGAGCCTGAAGAAGGAGACGAGGTTCCGTTCGAGGTCGTCGTCGGCGCCGCAGAGCGGCTTGATCACGCTGACGCCCCGGCCAACGCCGGCCGCGCGGGGCCGCAGCGTGTGCCAGGTTCGCCACGACACCACCAACAGCCAGGCCAGCGCGAACAGGCCGAAGCTCGAGGCGGCGAGGAACGCGATGATCGAACTCGCGGCTGGCATGGTGGACGGCGTCGCGATCCGGCGGGGTCGATGCCTGGAGCCCCGCGGGCGAGGGGCGGGAGATTAGCCGGTCTGCCCGGCAGGATCAAGACCGGTGTCAGGTCGCGTTCGCCGCCGGTGGTCGAGCCCCGCGATCCCGGTGCGGCATCCCATCTTGGTATAAAAAGTTGGACGGAGATGGCACCGTCAACCCCGGCCCATCCCAGACTTTCGGGAGCACACTGCCTTGTCGAGATCAACCATCGAGCCCTCGTCGCCGATCTACCGCGGTCCGCTGCCCCATGTGACGACGGTCGAGCGGGTGCCGGTGACCGTGTACGAGCAGGCGGGCGATGCCAGCCGGGCGGTGGCCCGCGAGATCGCCGACCTCGTCACGAGCCGGGCGGCCGCCGGCAAGAAGACCGTGCTCGGCCTGGCCACCGGCAGCACGCCGGTGGGTGTCTACGACGAACTGATCAGGCTTCATCAGGAGGAGGGCGTCTCCTTCAAGACCGTGATCACCTTCAATCTCGACGAATACTGGCCGATCGCACCCGACGCCCTGCAGAGCTACCACCGCTTCATGCGGGAGCACCTCTTCGATCACCTCGACATCCCGGCCGACGCGATCCACATTCCCGACGGCACGCTTCCCCGCGACCGCCTGGTTGCCGCGTGCCTGGAGTACGAGGAGCAGATCCGCGAGGCCGGCGGCATCGACCTGCAGATCCTCGGGATCGGCCGGACGGGCCACGTCGGCTTCAACGAGCCGGGCAGCGCGGTCGAGAGCCGCACCCGCCTGATCACGCTCGACAGCGTGACCCGGGCCGACGCCGCCAGCGACTTCTTCGGCGAATGGAACGTGCCCCGGCAGGCGATCACGATGGGCGTGGGCTCCATCATGGACGCCCGCCGCGTGATCCTGCTGGCCTTCGGCGAGCACAAGGCGAAGATCGTCCGCAAGGCGGTCGAGGAGGCCGTCTGCGTCCATGTGTCGGCCAGCGCGCTCCAGCAGCACGCCGACGCCCGGTTCGTGCTCGACGGCGCGGCGGCCTCGGAGCTGACGCGGTTCGAGTCGCCCTGGCTGGTGGGGCCGCTGGAGTCGCTGGGCCTGGAGTGGACCGACCCGCTCGTGCGCAAGGCGGTGATCTGGCTGGCCTTCAAGCTCGACAAGCCGATCCTCAAGCTGATCGACGAGGATTACAACGAGCACGGACTTCAGGATTTGCTCTCCGCCCGGGGCCGGGCCTACGACCTCAACATCGACGTCTTCCGGGCGATGCAGGACACGATCACGGGCTGGCCGGCCGGCGGCCCGGGCAAGCCCCGCCGGCTGCGGGTGGCCGGCGGCAAGGAGTCGCCGCGGGCCGCCGACTTCCCCAAGCGGATCGTGGTCTTCAGTCCGCATCCCGACGACGACGTGATCAGCATGGGCGGCACCTTCATCCGCCTTTGCGAGCAGGGGCACGAGGTGCACGTCGCCTACCAGACCAGCGGCAACATCGCCGTCTGGGACGAGTCGGCCGACCGCCACGTGGACTTCGTGGAGGAGTTTTGTCGGGCCTTCGACGTGGGCACGATCGTCTCGCCCGGCGAACGGGCTCCGAGCGAGATCGCCGAGAAGGTCCGGGCCTTCCTTCGGGCCAAGCCGGCCGGGGCGGTCGATATCCCCGAGCTGCAGGCCGTGAAGGGGCTGATTCGGCGGACCGAGGCCCGGGCGGCGGCCCGCTACTCGGGCGTACACCCTGAGCGGATCCACTTCCTCGACCTGCCCTTCTACGAGACCGGCCGGGTGAGGAAGAACCCGCTCGGGCCCGAGGACATCGCGATCACGGCCCGGCTGCTCGACGCGGTGAAGCCCCACCAGGTCTACGCCGCCGGCGACCTCTCCGACCCCCACGGCACGCACCGCGTCTGCCTGGCGGCGGTGTTCGCGGCGCTCGAGCAGCTTGCCTCCCGCGACTGGGCCAAGGACTGCGAGTGCTGGCTCTACCGCGGCGCCTGGCAGGAGTGGGATCCGCACGAAATCGACATGGCGGTGCCGCTTTCGCCCGACGAGGTGGAGCGAAAGCGGATGGCGATCTTCAAGCACGAGAGCCAGAAGGACCGGGCCGTGTTTCCCGGGCCGACGGACCCCCGCGAGTTCTGGCAGCGGGCCGAGGACCGCAATCGCGACACCGCGAGGCTCTATGACAAACTCGGCCTGCCGGAGTACGAGGCGATCGAGGGCTTTGTGTTGCGGCGCGGGTGAGCCGGAGTCGTGGCAGGGGGCAAGAATGAGCTTTCAGTGTGCGGGGCTCGTGTTTCTCGGTGTGTTCTGTGTCTCGGCGACCGCTGAGGATGCCACCGTCGTCATTGGCGATGCGGGCTCCGGCTGGCGGGAGCTGCGGTTCGACGAGTTCGTCAACGCCAACGGTGACGACGACACCTGGACGGCCGAAGGCGGCCTGATCAAATGCACCGGGACGCCGGTGGGCGTGCTTAAGTCGAAGCAGGAGTTCACGAACCTGGAGCTGTCGCTCGAATGGCGGCACCTGGCCGCCGGCAACTCGGGGGTGTTTCTCTGGGCGCCGCCGGCCGTGTTCGAAAACCTGCCCAAGGGCAAGCTGCCGGGCGGCGGAATCGAGGTGCAGATTCTCGATCATGGCTTCAGGAGGGATTACGAGAAGGGGGGCCGGAAGGCCGACTGGTTCACCACCAATGGCGACGTGTTCCCGGTCGGTTCCTCGACGATGAAGCCGTTCCCGCCGCTTTCCCCCAACGGCAGCCGGAGTTTTCCCCGGGGCGAGCACACCAAGGGCAGCCCCGAGTGGAACCACTACTACGTGCGGGCCGTGAATGGCGAGGTGCGGCTCTGGGTCAACGGCCACGAAGTGTCTGGCGGCAGCGACTGCCGGCCCGCGACCGGCCACCTCTGCCTGGAATCGGAGGGCTTGCCCGTGGAGTTTCGGAATCTTCGGATCCGTGAACTGCCGTAGGCATGGCCGGGTTGCCCGTCGGAGGCTGGACGGCTGGTATAGGCTTGAGTCTTTCGGGCCCAGGACGCTCCGCCATGGTCCGATCCACCCGCCTGACTGCGATCGCCCTGCTGGCGATACCGGTGTTTTTGGCGCCGGCGATGGCCGCCCCGGCCGCCGATCCGCGGTGCCTGGCCATCGAGGTGTTCGCGGCTGCGGCCGATGAGGCGGTCGGCCCCGTGATGACGCGGCTCGAAGCATTCGCCGCGGAGCGGGGCGGGATCACCGTCGTGCGGCGGTTTATCGACACCGTGCCGGAGGATCAGGCGGCGCTGGCGGCGGCAGCGGCGAAGCACGGGTTTCCCGCCGCCGACCTGCCGGTGGTGCTGGCCTGCGGCTCGGCCGTGCCCGGGGCCCGGGATCCCGACGCCGTCCTCCGCCGCGTCGAGGCCGCGTGCAGCATCGAGGTGTACACCCGGCGCGGCTGCGGCCGCTGCGGCAAGGCCAAGGATTGGCTCCCCGAACTGGTCGCCGCCTACCCTGGCCTGCGGCCGGTCTTCCTCGACCTGACGGCCGACGCCGGCGCCCGGACGGCGCTGGCCGATTTGGTCCGCCGCCACAAGACCGCGGCGGCGAGCGTGCCGGTGTTCCATCTTTGCGACCGGCTCATCGTCGGCTTCGACCGGCCCGAGGCGATGCGGCCCCGCCTGGAGCGGATCCTCGAGCCCTGGACGCGACCATGCAAGGTACCGGTCGGCGAAGATCCACCGCCCCAGGCGGCCGCGGGCGACGAGGAGGAGGCGGTGGACGTGCCCTGGCTCGGCCGGCTCGACCCGCGGCGGCTGGGGATGCCGCTCTTCACGGTGGCGATCGGCCTGGTGGACGGGTTCAATCCCTGCGCGATGTGGGTGCTGCTCTTGTTGCTCTCGATTCTCGTCAATCTCCGCGACAGGACGAAGATCCTGGCGATCGCGGGCACGTTCGTCCTCGTCAGCGGCGCCGCCTATTTCGCCTTCATGGCGGCCTGGTTGAGCGTGTTCGAGTGGATCGGGATGCTGCGGCCGGTGCAGCTCGCGCTCGGCGGGCTGGCGGTCGTGATCGGGCTGGTGCACGTGAAAGACTTTTTTGCCTTCAAGCAGGGGCCGTCGCTCTCGATCCCCGAGGCGGCCAAGCCCGGCATCTACGCCCGGATCCGGCGGATCGTGAACGCGGAGAACCTGCCGGCGGCGATCGGGGCCGCCTTCGTGCTGGCGGTGCTCGTCAACCTCGTGGAGTTGCTCTGCACCGCCGGGCTGCCGGCCCTCTACACGGGCATCCTCACGCAGCGGGGCTACTCGACCGCGGCCCGCTACGGGTATTTGGGGCTTTACATCGCGGCCTACATGTTCGACGACGCGCTGATGGTGGCAGGCGT
>JBIIYH010000134.1:0-7178 GCA_044346905.1 Pirellulales bacterium
CGCGGATGCCGGCCTCGGCGGCGGCGGCGAGGCGGTCGAGCTCGGCCTCGCTCACGGCGAGCGGCGGCATGATCACGACCACGTCGCCGAGCGGTCGGAGGATGGCGCCGTGCCGCCGGGCTTCCGCACAGGCCTGCCGGCCCCGCTGCTCCTGCCAGGGATGAGGGCGGCCTGTCGCCTTGTCGGCGACGAGCTCGATGCCGAGGACGAGGCCGAGTTGCCGCACTGAGCCCACGCCGTCGAGCTCGGCCAGCCTTGCGGCATGGGCAGCCAGCCGGTCAATCTTGGCGGGCAGGCTCTCGAGCACCCGCTCGTCGCGGAAGATGTCGAGCGAGGCCAAGCCCACCGCGGCGGCCAGCGGATTCCCGCCGTAGGTGTGGCCGTGGTAGAAGGCCCGCTGTTCGGCGTGGGAGCCGAGGAAGGCGTCCCAGATGCAGCCGTGGGTGAGCGTGGCGGCCATCGGCAGGTAGCCGGCGGTGAGACCCTTGGCCAGGCAGAGGAAGTCGGGGGCCACGTCCTCCTGCTCGCAGGCGAACATCGTGCCGGTGCGGCCGAAGCCGGTGGCCACCTCGTCGAGGATCAGGAGCACGTCGTGCCGACGGGTGAGCTCGCGCACTCCCCTGAGGTAGCCGGGCGGATGGACGATGATCCCGCCGGCCATCTGCACCAGCGGCTCCATGATCACCGCGGCGAGCTCGTGGGCATGGGCGACGAGCACCGCCTCCACCGCCGCGAGCGACTCGGCGACCGAGGGCACGCGGCCGGAGGCGTCGGGCAGGCCCGGTGGCCGCAGCCGGATCGGGGCGAAGGTGAGCGGCTCGAACATCGCCGTGAACCGATCGACGCCCCCCACGCCCACGGCGCCGAGCGTGTCGCCGTGGTAGGCCTCGTCGATCGCCACGAACCGGATCTTCCCGGGCCGGGCTGGCTCGGTCTGCCGCCAGAACTGGAAGGCCATCTTGAGGGCCGCCTCGACCGCGGTCGAGCCGTCGTCGGAGAAGAAGACGCGGTCGAGGCCGGGGGGCGCGACGCCGGCCAGCCGGCGGGCGAACTCCACCGTGGTCGGATTGGAGAGGCCGAGGTTCGTGGTGTGGGCCACCTTCCCGGCCTGCTCGGCCAGCGCCGCGTCGAGCCGCGGGTGGCGATGGCCGTGGACGTTGCACCACATGCTCGCCGAGCCGTCGAGGTAGCGCTTGCCGTCGGTGTCGATGAGCCAGCAGCCCTCGCCCCGCTCGATCAGGAGCGGCTCGTATTCCTGCATCTGGGTGAAGGCATGCCAGACATGGTGGCGATCCCAGTGGCGGAGTTCCTCGGGCGGTCGCGTCATGGCAGCCGCACCCGGGTGCCGATCCGGGCGGCGAGCGCGTCATCCGCCCTGCCCTGCACCACCGCGGCCTCGATCACGCCCTGCGAGCCGACGAGCGCCACTGTCGTGCCGGGCGGCGCCTCGCCGTAGGTGCCGACGACCCGCGTGATCTCGCGGTCGCCCACCACGAGCCGGCCGGCCGCGACCAGGCGGGGGAGCAGTTCGGCCGGGAGGTTGGTGAGCAGGTTGCCGAACGCATCGACGTGCACCACTTCCCCCTCGAGGCCGGCCGGCGTCTGACGGGGCGTGGGGATCGCAAGCCGCAAGAGCGGGCCGGCCGCGGGCCCGAGCGACTCGGGGGCCGCCCCCTCGACCACCGCGGCGGCCGCCGGCGCGATCACGTCGCGGCCGTGAAACGTGGTCGAAGCCCCGGCAGGCACCTCGAGCACCCGGGCCTCCTCCGCCGGCGCAGTGGCAAGCACCCGGGAGAGCACCCCGTTGTCGGGCGCGAGATACTCCTGCCCGCCGGCCCGCACCCACACGATCCGCCGGCCCGTGCCCACGCCCGGATCGACCACGATCAGGTGGAGCGAACCGGCGGGGAAGGCCGGGCAGGCCCGGGCCACGAGCCAGGCGGCGGCCCGAATGTCGTGGGCCGGCAGGTCGTGGGCGATGTCCACGAGCGTGACCGGCTTCCGGGCGTGGAGCAGCCGGCCCTTGAGTTCGGCCACGTAGCCGCTGCCCGCGCCGAAGTCGGTGGTGAGCGTGACGATTCGGGGAGTGGTCTCGGGCATGCCGACAAATCTACCCGAGCAGTGCGGGCAGGTCGTCGAGGCCCACGGTCTCGACGTCAGGGCCGGCCGGCTGGCGGAGCGACTGGCCGTGGGGCGAGCGGCAGACGACGGCGAGCGTGGCTACCTGCCCTGCCCCGACCAGGTCGCGGATTCGCAAGAGCCGGCTGGCGCTGGCCGGCGGGGCAAACTCGCTCCACGACGCATCGACGAGCGCCAGGCCGCGGCGGGTGGGCAGCACGAAATCGACCTCCTTGGTGCGGTCACGCCAGAAGGCGAGCTCGGCCTGGGGAGCGGCCGCCGCCAGGAGCCGGCGGAGTTCGGCGTGGACGGCGGTTTCCCAGAGCGCGGAAGCGTGGGGAGAGGCGGCGAGATCCTCCGGGGTGCGGATCCCGAGCAGGCTGGCGCACAGGCCCGTGTCGAGGAAGAAGAGCTTGGGGGCTTTCACCAGCGGCTTGCCGTGGGGCGGCAGCCAGGGCCGGACGAGCGTGATCACGCCGGCGTCGGCCAGCGTGTCGAGCCAGATGGCCGCGGTGGAGCCGGCGATCCCGATCTCGCGGGCCAGTTCGGCCTTGTTGAGCATCCGGCCCGTCCGGCAGGCCGCGGCCCGCAGAAACCGCTCGAAGTCGTGGACGCTGTCCACCCGAAGTTGGAGCGGGAGTTCGCGGGCGAGATGATCGGCCACGAGCGCCCGCATGAACTCGCCGACGTCGGCCTCGGGGTCGGCGTAGACCGCGGGGAAGCCGCCGCGGAGCAGCCGCTCCTCGATCGAGAGATCGGGCCGGGCGGCGGAGATCTCGGCGTGAGACAGGCCGGCGACCGGTACGACGACATTGGCGCCATCCCAGGCCTCGACCGCGGCGGCGGCGAGCGTCAGGGGGCGTGAGCCGACGAGCACGTAGCCGGCCGGAGGGCATGGCCGGGCCCGGATCTCGCGGGCGACGTGGTGCACCAGCCGCGGGGCGAGGTGCACATCGTCGATCACGACCGGAGGGGGAAGTCCGGCGAGGAAGGCTGCGGGATCCAGTTGGGCGCGAGCGGCTTCGGTGGGGAGGCTCAGCGACGCGCGACGATGAGCAGGAAAGAGAATCTGGGAGAGATAGGTTTTCCCCACGCCTCTTGGCCCGTTGATGATGAGAAGAGGTGGTAGCTCTGAGGACGGTGCAATTGGGTGGGCAACAGTGCGTGCGATCGATAGCAACATTGCGTTCGATCATATCGAACGATTTGCATATGCGACAATCTGGCAAACGGGGAATTTCGGGCGAGATCACTGCCCACTGAACGCAACCACGGAACGCTCCGGCTGGCCCGACCCCGTCGCCTCCTGAAGCGTCACCCGTCGCCGCGACGGATCAGCTCCAGGCACTTCTCGCGAACCTTGGCCGGGTTCACGTTGGGGTTCTTCTTCTTGGCCTGGCCGATGAGGCCGGCGGCCGCCTGCTCCTTGCCCCCCTGCACGTCGGCCACGATCTTCGGGTTGGCGGCCAGGAGCTCGCGGCACAGGGCCTCGAGCTCGTCGTCGCCGACGGCGGCGATGCCCATGCCGGCCACCACCTCGGCCACCGGCTTCCCGCTGGCGAGCACCTCGGCGAAGATCTCGCGGCCGCGGCTGGTGTCGAAGTCGCCCTTGGCGATCCGGCCGATGATCTCCGCCACCGTCGCGGGCTGGAGCGGAAACTCCGCGATCGATTGGCCCCGCTCGTTGAGCGTGCGGAGCACGTCCTGCTGCATCCAGTTGCTCGCGACCTTGCCGTCGCCAGCGAGCGTGGCGAGCTGCTCGTACCAGGCCACGAGTTCCCGGCCCTGGTTGACGAGCACGTCGGCGTCGTAGGCCGAGATTTTCCACCGCTCGGCGAGGGCCTTCCGCAGCACGCTCGGCGGCTCGCTCATCGCAGCCTTCACGGCCGCCACCTTCTCGGCGGAGACCGTCACCGGCACGAGATCCGGCTCGGGAAAGTAGCGGTAGTCGCTCGACTCCTCCTTGTGCCGCTGGCCGCGGGTGATGCCGGCCGCGTCGTCCCAGCCGCGGGTCTGCTTGGGGGCGCTCCCGAGCTCCGCCCCGGTGGCCTGCCATTCCTCCCACTGCCTCGCCGCCTCGTAGGCGAGGGCCCGCTCGACGGAGCGGAAGGAGTTCATGTTCTTGATCTCGACGATCGGCGTTTTGGCGAGCGTGCCGTCGGGCCGCGGGATGTGGAGGTTGACGTTGGCGTCCACCCGCAGGCTCCCCTCCTGCATGTTGCAGTCGCTCACGCCCAGGTAGACGAGCAGGAGCTTCAGCTCGTTGAGCCAGGCCCGGGCCTCCTGCGGGCTGCGGAGATCGGGCTCGCTCACGATCTCGCACAGCGGCGTGCCCGTCCGGTTGAGGTCGATCCGGCTGTCGGCCACGCCGGCCGCCTCGTCGTGCATGCTCTTGCCGGCGTCCTCCTCGAGGTGGACCCGCGTGATCCGCACGCGGCGGGAAAAAGCCCCCTTGGGATCGACCACCTCGAGCGCCCCCTGCGACGAGAAGGGCAGGTCGTATTGGCTGATCTGATAGCCCTTGGGCAGGTCGGGGTAGAAGTAGTTCTTGCGGTCCCACTTCGTGAACGGGGCGATCGTGCAGTCGAGGGCGAGCGCCGCCCGGAGGGCGAGATCGAAGGCCTGGCGGTTCATCACCGGCAGCGAGCCGGGCAGACCGAGGCAGGTGGGGCAGACCTGGGTGTTGGGGGCCGCCCCGAAGGTGGTCACGCAGCCGCAGAAGAGCTTGGTCTTGGTCTGGAGTTGGACGTGCACCTCCAGCCCGATGATGGTCGTGTAGGGCTCGGCGGCGGCGGGCTGGGCGGGCTGAGAGGACATGGCGCGAAGGTCAGGTGGCGAGCGCGGGGCGGCGGAGGTGCCAGTCGGTGAGCTGTTGATACTGGTGGGCGGCCCGCAGGAGGAGCGGCTCGGACATGGCCGGCCCCTGAAGCTGGAAGCCGATCGGCAGGCCGCCGGCCGTGAACCCGCAGGGGAAGGAGATGCCGCCGATGCCGGCGAGGTTGGTGCCGACGGTGTACATGTCCACCAGATACATCGCCAGCGGGTCGCCCGTCTTCTCGCCGAGCTTGAAGGCCGCCGTGGGGGAGACCGGGCCGGCGATCACGTCCACCGTCGCGAAGGCCTGCTGGAAATCCTGCTGGATCAGCCGGCGGACCCGGAGCGCCTTGGCGTAGAAGGCGTCGTAGTAGCCGGCCGAGAGGGCGTAGGTGCCGAGCATGATCCGCCGCTTGACCTCGGGCCCGAATCCCTCGGCCCGGCTGCGGCAATACATCTCGACGAGCGGCGACTCGAACTGACTCGCACCGCCTCCGGGCTCGGCACGGACTCCCCTTCCGGGCTCGGCCCGGACTCCCCTTCCGGGCTCGGCCCGGACTCCATAGTGAGCTCCGTCGTACCGCGCCAGATTGCTCGAGGCCTCGCAGGGGGCGATCAGGTAGTAGGTGGGAATCCCATACTTGGCGTGGGGCAACTCGACGTCGTGGATCGTCGCCCCCGCCGCCTTGAAGGCCGCAAACGCCTCCTCGACACCCCGGGCCACCTCGGGGTCGAGTCCGGCGCCATAGTGCTCGGCCACGCGGCCGATCCGCAGGCCGGCCAGCGAGCCGGCGAGCAGCTGCGTGTAGGCGGGCACCGGGTCGGCGAGCGAGGTCGCGTCGCCCGGATCGTGGCCGGCGATCGTCTCCATCACGAGGGCGCAGTCGGCGGCCGAGCGGGCCATCGGCCCGATCTGGTCGAGGCTCGAGGCGAAGGCCACCAGGCCCCTCCGGCTGATCCGGCCGTAGGTGGGCTTGAAGCCGGTGATCCCGCACAGGCCGGCCGGCTGGCGGATCGAACCGCCGGTGTCGGAGCCGATCGCCACGGGCGCCATGTCGGCGGCCACGCAGGCCGCGGAGCCGCCGCTCGAGCCCCCCGGAGCCCGCTCCAAATCCCAGGGGTTGTGCACGTTACCGAAGGCGGAGTTTTCGTTGGATCCCCCCATCGCGAACTCGTCCATGTTCGTCTTGCCGACGATCACGGCGTCGGCCCGCCGCAGCCGGGCCACCGCGTCGGCGTCGTAGGGAGGCCGGTAGCCGGCCAGCATCCGCGAGGCGCAGGTGGTGGGGAAGTCGGTCGTGCAGAGGGCGTCTTTGACGGCGACGGGAAGTCCGGCGAGGGCCCCGAGCGGCTGGCCGGCCTTGCGGCGGGCGTCGATCGCGGCCGCCTGGTCGAGGGCCCGCTGACGATCCACGGCCAGAAAGGCGTTCACCCGACCATCCACCGCCGCGATCCGGTCGAGAAAGGCCTCGGTGCAGGCCACGGCCGACAGGTCGCCCGACCGCACGGCGGCGACCAAGTCGATGGCTGAGCGGTCGAGCGGCTGCATGGGGTGGGAGGCCTGTGGGGGCGTCAGGCGGCGCCCGACTCGCCGAGCACGGCGGGCACGAGGAAGCACGATCCGTCGTGCCGCGGCGCCGAGGCGAGGGCTTGTTCCGTGGTGAGCGAGGCAGCCGGCTCGTCTTCGCGAAACACGTTCTTGGTGTCGAGCGGATGGGCCAGCGGCTCGACGGAGCTGGTGTCGAGCTCGGCCAGTTGCGACACCAACCCGACGATCTTCGAAAGCTCGCCGGTCATCCGCTCGAGATCGGCCTCGGTCAGCGCCAGCCGGGCGAGCAGGCCGACCTTGGCGACGTCCTGGCGGGTGAGGCTCATGGGCCGGAGAGAGAGGATCGGAGGAAGGCGACGGGCACCGCCCAAGAAATCAGGGCCTGGCCCGCGGACCCGACGGCACCGCCTCTTCGGCGACCGGCTTGGCATTCTCGACCTTGGGCAGGCGGAACGGCTTTTGCTTCACGAGCTTCGTGACGTTGCCGCTCTTGATGCACTGCGTGCAGACCAGCAGCGTGGAGTTGGTGCCGCTGCCGATGGTGACCCGCAGCCGCTGGAGGTTGGGCTTGAACTTGCGGCGGGTGATGCCGGTCACCTTGGTGCCGACGCCGCCGAGATACTTGGCCTTGCCGCGGATCGTGACCTGGTTGCCGACCGAGAAGCCCTTGCCGCAGACCTGACAGGAACGTGCCACC
>JBIIYH010000388.1:0-25760 GCA_044346905.1 Pirellulales bacterium
CCGGCGTGCTGGCGGTGGTCGACACGCTGGCCGTCCCCGAGATCGACCCCTTCTGGCGGCTCCTGGCCGAGCCCGGACGGACCACGGTCGTGCACGCCGGCCGCGAGGAGATGGGCTTCATCCTCCAGGCGATCCAGGCCCGGCCGGCCAAGCTCTTCGATGTGCAGGTGGCGGCGGGCCTCGTGGACCACGACTACCCGGCCGGCTACGCGGCGATCGTGCGGCGGTTCCTCGGCGAGCAGGCCGACAAGGGGGAGACGCGGACCGACTGGCGGAAGCGGCCGCTCTCCGATTCGCAACTGGCCTACGCCGTGGACGACGTGCGGCACCTGGAGCGGCTGTGGCGGAAGATGGAGAACAAGCTCGAGGGCCTCGGCCGCACCGCCTGGATGGCCGCCGAGATGGCCACCTGGCAGGACGACGTCGAGGAGTCGTTCGTCCGCAAGCGGTGGCGGCGGGTGGCGGGGCTGGGCAACCTCTCCCGCCGCGAGTTGGCGGTGGCCCGGGAGCTCTGGCACTGGCGGGATGCCGTCGCCGACCAGCGGGACATGCCCCCGAAGCGGGTCCTGCGGGACGACCTGCTCGTCGAGCTCTGCAAACGGAAGACGGCCAACGAACAGCAGATCGCGGCCGTCCGCGGGATGCAGCGGTCGGACCTGCGGCACATCATGCGGGGGCTCTCCGAGGCGATCCAGCGGGGGCTCGACTGCCCCGAGGGCGACCTCCCCGGCGGCGAGCGGCGGGAGGCTCCCCCGCCCCATCTGGCGATGCTCGGCCAGTTCATGGCCACGGCCGTCGCGGGCCTCTGCCGGCAGCTCAAGCTCGCGCCGGCGCTCGTGGGCACCTCCTCCGACATGCGGGACCTCCTGGCCTGGAAGCTCGGCTACGGGGACCATGAGCGGGAGCCGCTCCTGTCCCGCGGCTGGCGGGCCCAGGTGGTGGGCAGCCTGGTGGACGACCTGCTCTCGGGCCGCGCCGCCCTGCGGATCGGCGACATCCGCTCGGCCGAGCCGCTGGTGATCGAGCGGCACGGCACCGGGCGGCCCGGGTGAGGGAACACCCCACCAGCCCGCCGGTCACCCGGCCGGGCTTCTCACCCGCCTCCGCCTCGTCATTCCGGCCGGGATCCCGCGGTGCGGCACTTCCATCGGCGCAGGATCATCGCCCCGCCGGCGCCGGCCGCCAGCAGGGCGAGCGTGCCCGGCTCGGGCACGATCACCACGTTTTGAACGGTCAACTCGCCATGGCTGACCCATCTCGCCGTGTCATAGGTCACGTTCAACAGCCCGTCATAACTGGTCGGGGAGATGTTGGCGGCGGACAGGGTGGGGGCGGTGCCGGCCCAGTCCACCAGGTTGTAGACGTCTCCGACCTGCGGGGTGTAGGCGAAGTCCAGAACGATGCTGCCTCCGCCGAGGTTGGCGGACGAGAGGTTGCCCTTGCTGAAGAGATCGGCGGAGTTGTTGCCGAAGGCACCGAACACCATCGATCCGCCGCTGAGATTGAAGGCCAATCCGGCAACGCTGGCTGTTGCGGTCGTGGAGGCGGCGGTGTTGCTGCCGACATGAAACTCCGCGCCGTTGATCGTCATGACATTGTTCGAGAGCGTGTTCAGACCCGTGATCTTGCCGCCGGTGAAGCTGGAACTGTTCGAGGGGGTGAAGTTCGCACCCTGGAAGTTAAGTTCGCCGCCGGAGACGTTGACGGATCCGTATTCGATCGTGGATCCGGGGTTGGCCCACACGGTGGCGCGGCCGCCCAGATTGACCACGCCGGACCCGCTGAGATTGATGCTCCTGGGGTTCACGGAGGCGGAGCTATTAACGATGGAGAACGACGATCCGGGGCTGAGGCTGAGCGACCCGGCGGAGACGTTCACGATGGACGTGCCGACGTTCGTGGAACCTGAGGAATTGAAGGAGAACAATCCCGAGACGTTGACGGCGCCGCCGGAAATGGTCAGCTCGCCAGCCCCGCCAGTGTTGCCGATCGTCATGTTCGTGACGGTCGCCGTCCCTCCGCTGACCACCATCGCTCCGCGCGAGGAGTTGGGAGTGAGGTTGAGTGCGGTCGCGGTGAGCGTGCCGCCGGCGAGGTTGTACACCCCCGGGTCGGTGTTGGCCGGGGTTTGCCCGCTCGCGAGGCCGTTCCCGACATTGAGGGTGGCGACCGTCAGCGTGCCGCCGTTGTGATTGACCACGCCGCTGCTGCCCGAACCGGCCAGGCTGCTGGACTGGATGTTGAAGAATCCGTTCACCGTCAGGTCGGCACCGGGATTGAGTTCGAGCGTGCCGCGGTTACCGCCGCTGGAGCCGACACTCAAGCTGAAGCCCGAGTTGAGCGTCGGGGCCGTCCCGGAGAGTTGGGCGGTGCGGCCGGTGTTGATCGCGGCGTTGATGTTGCCCGAGGGTACACCATTGTTCCAGTTGGCCCCGGTCAGGTAGTTGCCCGTGGTCACTACAAAACTGGTGGTTTGCGCATCAGCCCGCGAACCGGCGAGGCCGGCAAGCAACGCCAGCGGCACCAGGACGGAGGCCCGGCCACGCACCGCCGCGGCCGCAGGACGAACCACCAGGCCGACCGGCAAGATTTCCATGAACCGTTTCATGCCCCACTCCTTTGCCACAAGTACCCGCCGACTGAAAGACTCCCGAAGAGCATAACCGGGCTGTTTCTTATGTCAAGCAGTGTTTGAAAGATTTCGTGACAGGGCGGGGGGCTGGCCGAGGGAGCGGGGCTGGATGGGTCTTAATTTCAGGGCTTTTTCAACGCTTCCGGCTCGGCCGGCTCGGCCGGCGCGTCGGCCACGACGGCGGGAATCCCGCACTCGAGCCGGTACCGGAAGCCGCCTTTCCTGTCCGGGTCCGGATACGGGAAGAGCCGTGATTCGTGCTTGTGCAGCCCGGGGTTGATGCTGAATCCGGCCCGGCCCGCGAAAATCGCGTGGACGCCTCCGGCTCCCTTCAGGTCCTGGGTTCCACGCGGACCGATGCCCGTCGTCACGTTCGGGCTGAGGCGGTACTGGACGAGTCCGCCAACGTTCGTCACGTCGATCCCGGACTCGTCGAACTCGTACTCGACGCTGACGGCCTCGTTGCGGGCGGTAATCGTCGAGCCCTCCAGGCTGACGACGCCAGGCTCGTCGCCGGGAAACCGCCCCGACCGCGCCGACTCGTCGGTCTGCCAGAACTCCGTGCCGCCGATGACCAGCGACGCGAACGCGCCGTCGGCGGCGATCACCGCCGAGTAGGTCTTGCCGGTGACCCGATACGAGCCGTCCTCCGCCGTGCGGATGTCCACGGCCGGGGACGGTGACGATACATGCAGCAACGCAAAGTCGTGATGCGCGATCTCGAACTCGAACACCCCCGGGGCGATCCGCTCGGGCTGCCGGATCGCCACCGGCGGGTCGCCCGCATGGGGGCTGCGGGCCCGATGACGGAACCACATCGCCTCCAGATCGCGGGCCCGCACGGCCTCGGACAAGCCGAGCGCCTCGAGGTCGAGCCGCAGCCGCACCTTGTAGCTCGCCGCCGTGGGCGGCGCTTGCGCGGCCTCGCTCGGCGTTTCCGGGGATGGCTCGCGGCCCAGTTGGACGGCGTTGTACTCCGCGAGCGTCGGGGCGGCGGCAGACGACTCGGCGGCAGGCGGCTCGGTCGCCAGCGCGGAGCCGAAGTTGCCAAGCGCGATCAGGGCCTTGCCATCCCGGGCCAGCACCAGGGCCCGCATCGAGGCGCCCTCGGTTTTCAGCGGGAAGCCATCCTCCCAAAAGCGGAAAACCCGGCAATCCGGCCGTCCGTATCCGAACTGCGCCATCTGGATTTGCGCGAAGGCGACATCACCGCTTCCGCCATGAATGCGGATCTCGTGTGGAAAGCATGTGGCCATCAGGGTGCGGGTGAGCCAGTCACGGCCGTGAAGAAGGCCGCCCGTGATGGCGACCGGCAGATTGCCGGACTGCAGCCCGAGGCTCTGGGCCAGGATGAGATCCGGGCCCTGCCGGTCCTGCATGTCCAAATCCTTGAAATGCCCTTGATCCCGCCATTCCCAGTCGAGGTTGACCGTGCCAAAAGACAGCATCGGCACGATGTTGGCGTTCGTCATGTGGATGTAGGTCAGCGGCCGCTTGCCCATGACATGCATCATGGTGGCCGTCCGCCTGACCAGCGCACGGAAGCCCATCAGATTGACTCCGGCCCGCGGGCGGCCGTCGTCGTCCACATAGCCGGGCCCGCCCGCCTCGGCGGGCGTGTAGCACGGTCGCAGGAACCAGTTGTCCCAGTAGATGCCGTCGGCGAACGTCTCCAGCATCTTCCGGTGGTAGAAGAGCAGCATGTCGTTGCGGCTGGGCACCGGCTCCACCTGGTACCAGACGCAACCGCCGGGATGGCCGGGAGCGGCCCGCAGCGGCCGATCACCACCCGCCATCCTCGGCCACAGCGGATCGACGATGTCGCCATGCACCCACTCGTCGAGGTACGTGGTCAGGAACTCGAGGGTCTCGTGCTGTGCGCCGCGGGGGTTGGTGTAGGGAATCACGTAGCGATACTTCGTGGTCTGCGGGCCGTTCGGGGGCGAGCCGCTCGACCATTGAAATCCGGCCCGCATGCCCGGCTCGATCTCCCGCCGCTGCTGTTCGGTCAGCGAGTCCAACCGGGCGAACCACCGCTCTTCGTACTCCTTGTCGATCACGCCGGTGCGGCGCTGCTCGGCCAGCTTGTCCCAGTGGGAAAAATCCTTGCCGAAGGGATAGACCGAGGTCGCGAAATGCCGCCCGCCCCAGTACATGTTGCCACCCCAGAAATTGATCTGGACGTCCTCGGTAGCAGGGTCGGTGTTCGTGGCCCACCAGCGCCGCCAGTTGTACGGCTCCTCCGGCATAGGCTTCGCGGGAGTGGCCTGCAGGGCGAACGTGAGCCTGCGGGGCCGGTCGAGCTTCGCCGGCTTGGCGACGAGATTGAGCCGCAACAGCACCGTGTCGCCCTCGCGATCGATGACCATCATCGGGGTGGCCTTGTCGGTGATCCAGTCGCGATCGTTGTCGGCTGCGAAGCAGAGGCCGCGTTCGGGGCCGCCCAGGTAGATGTAGGGCACGAAGATGCCGTCGATGCGGTCGCGGACGGCGGATGAATCCCACACCGTACCCGTGGCGCCGGTCGTGTGCGACACGGCGGGGATCCGGCCGGCGAAATGATGGCGGAGCGTCGTCGCCACCGGATGCATCAGCCAGGCCTCGTTCGCCTTGAGCGGGATCACGAGCTGCAGGCGGTCGAGCTCGGTCGCCGTCGGCGCCAGCTCGAGCGTGATCGTCTTCATCCCGTCGTAGTCATAGGCGAATTGCGTGGTTCCCGTGAGTGTTCCGGCCGCCCACGGGGCTTCGCCCCGCACCCGGGTCGGCGTGGCCTCGACGATGCGAGCCGGCGGCCCGGCGGCCCGATGCACCTTCCCGCCCTGCGTGGCCTCCAGCCGAACCGGCGCGGCCAGCAGCTCATGGTCGCGGCTGACCACCTGCCCCCAGAGGCCGGCCGCGGCATGGGTATGGCTGCGGAGCACGCTCCGCACGACGTTCCGATCGGGATCGACCTCCAGCGGCGTGAAAGGCGGAATCACGACGTCCTCCCGGCCGAGCTGGTTGCCCTCCCACTCGGGGCGGTCGCGGCGGATGCCGCGCTCCTCGATGACCGGCTGCCCGCGGCCGGTCAGCGTCAGCGTCAGCGTGTAATCGCCCTCGGGCAGGTCCGGCACCGGCAGCGCCGCGCCGCCTGCCGCGATCGGCAGCTTCCCGGAGCGCTGGGCCAGGACCGCGGTCCCGTGCCGCGGCCGCAGCGCCAGATGCCAGTCCGCGGAGTCGGCAGGCGGGTTCGGCAGGTGGATGCGGATCAGATCATGTGACGGATAGTAGGCGTAGCGGAAGTCCAGCGAGAGATCGGTGAACCGGCAGAGCAGTTCCGCCTGCGTCGGCGGAGCGGCAAAAATCTGCACCTCGGCCACGCCGGGATTGCCGGGCAGTCCCGGCGCTTGATGCCGTGAGCGAAACTCCAGCCGCAGTTTTCGCGCTTTGACCGGCGCCGGCAGCGTGATCGGCTGCGGGCCATGGCCGTTCCGAAAGGCACCCTCGGCGACCGGCGCCGGAGCATCGTCGATGAAGATCGCGTAGTCCTTGAAGACCTCGAAGCCCCAGGACGTGCGGCCGTAGTAGACCACCGTCGAGACCGTGGCCGGCGCCTGCCAGGTGAAGACGAGCGAGGTCGGGAGGTCATCCTTGCTGACCGTCCAGACGCTCCCCCGGTCGTCGCGACCGCCGGCTTCGGGCACGAAGCCGTCGGCCGCCGCCGCCGCCGTGCCGCTCTCGGGGCTGGCGGTCGTGACCGCGTTCGCCGCCAGGTTGGGGTTTTCCGGACCGGGAGAACCACCCAGGCACGGGGCAGCAGCCAGAACGAGGGCCAACGCGATGCGGCGCATTTCTCGACTCCAAAGATATCCGATTAGCTGCCAGCCGTGCCTCACGGCGGCGCGTCCCGGCCAGCGGCTTCGCTGAGCGGATTGCGGTTGTTGCGAAGCGTCGGCGGCTCGGGGTTTTGCCAGCCACGGGGCGAGTTGACGACCACGACCGGCTGGCCCGTATTGTCGTGGATCCGGAGATTGTCGGCGATCAGGCCGTTCTTCGAGTGCCGCCAACAATGGATCGCCAGGCCGCCGCTTTTCATGATGTTGCCGATCACCTCGTAGCCGTCGAGGTTGAAGTTCGGCTCGATGCAGGTGACGGCCGTCTCCATGTAGTTGTGGTTGCACTTCACGTCGCGGAGGCGGCCGCGGTGCGAGGGATGGCCCAGCAGGTAGGCCGCGCCGTTCGGGTTGAGCGTGCGGGTGCCGAGAATCGTGATCCGTTCGGCGTCGAACGACTCTCCCGGGCCGACGCCGCCCCCCGGCAAGAGCTCCCCCGTGTGGGCGCCGTAGCACATCACGGAGCGGTTGGTGTCGGTCATCGTGATGCCCTGGATGAGCACGTCGCGGACACGGCCGTGGACGAGCACGCAGGCGTTGATGTCTTTCACGAGGAAGCTCGGCTGCACGTTGCGGCTGGCGTTCATGTCGATCGTGCCGAGTCCGGCGATCCGCACCCGCTCGATGTATTCCGGCTGCGTGCCCTGGCCGATGCGGATGCCGTAGGCCTCCGGGCCGTCGTAGGAGACGAACCACGTGCTCCCGTTGTTGTGGCCCGTCGTGCCGCCGAATCGCACCTTGACGCCGTGCGCGAGTTCCTGCCAGCCGCCCGTGATCGGAATGCCCGTGTGCGGCGTTTCTCTGAACTTGCTCGCCGAGGCCGCGAGCTTGGCCGAGCCGTCGGGATTGACGACGTTCTGAAACACGCCCCAGGCAAACGTGTCGGGCCGGGCCGGCCGGCCGTCGGCACCGGGGCTGCCTTCCCCATCGATCCTGATCGTGAAGACCGACGGTCGGCTCACGTCGAACTCGCCCCCCACCTCGAGATCGTCGAGCTGCTTGCCGGCATCCTGATCGGTCGTGATCTCGGGCCTGGCTTCGAGCTTCGTCTCGCCGTCGGCCAGCTTGAGCGTGGCCCCCGCGCGGAGGTCGATCGTGATCGGCTTCTCGACCGAGAGGATCGCCCGATGCCGGCCGAGGCCGTGCTGATGCAGCCCGGGGAGCAACACGATCGTGTCGCCGGCGGCGGCCGCGTCGAGGATCGGCTGCGGCGGCTCGCCCGGCCGCACCAGATGCTCCGCGGCAGCGGCCATGCTCGCGGCCGTGGCCAGCCCGACGATGGCTGAGATCCCCACAGGCATCGTGTGCACGGCGCGTCTCATGATCGGCTACCCCTGGCCGCCGTAGATCGCCAGGGCCCGCTCCGCCGAGGCCCCCTCGTGGATCATCGCCATGAAGGCGGCCACGATCCGGCCGGGGTTGGGGTGCTGGTAGATGTTCCGCCCGTAGACGAGGCCGTGGGCGCCCTGGGCGAGGAAGGCCGCCGCCTCGGCGAAGACCGTCTCGATCGGCTTGCGACCGCCGCCGCGGACAAGCACGGGGCAGCGGGCCGCCGCGATCACCTCGTGGTAGTCGTCGGGATGGTCGGTCGGGTCGGCCTTGATCACGTCGGCGCCCAGCTCGCGGGCCTGGCGGACGAGCGGCACGATCAGGTTCTTGTCGCCATTCACCTGGTAGCCCCCCCGCTGATCGTTGGCCTGCAGCACGAGCGGCTCGATCATCAGCGGCATGCCGTAGCGGTCGCAGGCCGCCCGCAGCCGGGCGGCATTGAGGCAGGTCTGCCGATGGAGGTCGGGCTGGCCCGGCATCAAGAGCAGGTTGCAGACGACGGCCGCGGCGTCGGCCTTGAGCGCGGCGATGATCGGCTCGTCCCAGTGCACGAGCTGGTTGAACATCACCGCGTGCGTCGTGGGATTGTAGAGATTGCCCACGTCGGTCCGCAGCACGAGCGCAGGCTTCCGCGGGCCGGGAATCCCCTGGAGCAGGTCGGCCTGGCCGATGTTCATCTGGATCGCGTCGGGGCCGGCGGCGACGAGCGCTTGCACCACGGCGGGCATGTCTTCGAGCCCGTCGAGAAACGAGTATTCGTTGAACACGCCGTGGTCGATCGCCACGTCGAGGCAACGGCCGTCGGCGGCGAGGAACCGGTTGAGGCGAACCTTGTGGCTGCTGAAGCGGTGATCGGTGCTGCTCATGGTGCCCCATAGTTGACACTGCAAACGCGGATTGTCAAATGAAACGCGGTTTGATTCGTCGTTCGCCCACGCCCCGTCACGAGGGATTCGATGCTGGCTCCGCATTTGATCGCCGGCCAGGCCGTCACCGCCGCGGCCGCGCATGGCGACGTCTTCAATCCTTCCACGGGCGAGGTGATCGCGCGGGTGCCGCTCGGCACCGCGGCCGACGTCGATGCGGCCGTGCAGGCGGCCCGGGCTGCGTTTGCATCTTGGAGCTTGATGCCGCCGCCGAAGCGGGCGGCCGTGCTTTTCCGGTATCGCGACCTGCTCGAGAGGCATTTCGACGAACTGGCCCGGCTCGTCACGCGGGAAAACGGCAAGACGCTCGACGAGGCCCGCGGCGACGTGCGGCGCGGGATCGAGGTGGTCGAGTTCGCCTGCGGCATTTCGCACCTCGCGAAGGGGGAGAGCCTGCCGCAGGTGGCGGAGCAGATCGACGCCGTGACCACGCGGGAGCCGCTCGGCGTGTGCGCCGGGATCACGCCCTTCAACTTCCCGGCGATGGTGCCGATGTGGATGTTTCCCCTGGCGATCGCCTGCGGCAACACGTTCATCCTCAAGCCGAGCGAGAAGGTGCCGCTGACGGCGGTGCGGCTGGCGGAGCTTTTCGCCGCGGCCGGCCTGCCGCCGGGCGTGTTCAACATCGTGCACGGAGGCCGCGAGGTGGTCGATGCCCTGTGCACGCATCCGGGCATCGCGGCGGTGAGCTTCGTCGGCTCGTCGGGCGTGGCGGCCCACGTCTACGCCCTCGCGGCGGGGCACGGCAAGCGGGTGCAGGCGGCGGGGGGCGCGAAGAACGTGCTCCTCGTCATGCCCGACGCCGAGCCCGAGCCCACGCTGCGGGCGATCCTCGGCTCGTCGTTCGGCTGCGCGGGCCAGCGGTGCATGGCGGGCTCCGTGCTCATGGGCGTGGGCAAGGCGACGGCCGACGAATGGCGGGAGCGGATCACGGCGGCGCTCGCGAAGCTGCGGGTGGCCGACACGTCGGCCGACGACACGGCCGAGATGGGGCCGGTGATCGACGCTGGCGCCCAGCGCCGTGTGCGCGGCTTCCTCGAGGCGGCGGCCGGCGAGGGCGCCGACGTGGCCTTCGACGGCGGTTCAACGCTGCCGCCGCGCGGGTTCTTCGTCGGCCCGACGCTCGTCGATCGCGTGGAGCCGGGGATGCGGCTCTTCGAGGAGGAGATCTTCGGGCCGGTGCTCTCGCTCGTGCGGCCGCGGTCGCTCGACGAGGCGATCGCCACGATGAACAGGCTCGCGTTCGGCAACGGCGCGTCGATCTTCACCTCCAGCGGCGCGGCCGCGCGGCAGTTCGTCCGCGAGATGCAGGCCGGAATGATCGGCGTGAACGTGGGCGTGCCGGCGCCGCTGGCGCTGTTCTCGTTTTCCGGCTGGAACCAGAGCTTCTTCGGCGATCTCCACGTGCAGGGGATCGAGGGGATGATGTTCTACACGCGGCAGAAGTGCGTGCTCTCGCGATGGGATGCAAGCTACGTGCGGTCGCAGGGATGGTGATGCCATGACGACCGCCACGACCGCGACCACGCCCCCTGCCCCGGCCCAGTTCAACCTGCCCGCCGCCGTGATCATCGGGGGCGGCGCGTCGGGCCAGCTCGTGCCGCAGCTCGAGCGGCTCGCCGCCCGCCGCGTGCTCCTCGTCACCGACGGCTTCATGGTGGCGGCGGGGCTCGCGGGGCGGTTCCAGTCGGCCATGGAAGCGGCCGGCCTCGCCGTGGTCACGTTCGCCGACGTGCAGCCCGACCCCACCGACGAGACGGTTCGGGCGGCGACGCGGCTGTTTGTGGCCGAGCGGTGCGACGCGATCGTGGCCTTGGGCGGCGGCAGCCCGATCGACGCGGCGAAGGCGGTGGCCGTGCTTGCGATCAACGGCGAGCCGCTGGCCCGGTTCCAGGGCTACCACCAGGTGCCCCGGGGCGGCGTGCCCCTGGTCGTGATTCCCACCACCGCCGGCACCGGCAGCGAGGTCACGAAGGTCGCGGTGATCACCGATACGGCCCGTGACGTGAAGATGATGATGCTCGACCGGCACCTGCTGCCCACGGTGGCCCTCGTCGATTACGAACTCACGCTCTCGATGCCCGCCCCGCTCACGGCGCACGTGGGCGTGGACACGCTCACGCACGGCATCGAGGCGTTCGTCTCGCGGCAGGCGACGCCGCTCACCGACATGCTGGCGCTCGAGTGCATCCGCCTCGTGGCCGCGCATCTCGAGCGGGCCTGGCGGGAGCCGGGGGATCGCGAGGCCCGCGAGGGGATGATGCGGGCCGCCACGCTCGGCGGGATGGCCTTCGCGAATGCGAGCGTGGCGCTCGTGCACGGAATGAGCCGGCCGATCGGCGCGGTCTTCCACGTGCCGCACGGGCTTTCCAATGCCCTGCTCCTGCCGGTCGTGACGCGGTTTTCGCTGCGGGCCGCGCCCGGCCGATATGCGACCGTGGCCCGCGCGATGGGCCTGGCCGCCGCGGCCGATGGCGACGATGCGGCGGGGGACACACTCGTCGCGGGGCTCGAGTCACTCAACGCCCGGCTCCAAGTGCCGCGGCTCTCCGGCTGCCGCGGCGTGGACCGCGACCGGTTCGAGGCGGTCAAGGAGAAGATGGCGGCCGACGCGCTCGCCTCCGGCAGCCCGCGGAACAACCCCGTCGTGCCGACCGCCGCCGAAATCGTCGCGCTCTACGAGGAGGCGTGGTAACAAGCCGGCGGCTTGGAAGCCCGAAGCAGGCCGGACTTCAGGCTGGCATCCTGGCGAGCCGATTGATAGAATAAAACTGTGTTTGCCTAGTCAACCGACCGCACCGAGAGCGAGGTCGCGATGCCCATGGTCCGCCTGATCGCCGCCTGGGTGCTCGCTCTCGCGTGCCGTGTCGCCGCCGCGGCCGGGCCCGACTTCCAGCGGGAAATCCAGCCGCTCCTCGCCGAGCACTGCGCCCACTGCCACGGCATCGACGAGGCGACGCGGCAGGGAGGCCTGCGGCTCGACATCCGGCAACACGCCCTGGAAGGGGGCGACTCTGGAACGCCGGCGCTCGTGCCCGGGCAGCCGGCCGAGAGCGAGATCGTGGCCCGCATCCGCTCCACCGATCCCGATGTGATCATGCCGCCGCCGCACGAGAAGAAGCCGCTTCGCCCGGAGCAGATGCGGCTGCTCGAGGAATGGATCGCGGCGGGCGGCAGCTACGAGCCGCACTGGTCGTTCGTCGCGCCGACGAAGGGGGTGGTGCCCGCCGTCGCGGCCGCCGCACACCCGATCGACGCGTTCATCCGCAGCCACCTTGCCGAGAAGCGGCTGCAGCCGGCGCCGCCGGCCGATCCCGCCCGGCTCTGCCGTCGGCTCTATCTCGACTTGGTCGGCCTGCCGCCGACCCCCGACGACCTCGCCGCCTTCCACCGCGACGGCTACGACAAGACCGTCGAAAAGCTCCTCGCCAGCCCGCGCTACGGCGAGAAGTGGGCCCGCCATTGGCTCGATCTCGCCCGCTACTCCGACACCACCGGCTACGAAAAAGACGTGCCCCGCGAGATGTGGCCCTGGCGCGACTGGGTGATAGCCGCCATCAACCGCGACCTGCCCTACGACCGGTTCGTGATCGAGCAGATCGCCGGAGATCTCCTGCCGGATGCGACGCAGAGCCAGGTCGTCGCCACCGGCTTCCTCCGCAACAGCATGCTCAACGAGGAAGGGGCGGTGATTCCGGAAGAGTTTCGGATGGTCGAGATGTTCGACCGGGTCGACTGCCTCGGCAAGTCGGTGCTCGGCCTGACGACGCAGTGCGCCCAGTGCCATACGCACAAGTTCGACCCGCTCTCCCACGACGAGTATTACGGACTGTTCGCCTTCCTCAACGACACCTACGAGGCCCGCTCGTATTTCTACACGCCCGAGCAGCTGACCGACCTCGCCGCGATGCGGGCGGAGATCGCCGCCGCCGAAGAGGCGATTCGGCGGCAGCGGCCACGGTGGCAGGCGGAGATGGAGGCCTGGGCCGCCGGGATCGCGGCGCCGCTGCCGGGGTGGACACCGATCACGATGAAGGAAATGTATAGCGAAAACCTGTTTTCGCATCCCACGCAGCGGCCCGACGGGTCGATCCTCATCATCGGCCAGCGGGACAGCGAGCTCTTTTTCGAGGGCGACCCCGCGCTCGAAGCCGCCACGGGCCTGCAGCTCGAAGCCCTCAACGACGGCGACCTGTTCATGAACGGCCCCGCCCGCGACGGCGTCTGGTCGGTCGGCCGGCTGCGGGTGCAGGTGAAGAAGCCCGGCTCGGCGGACTGGAAAGACGTGCCGCTCGCCAACGCCACCGCCGACTTCTCCGCAGCCGAAATGATCGTGCCGCGGCCTGCCAGCGACGAAAAAAACGCGAAGGAAACAGACGCCGCCCCGCCCGCGTCTCCCACCGTCTCGATCGGGCCCGTCGCCAACCTGATCGACGACG
The DNA here is from genome assembly GCA_044346905.1 of Pirellulales bacterium. Taxonomy (GTDB): domain Bacteria; phylum Planctomycetota; class Planctomycetia; order Pirellulales; family UBA1268; genus QWPN01. The sequence goes on from JBIIYH010000388.1 coordinate 13,199, forward strand.
ACGATCTCTCGGCCTGGCGGGCCGACCGCGGCTCCCTGCTCCGGCATCAGCCGTCGGCGGCGGTGGTGCAGTTCGCGGAGCCGCTCGTCATGCCTCGTGGCACGAAACTTCGGATCGCCCTTCGCTGGTATGGCACGAAGCAATACGGGGCCGACAACACGGCGATCGGCTGCTGCCGGTTCAGCCTCACGCAGGCTGCCGCCCCGGCCGCCCCGCCGATCGACCACGCGGCGATCCTCGCGGCGCGGACGCCCGCGGCCGATCGGTCCGCCGCCGACCGCGCCGCGGTGTTCGACGCCTGGCGGAAGACGGTGCCCGAACTCGCGCGGCTCAACGAGCGGATCGCGGCCGCCTGGGGGAAGGCACCCCGGGCAGCGACCACCATGCTCCATGCGGCGTCGCGGTCGGCCGCGCAGCACCGCCCGACCCGCCTCCTCGACCGCGGCGAGTGGAATCGGCCGAAGCACGAGGTGCGGCCGCACGTGCCGGCCGGCCTGCATCCGTTGGCCGCGTCGGCCGATCCGCCGCGGCTCGCCTTCGCGAAGTGGCTCGTCGATCCGCGGTCGCCGCTCACGGCCCGCGTGGCGGTCAACCGCATCTGGCAGACGCTCTTCGGCCAGGGCCTCGTGGAGACGCCCGACGACTTCGGCACCCGGGCTCCCGTGCCGGAATATCGCGGGCTGCTCGATTGGCTGGCCGTCGATTTCATGGAGCGGGGCTGGAGCCAGAAGGAGGCGATCCGGCGGATCGTGACGAGCGAGACCTACAAGCAATCGTCCGCGGCGTCGGCCGAGGCGGTCGCCCGCGATCCGCTCAACCGGCTGCTCGCCCGCGGGCCGCGGTTCCGCCCCGATGCCGAGGTGGTGCGGGACATGGCGTTGGCCGTCTCGGGCCTGCTCACGGAGCAGGTCGGCGGCCCGAGCGTCTATCCGCCGGTGCCGAAGAACGTGCTCGAGTTCAACTACGTGCAGATCGCATGGCCCGAGGCGACCGGGCCCGACCGCTATCGCCGGTCGCTCTATGCGTTTCGCCGCCGGTCGATGCCCGACCCGGCGCTCGCCACGTTCGACGCCCCGACCGGCGACATCTCCTGCGCCCGCCGGCTGCGGAGCAACACGCCGCTGGCCGCGCTCACGGGGCTCAACGAGACGGTGTTCGTGGAGGCGGCCCGGGCGCTCGCGGTGCGGGCGCTCCGCGAGGGGGGCGACGACGACGCCGGCCGGCTGCACCACGCCTTCCTGCTCTGCACGTCGCGGCCGCCGAGCGGCTACGAGCAGGAGCAGCTGCTGGCGTTTCTCGCGGCCCAACGCCAGCGGCTCGCCGCCGGCTGGCTGGACGCCCGCGCGATCGCGGCGGGCGGCCCCGAGAAGCTCCCCGACCTGCCAGCCGGCACGACGCCGCAGGACGCCGCCGCCTGGACGCTCGTCGCGCGGGTGCTCCTGAACCTCGACGAAACCATCATCAAGAACTGAGGATCGCGAATCATGAAACCGAACGCCGCCCTCTCCCGGCGCTGGTTCTTCGGCGACTGTGGCATCGGACTGGCGGGCATCGCAGCCGGGGCCCTCGCCGCCCGCGAGTCGGTCGCGAGCACGGCGCCGCCGTCGCCGCTGGCCGTGAAGCCCCCCCACCATGCCCCCAGGGCGAAGCGGGTGGTCTACATGTTTCAGGCGGGCGCGCCGAGCCAGCTCGAACTCTTCGACGCCAAGCCGGAGCTCGCGAAGCACGACGGCAAGCTCCCGCCGGCCGACCTGCTCGAGGGGTACCGGGCCGCCTTCATCAACCCGAACTCCGCGCTCCTCGGGCCGAAGTTCAGGTTTCGCCGCTACGGGGCGGCGGGCATCGAGATGAGCGAACTGCTCCCGCACATCGGCGGCATCGCCGACGACCTCTGCCTCGTCCGCTCGATGCAGACCGATGCGGTCAACCACGCCCCCGCGCAGATCCTGATGAACACCGGCTCGCAGCAGTTCGGCCGCCCGAGCTTCGGGGCGTGGACGCTCTACGGCCTCGGCAGCGAGGCCGACAACCTGCCCGGGTTCGTGGTGCTCTCGAGCGGCCGGGGCACGAGCGGCGGCGCGAGCAACTACGGCGCCGGGTTCCTGCCGACGGCCTACGGCGGGATTCCGCTCCGCAACAGCGGCGATCCGATCCTTTATCTCTCGAACCCCAGCGGCATCGACCGCGAGGCCCAGCGTGCCTCGCTCGACGTGCTCCGTCGTCTCAACGACGTTTCGGCCGCCGAATTCGGCGATCCCGACACGGCCGCGCGGATCCAGGCCTATGAGATGGCCTACAAACTGCAGCAGAGCGCCCCCGAACTCACGAACCTCGCCGACGAATCACCGGAGACGCTCGCCCGTTACGGCATCGACGACATCCACAAGGCGAGCTACGCCCGCAACTGCCTGCTTGCGCGGCGGCTGCTCGAGCGGGGTGTCAGATTCGTGCAGCTCTTCCACGAAGCATGGGACCAGCACGGCAACCTCACCGAGGGCGTAAAGGGCAACTGCCGCACCACGGAGCGGGCCTCGGCGGCGCTGGTCATGGACCTGAAGGAACGCGGCCTCCTCGACGACACGATCGTGATCTGGGGGGGCGAGTTCGGCCGCACGCCGATGATGCAGGGGGGCAACGACGGCCGCGACCACCACAACCGCGCCTTCACGATGTGGCTCGCCGGCGGCGGCATCAAGGCGGGCCACGTGCACGGCAAGACCGACGATTTCGGCTTCAACGTGGTGGAGGATCCGGTGCACGTGCACGATCTCAACGCCACGCTCCTGCACCTGCTTGGGTTCGACCACACCCGGCTGACGTATCGCTTCCAGGGCCGCGACTACCGGCTCACCGACGTGCACGGGAAGCTCGTGAAGGGCATCCTCGCGTAGTCGGTCATGCCCGCGGATCGAGGGCGGCGATGGCATGGGTGAACCGGGCGAACCGCTCCCGCAGGAGCGGCCCGCGGCTGGCGGCGGGCTCGTAGACTCTGTCGATCCGGATCATTCGCGCGACGGCGGCGGGGAGCGGATCGTGGCCCGCGGCCGAGGCGGCGAGGATCGCGGCGCCGAGCGCGCCGAGCTCGGCCCCGGCCGGCACCTCCACCGGTAGACCGACCGCGTCGGCGAACATCTGCGCCCAGGTCGCGAGCCTGCCGATGCCGCCGGTGAGCCGCACGGTCTTGGCCGCGGGCCGATGCACGAGCAGCCGCTGCATGTGCCACACATGGGCGAAGACGATCCCCTCGAGCACGGCCCGCAGGCAGTGGGCCCGCGTATGGTGCGGGTGCAGGCCAAGGAAGCCGCCGCCGGCCCGGCCGCCGTGAAACGATCCCGTGACAAAGGGCAGGAAGAAGGGATCACGGTCGCCGGGCTCGATCGAGGCCACGACCGCGTCGATCCCGCTCGGGCCCGCGGCAGGGCCGGTCTCGGCCGAGAGCTCGGGCAGAAACGTGCGGGTGAACCAGTCGAGATTGCCGGCCGACGTGGGGCTCCCCTCCAAGAGCACGAATGAGCCCGGCTCCGGCCCGCACGACGTCATGAACAGGCTGCCGTCGGTGACCGGCCGCGCGGCGAACGAAAGCGTGTTGCCCCAGGTGCCGGCCGCCACGCCGATCGCGGAGTCGTCGGTGATGCCCGCCGCGAGCAGGCAAGCGTCGATGTCGAAGAGGCCGCCCGCCACCGGCGTGCCCGCCGCGAGGCCGGTCGCCGCGTTCGCCCCGCGGTGCACCTGCCCCGCGAGCGCCCTGCTCTCCACGAGCGGTGGCAGGAGCCGGCCATACTCCCCGAGGCCGAGCGGCTCGAGCACGGCCGGCTCATGCCGCCGCGCGACGACCGAGATCCCGCTCGTGGCCGAGGCGTCGGTGATCTCCGCGGCGATCTCGCCCGTAAGCGAGATCCGCGTGACGTCCTTGATCGCCACGGAATGCCGCGCGGCCGCCAGCGCCGCCGGCTCGTGATCCCGCAGCCAGGCGAGGACCGCCGGCGGCTGCCCCGCCCAGAGCGATTGCGCCGTATGGGGAAGGATCGCGGCGGCCGCCCCGGAGGCCGTCTGCCGCTCGACCCACCCGCTGGCCCGCGTGTCGCCCGAGCCGATGAACGGCCGCACGGGGCGGCCCTCCGCGTCCAGCAGATGCAGGCCGTTGCCGTAGCCGGTGCAGCCGATGCCGGCGATCGCTGCGGCAGGGATGCCCGCCGTCGCGATCGCCTCGCGGATGCAGTCGACGGTGTCGCGCCAGGATTGGTCCGGGTCGCGTTCCACCTGATCGACATCCGGGCTCTGGATCGTCACCCGCCGGGCCGCAACCGCGAGCTCGCGGCCCTCCGCGTCGAACACCGCCGCCTTCGTGACGGTGCTGCCGTTGTCGATGCCCAGCCAGTGCGGATCGCGGGGTGTCATTGGCCCGGCGTCACTTGCCGCTCGCCGCGGCTGGCTGCGGGGCGACCGGGGCGAGGCGGAAGATGCTGAGCGTATGGGCCTTGTCAAAGACCTTGTTCTTCATGCCGGGAAACGGCATGTCGAAATTCGCCACGATCAGGTCGTCGCCCCGCACCAGCACCTCGCAGGGCTGGTCGAGCAGGCCGTCGGCGCCATCGGAATCGTCGTTCTCCCAGAGCGTGGTCATCCGGCCCGTGGCCGGATTGAAGAGCTGCACCGCGTTCTTCTCGGAGTCGGCGATGAAGACCCGGTCGCGGGCGGCGTCGTAGAAGATGCCGTCCACGCAGCTGATCGCGGTGGAGACGACCGCCTGCTCCGCCGCCGTGCCGTCGGCCGCGATCGTCAGGCGGGACAGGACGCCGTCGCCGAAGTTGCCCGTGTAGAGCCGGCCGGCCGTGTCGAGCGTGACGCCGTCGGCGCCGGCCATCTCGTTGCGGGGGTTGGCCTTGGTCTGAAACGATGCGAGCAGGTGAGGGTCGCCGAGGCCGGGCGTCAGCTTCACCGGGCCGCGGGAGAGTTCGTCGAGCGTGAAGCGGTAGACGCCGCTCATGCCCGGCTTCCCCTCGATGTCGAGAAACGTGTCGGACACATAGACGGCGTCTCCATGCCAGGCGACGGCGTTGGCGAGCTTCAAGCCCTCGACGGCCACCTCGCCCCGCACCGGCTGCCCCTTCTCCATCACGATCCGCATCAGCCGCGAGGCGTGGAGCTTGTCGTAGAAGTATTGGTTGTCCGCGTAATAGACATGGCCGTCGGGGCCGACGTCGAGCCCCATCGGGCAGCCCCGCTTCGTCTCGGGGTGCACCGGGCAGGGAAAGAACAGGGAGAGGGCATTCCCTCGATCGAGACTCATGATCACGCCGGGGTAGGTCGGGTCGTTGAAGTTCGGACAGGCGAGGAGGACGGTGCCGTCGTCCAGGAGCGTCATGCCGTCGGGCGTGTTGCACCACGGGGGCATCCGCAGCACGGAGGGCGGGCCGACTTTTTCGTCCGCGCGGCCCGCCGCCGCGACGAGCGTCGCCGTCAGGGCCAGGGCCGCGGCAGACCGCCGCCCGAAAGAGCCGCCGTGCCGGAGCGCCATACGTTCAATCCTCTCGAAAAACCAGGCAGTTGACAGATGAAAGAGTACTTGTTCTGTCAAACTTCAACAAGGGGATGACGTTCTTCCGCGGGCGAAATAGAATCCGTCTGGTTTGCGGCCCGTCGACTCCTTCTTCTGGCCGGTAACACGTCGTGAACCGCCGAATGCCGCCCCGCCCCCGTGCCCGTCGCGATCGCCCGGCCGAGCCGGATCTCTCGCGGTACCACGTGCCGAACCTCAAGCGGGCGCTCCTGTTGATGGAGCATCTGGCGACTCAGCCGGCCGGCCAGGGCGTCAGCGAACTGGCGCGGGCCCTGGGGATTCCCAAGAACAGCGTCTTCCGGATCACGGCCACGCTGCTGTCGGGCGGCTACCTGACCCGCCGGGCCGACAACACGTTCACGCTCGGGCCGAAGCTGCTCACGCTCGCGTATTCGGCGATGGACGAGCAAAACCTGGTCGGCAAGTCGCTCGACGTCTTGGCGGCGCTGCGGGACGAGACGGGCGAGACCGCGCTCATCGGCACGCTCGCCGATGGCGAGGGCGTCGTGCTCGACGAGCTGGCGAGCCCCCAGCCGATCAAGGTCACCGTCACGCTCGGCCGGCGGTTTCCGATCCACACGGCGGCGCCGGCGAAGGCGATGCTGGCGGCGATGCGGCCCGACCAGCGGAAGTCGATCCTCGCATCCCTGCGGTTTTCGCGGTTCACGCGGCACACGATCACCTCGCTCGGCGAGTTCGAGAAGGCGCTCGCGGTCGTCCAGAGCCGGGGCTACGCGATGGATCACTCCGAGGAGGTGGAGGGCATCTCCTGCGTGGCCGCCGCGATCCTCGATTTCCGCGACCGCCCGATCGGCGCGGTCTGGGTCACGGGTCCGTCGTTTCGGATCTCCGACGACGACATCTCGGCCATCGCCGCGGCGGTCACCCGCACCGCCGCGACGATCTCGGCCCGATTCGGCCACGGCGGCCCCGCGGGCCCCGGTTAGACCGGCGAAACCCGAGCGAGACGCCTGGAGGCCGCCGCATCGATCCGGCCGCCGCCGTCAGTTGCCCACCTGTCCGACGTCGCCAGTGCTCCTGGTGGAGAGCGCCTGGTAGGTGGTGATGCTGATGTCGTCGGCAAGGAAGTGCACCGATCCGTCGCAGAGGGCAAAGAAAGCGCCGCCCTGATGCCGGCTGCGGAAGCTCAGACCGTTGTCGTTGTTGCAACCGGCTGAGCAGAACGGGGTCGGGTCGGGCGGGCCTTGGACCTTGGGCGTGATGGAGCCGTTGGCATAGTCGGCGTTGCGGTAGTTGATGGGGTTGAGCATGCCGGCGAAGCTCTGGTTGGCCCACGACTGAAACTCGCTCCAGGCAGGCACGATTTCCCCGAGCATGATGGTGTTGGAAAGGCCGTCGCGAACCGAGGCGAACGACACACTGAACCCGCTTCTGGACGCCACCCCGCGGAGCGCGGCGAGCGTGATCACGCCGTTGGCGTGGGGGGGAAACGGCGGATCGGTCGGCGGCGCGGGAATCGGGGCCGGACGGGGCACGAATCGGTGACGATGATCGCCGTGCGAAATCGCGTAACTGGCGAGGGCCAGGGTCGGCCAGTCGTTTGGATTCGCCGGGGTGCCCGTCACCAAAGGCCCCGTGGAGCGCGGTCGTGGAGCGAGGGCCTCCGGATCGCTCGGGCAGAGCACGAGCGGCAGATTTCGCTGGGCGACGGCGAGATTCGTCGCCCCCACGAGGCCGTCCTGCGCGAAATCGATCGAATCGAAAAGGTTCTGCTCTTCGACCCGCGGCAGCAGCCAGACGATCCAGTTCCGGCCATGCATGCTGACGGGCCAGCGGGCTCGGAACTCCGGCACGCCGATCAGATTCGGATAGAAGACCGGAGAGACGCCCATGGTCGGCGGCAGCCGCCCCTCCGTCTCATGGTAGTCCTGGCAGGCCAGGGCAAGCTGCCGCAGGGAATCGCCGCAGCTCACCCGGCGTGCCGACTCACGGACACCCTGCACCGCCGGCAGCAGCAGGGCCAGGAGCACCGCGATGATCGCGATCACGACGAGCAGTTCAACGAGCGTCAGCCCGGGCCGGCGGGCGAGCCCGGCACCGGCCGTGGTCGCCGACGGTGAGCCGCCGAGGTCTGGTGCCGCGAAAAAACGCGGTGACCCATGCGCCTGCTCGGAAGATCGTGCCACCGCGCCGACCTCGACCCAACGGTTCGATCGCCGCCCGCTATCGGCTCGCACACAACCAACGTCCCTTCCCACCGCTGATATCCCCGCTGAAACGGAGCCCCGCTTTTCCTAAACGACAGTTATCATATAAAACAGACTCATGGCCGTCAATCACAGACCGATATGGCATCGAGCGGGAACACGAGATCGTTTTCCCCTCCTGATCGTGGCTGGGCTCTCGGCCGTGGCGGTCGCCGACGGGCAATCGCCCGGCGACCGGTGGGCGTCGCAGTTGGAGGCTGAGGTCCGGGACTGGGAGCAGACCTGCGCCGATATCGAGTCGAACACGATCGACAGTTTGCCCGAGTGGGCGGCCGGGGCGGCCCGGGTGCTGGATGCCCTGCGAGGCGAAGCCAAGGCCCGGGCCGGGCTGGCGGCCGCGTCGGCTGGCCCAGCCGACGCGGCTGCAGTGCTGGGCTTCCATCGGATCCGGCCGTTCAACGAGCTCGGCGCCGAACTGGCGTATGCCGACAAGATGATCGGCATCCACCGCGGCTGGCTGGCAGGCGCCGACCAGGAAGCCCGCCGGCTCGCCGGCGTGGCCGACGGACTTCGCGGGGCTGCCGCCGGCACGGAGGGGCGACTGGCGGCGATCGATGCCTGGCAGCGGCTGCTGGTCGATGAGCGGGAGGCGGTGCGGCGGATCGTGGAAGCCTACTCCGCCCGCTCACGGGCCGGGTGGTACGACGACGCTTGCCTGGCCGACAAGTTCGATCTGGCGATGCTCCGCCTTCGCATCGCCGAGTCACGGCGGGAGGCGCAGGGGACGCCGGTCGATCCACAGGTGCGGCGGCAGACCGAGGCCCAGGCCGCCGTGCTGGAGGCAGGCCGCGTCAGTTACGCGACGATCGCGGCTTTCCAGGCTTCGATGCCTCGCGAGAGCCCGCGGGTCGTGCCGGCCGCGGGCCCGGCAGCGGTGGGGGCGGCCGGGGGGAAACTCGGGAATGTCTGGAACCTGGAACGATTGTCGCTGCCGCCGCCACACCGCTGGCTGGACGCCGCCGACAACCCCGTGCGGCGGATCCTGTTTCGCGGCGAACCCTACCAGGGGCAGCCGACGGACGTGTTCGCCTACCTGGCGAGCCCGGCGGCCGACGCCCCGCAGCCCCCGCAGGCCGGCCGGTTCCCCGCGGTCGTCCTGCTCCACGGCGGCGGCGACCGCGCGTCCCGCGATTGGGTGGCCTTTTGGGCCAAGCACGGCTACGCCGCCATCTCCGTCGATCTCGCCGGCAGCGGGCCCGCCACGGGCACCGACTACGACCGTGCCTTCAAGCCCGCGCGACTGCTCCGCGGCGGGCCGGGGCAGGATGGCAGACGTAAGATTCTCGACATCGACCTGCCGCTTACCGACCAGTGGCCGTATCACGCCGTCGCCAACGCGATCCTCGCCCACTCGCTCGTCCGCAGCCTGCCGGGTGTCGATCCCGACCGGACGGCCGTCGCCGGGATCAGTTGGGGCGGTTATCTCACCTGCATCACCGCGGCCGTCGATGGCCGCTTCGAGGCCGCGATGCCCTTCTACGGCTGCGGCTTCCTCGCCGAGCGGAGCGTCTGGCAGGAGAACGGCCTGTTTGCGGAGCTTGCTCCCGAGCAGCGGGAGCGGTGGGTCGCGCTCTGGGATCCCGCGAACTACGCACCGCGGATCCGGATGCCCGTCTTCGCCGTCACGGGCGCCAAGGATTTCGCCTACCCGCTCGAATCCTTCGCGAAGACCTACGCCCTGCCGGCCGGGGCCTGCTCGTTTCGGATCACACCCGACATGGGCCACGGCGGGCAGTTCCTCACGTCCACCCCGGAGGCGGTCGCCTTCCTCGACTCCGTGCTGCGGGGCGGGCAGCCGATTCCCGCTCCGGGAAGGCCGCGGGTGGAAAGAGCCGCCGTCAGCGTCGCGCTCAATGGCACGACGGCGAAGTCGGCCGCCTTCCACTGGACCACGGCCGACGGGCCGTCCACCTCGCGGCCGTGGCGCTCCGTCGCCATCGCTGAGAAAGATGGCAAGCTGTCGGCGACAATGCCGGAGGGCATGCGGATCGGCTACTTCACGTTTCAGGACCCGCGGGGCCTCACGTTTTCGTCGGCCGCGTTCACGCCGGAGGATCGATGATGCAACCCATGGTGCGAGTGGCGGTGGCAGGCGTCGGCCTGCTGGCAAGCTCACTTGTGTGTCGCGCCGAGGTTTCAATCCGCCAGGCTGACGACAAGTCGGTGGCGGTCACCACCGGCGTCTACACCGCGAAGATCGACTCGAAGGGCAATCTCGTCGAACTGGCCGTGAAGGGGGCGAAGGCGTTCACGCACCAGTTCGGCGATCCCGGCCAGCCGCCGGCGGAACCGCCCTCAATCAACGTCGTCAACCACATGGTCGCGGTCCGGTCGGGGCCGGCCCGCGTGGAGTGGACCTTCGGCGAGGACACGCTCGGGTTTCTCTCCCAAGGCTACAACTTCGAGTGCACTCTCGATCCGTCGGTCAAAGCGCTCGTGCAGCCGGGCGGCGGCGGGGGTGCGATCGGCGCGTTCAACGGCTCGTGCGCGGCCGTCGTGCTCGCCAACGATCTCACCATCGCTTCCAAACATTCGATGCATGTGCACGAGCGGCGCTACATCCCGGCCGCCTACACCAGCGGCGGCGTGAAGCCCGGCACGCAGATCGAAAATGAACTGCGGCTGGGCGCCCCGGCCGACGCGGCGCAGACGCTCGGCAGCATCACGATCAAGCCCGTGGGTGCCGATGAGATCAACGCGCCGAAGACGTTGCTGGCCGGGGGCAATGCCGGGGGCAACCTCGTGCACTTCCCCGATCCCAAGAAGATCGCGTTTGCCATCTCCCAGCCGAATCGTGGGAAGACGGCCCTCCCGCTCGAGTATCGTGCCACGGTGCTCGACCACTATGTCGCAGGCAAGGAGGTGCTCGCTTGGAAGCGTTCCAAGACGCTCGCCGGCGAAGCGACCGCCGAAGAAGCCATAGCGGTGCCGGAGCTGCCGGCCGGGTTCTACTACCTCACCGTCTCCGCCTGGCGCGGCGACGCCAAGCTCAACGAAACCAAACAGACCTTCACCGTCGATCTGCCGCACTACACGCGGCCCCTCACGCGGCCCGCCGACTGGGAAGCCTTCTGGGCCCGGCAGGAAAAGCTGCTCGCCCAGACGCCCGGCAATCCCCGCGTGGCGGAGATCGGCGCGAAGAGCATCGCCGGCAAGGTCTTCGAAGTTTCGCTCGACATGCCCGGCGGCCGCACGCTCACGGGCTGCCTGGTCGTGCCTGGCAAGCCCATCGGACCGGCGGGTTTCGGCTCGCTGACCGCGGACCGGCTGCAGAGCGACATTGCCACCAGGGCGAAGGACGGCAGCCTCGCGTTGCCCAAGGGCGTGCAGTTCACGATCGCCCTGCCCGCCGATGCGACCTACACCCACTGGAACTCTGCCGACGACAACAACCTGCTCGACTGCGTGCTCTGGTATCTCCGCGGCATCGACTTTCTGGCCATGCGGCCCGAGGTGAAGCCCGATCGGATTCTCGTGTCGGGTGCCAGCCGATCGGGCCCGCTGGCGGTGATCGCAGCGGCCCGGCGGCCGAGAAACGTCTGCGGCGTGTCGGCCTTCGTGCACACGTCGGCGGGCATCAGCTGGACCGACAAGCCGTATCTCTCCTGGGGACTGCCGGGCGGCCACAATTCCGCCGATGCCGCACAGGTCGCGCGGCTGACGGCGATGGCCGCGTATGTCGATCCGGTGAACCATGCGCCGGACGTGACCTGCCCGATCTGGTTCGGCTGGGGCCTCGACGATGGGCTTTCGCAGCCGCAGGGCATCGAGGCGATGTATCACCTCTGCCGGTCGAAGTGGAAGCGGATCAGCCGCGACGGCGGCGGCCACCAATACAGCGGCGGCATGAAGAAGTTGGCCGCGGAACTCCAGGCCCTGCTCGACGCCGGGGGCGGAATCGACCAGAGCGGCACGCTCGAGGATCATTGAATCTGGGTCGCGGCGATCGCGCCGGGGGGCTTCTCTGCCGCCGCCCATGCTTCCCACCGCTCATAAAAGCCCCCTTGCGCAAGCAAGGGGGATGACGCCCGCCACTCCGACCCGCTCTGAACCGGCCGGGATTTGGCATAGGCGGCCTCCCGGACCGCGTCGTAGGCTGTTTTCCCGTCCGGATCCGGAGACCAGTCATGATTTCATTCCGTTGCGTTCAAGCCCTGCGGCAAGCCGCTGTCACACTCGCCGGCGCGGTGGCCACCTCGTGCCTGCTATTCGTCGCTGCCGCGGCCGCCGACCGCGAGCCGGCGCCGGAGAACCCGCTCGCCGACCTGGCCACGCTCGAATACCGGCCTGTGGCTCCCGTCGAGGGCAGCCTCAAGCTCTCGGGCTCGAGCACGCTCGAGCAGGCGGCCGCGTTTTGGGCCGAGGGCTTCATGCGGGTGCATCCCGCCGCCAAAGTCACGCTCGACCGCACCAGCACCGACGCGGGCTGGCGGGCTCTCACCGAGGGCCGGGCCGACGTCGCCCTGCTCAGCCGGCCGATCACGGCCGAGGAACTCGCCGCGGTGACGGCCGCAGGCCGCAAGCCGATCGTGATCGCCGCGGCCTTCGAGCGGCTCACCTGGATCGTCCACGAGTCGAACCCCGTCACCGCCCTGCCCTGGTCGCCCGAGACCGGGATCCTGCCGGGGCCGCGGCCAGCCACGGGCGCCGGGCCGCCTCGCTGGGGCCGCTGGCTCGACGCGGCCGACTGGGCCGACGTCGCCGTGACCGTGCACGGCCCGGGAAAGGGCTCGGGATCGCGGTGGCACCTCGAACAACTGCTCGGCGGCCAGGC
>JBIIYH010000103.1:0-9482 GCA_044346905.1 Pirellulales bacterium
AGCGCCCGCTGCGAATGGAGCACGCCGTGGGGCACGCCGGTCGTGCCCGAGGAGAGCACGACCGTGGCACAGGCGTCGGGGTCGATCACCGCGGCGCGGGCCGCGACCTGCACAGCCACGCGCGACTGATCGACACCGGCAGGCACGAGCCAGCCACTCGCCGGCGGCATGATCACGAGCCCGCCGGTGATCGCCGTGGCGGATCGCCCGCCGCTCGCGACCACGCCCCGCGGCGCGAGCCACTCGAGCTGCCCGCGGTGCTCGGCCGGGCTGGCGTCGGCGTGCAGCGGCACGTGCACGAACCCCGCAAGCAGGCAGGCCAGATCGACGACGATCCAGTCGGCGGTGTGGGAGCCGAGCTGGGCCACCCGGTCGCCAGGCTCGAGGCCGGCGGCGGCCAACTCGTCGGCCACTCGCAGGGCGGCGGCCGCCAGCTCGGCCCAGGTCCAGGTCGTCACGCCGTCGCCGGTCACCACGGCCACTGCCGCGCGGCCGGGCGTGGCCGCGACCCGCGCGGCGAGAAGCCCGGCAAGCGAGTCGGCCACGACGGCCGCCGCCGCGGGCTCGTGGTCGGCCCGACCGGCTTCGGCGGCGATGGCTTCGAGCGGATTCATGCCCGCCACGCTCCCTCGGCATCCGGTCGCTCGACCAGCACCGCGATCCCCTGCCCGAGGCCGATGCACATCGTGGCCAGCCCGAATCGGCCGCCCGTGTCCCGCAGGGCGTGGAGCAGCGTGGTCGCGATCCGGGCGCCGCTGGCGCCCAGCGGATGGCCGATCGCGAGCGAACCCCCGCGCAGGTTGACCTTCGCCGGATCGAGCCCGAGCTCGCGGATGCAGTGGATCGCCTGAGCCGCGAAGGCCTCGTTGAGCTCGACGAGATCGATGTCGGCGAGCGTGATGCCCGCCGCGGCGGGCCGCGCGAGGAGCTTGCGGACAGCGGCGATCGGCCCGCTGCCCATCTCGGCCGGCGGCACGCCCACCACCGCGGTGGCCACGACCCGCGCCCAAGCCGCGAGCCCCTGCCGCACGGCCTCGGCCTGCGACATCACGACCAGCGCCGCGGCCCCGTCGCTCAAGGGCGCGCTCGTCGCGGCGGTCACGGTGCCCACCCCGGGCAGGAAGGCGGGCTCGAGCGCGGCCATGGCCTCGAGGCTCGTGTCGGCCCGGATCGACTGGTCGGCCCAGGCCTCCACGATCCCGCCCGTCTCGTCGTGGCCGATCACCGGCAGGATTTCGTCCTCGAACAGGCCGGCAGCCGTGGCGGCCGCCGCGCGCGAGTGGCTTTCGAAGGCGTAGGCCTCCTGCTCACGACGGGAGATGCCGTGGACGGCGGCCAGGTGTTCGGCCGTGAGCCCCATCGAGAGCATGCCCCGGCTCGTGCGGGCGAGCACCCGCGGGTGGATGTCGATCGCCGCCTCCATCGGCAGGTGCTGCATGTGCTCGACGCCGGCGGCCACCTGCACGTCGGCCGCACCGGCCGCGATCGCATGGCAGGCGCGGGCCACCGCCTCGAGCGACGAGCCGCAGAGGCGATTGACCGTGGTCCCGGCGGTGGCCAGCGGCAGATCAGCCATCAGCGCCACGCAGCGGGCCACGTTGCCGCCGAGCTCGCCCCGCTGCTGCGTCGCGCCGAGCACGAGATCCTCGATCGATCCCGGATCGACGCCGCTCCGTTCGACCGCGGCCCGTACCACGGCGGTGGCGAGTTCGTCGCCACGCACGTGGCGAAACAGGCCCTTCTCCGGGTGCGCGCGGCCGATCGCCGTGCGGCAGGCGGCGACGATGACCGGCGTCGTGGCGGGATCACGGGAAGGATGGCGGTTGGACATGGAAGTCACGTGCGAGGTCAGTCGGTGAACCGGCCGCCGGCCCGGGCGATCGCCAGGAGCCGCTCGGTGGGCTGCATCCGCGCGCCCAGATCGGCCAGCGATTCCAGCCGCCGCACGACCTCGGCGGCTCCGAGCGAATCGGCCCAAGCGAACAGCCCGCCACGAAACGGCGGGAACCCGAGCGCGTGGATCACGGCCAGGTCCACATCGCGGCCGTCGCTGACGATCCCCTCGTCGAGCACGCGGAGGGCCTCGAGCAGCATCGGCAGGAACAGCCGGTCGGCGATCGTCCGGTCGGAGGTTTCCCGCGCGGGCAAGGCATAGCGGGCCACGATTCGCGGTGTTTCGGCGTCGCTGCCGATGGTCCGCGCCTTGGGGCCGGTGCCCTGGAAGCGGTAGAAGCCGGCGCCCGTCTTGCGGCCCAGCCGGCCCGCCTTGACGAAGGCCGGGATCAAGGGCGAGGCCTCGATCCGGTCGCCGTAGGCCGCCGAGAGCACGAGCCCCGCGTAGAAGGCGGTGTCGAGGCCGATCATGTCGTAGAGCTCGAGCGGCCCCATCGGCATCCCGAAGCCGCGGGCGACGCGGTCGATCCGGGCCGGCTCGATCCCCTCGCGGACCATCTCCACGGCCTCGTGGAGATAGGGCATCAAGACCCGGTTGACGAGGAAGCCCGGGCTGTCGCGGACCACGACCGGGCACTTGCCCAGCCGCTTGGCATGGGCCACCACCGCGGCCACGGTGGCGTCGCTCGTGGCCGGCCCGCGGATCACCTCCACGAGCACCATCCGACGGACGGGATTGAAGAAGTGCATCCCGCAGAACCGCGCGGGTTCGGCGAGGGCCTCGGCCAGCTTGGCGATCGGGTTGGTGGAGGTGTTGGTGGCGATGATCGCGTCGGGGGCGACGGCCCGCTCGATGTCGGCGAGCACCCGCTGTTTGAGGTCGGTCCGCTCGAGCACACTCTCCACCACGAGGTCGCAGCGGGCGAGCGCCGCGAGGCCCGTCGCCGTCTGCAGCCGGCCGGCCAGCGCGACCGCCGCCGCCGGGTCGCTGCGTTTCGTGAGCCGGCTCCAGGCCGCCTCCTCCAGGATGCCGGGCACGCTCGCGGCGAGCGCCTCGGCGTTCACGTCCACGAGCGACGTGGCGAACCCGGCCCGCAGGCTCGCAGCGGTGATGCCCGCCCCCATGATTCCGGCCCCGACCACTCCGGGAGCGGCGATGGACCGCGGCTCGGGGGCTCCGCTTTCTCTGACGCCGGGATCCCGCCGGTTGCGTTCGCCGATCCGAAACACCCGCAGCAGGCTCGCGGCGACGGGCGTGGCCGCCAGCCGGGCGAAGGCGGCCGACTCGAGGCGGGCCGCTTCAGCGGCCGCCACGGCCGACCCGGCGAGGATCGTCTCGAGGATCGCCGGCGGAGCGGGGTAGCGGCCGCCGGTGCGGCCGAGCATCACCGCCGCGGCGGTGGCCGCCAGGAAGTCTTGCTCGGCGGGGTCAAGGTGCACCGGTGCGGCCATGGCCCGTCGGCGGCGGGCGATCAGGTCGCCGGCGGCCGCGATCTCGAGCAGCCGACGGGCCGACTCGAGGGCCGCCTCCGGCGGCACGCAGGCATCCACGAGCCCGAGTCGGGCCGCGGCGGGCCCGTCCACAGGCTCGCCCGAGGCCGCGAGCTCGACGGCCGGACCGGGCCCGATCAGCCGCGGCAGGCGGACAGTGCCGCCCCAGCCGGGCATGAGGCCCAGCTTGACTTCGGGCAGGCCGAGCGACGTGTGGGTGGCCGTGGTGGCGACCCGCAGGTCGCAGGCGAGTGCCAGCTCCAGGCCGCCGCCGAGACACGCCCCGTCGATCACTGCGATGGTGGGCCAGTCGGTGGAGAGCCGCGCGAACAGTTCCTTGCCGGCGTCGCAGAGCCGCGCGATCTCGGCCGCCGGGAGCGTGGCGACCGCGTCGAGCCGATCGAGGTCCGCCCCGGCGAAGAACGACCCCTCCCGACCCGACCGCAGAATCAGGCCCCGGGGCCGCGGCCCTCGGGCCAACTCGTCGAGCGCCGCCGCCAGGTCGGCGAACACCTGCCGGGTGAGGACGTTGTGCCGGTGGTCAGGGACCACGAAGGCCAGTTCGACCGTCCCGTCGGTCTGCCGCTCGAGCGCGAGGGTGGGGAATTCCCGGGCGGTGGCGGGCATGGGGGCGGGTGTTGCTTGCCTGGGGCCGGAAAACCGCTAGTGTATCGGGAGTTTTCGCCCGCCACAGGGCGCTCACCGCCAGGGAGGTTGCGGCTGCCGTGATGAATGAACTCGCCCGCCCCGCCGACGCTCGCGTCGGCCAGCCCGCTCGCGGCGGGTTCGATGATCGCCAACTCTCGCCGGTGATGCTGGCCGTGGTCTGGCTGTTCCTGGTGACGCTCGCCCTGGTCGGCCGGGCCTGGCAGCCGGCGGCGCACGTCACGCCGATGGCGGCGGTCTCGCTCGCGGCCGGGGCGATCTTTCCCTCGACGTTCCTCGCGGCGAGCGTGCCGGTCGTGGCGCTGGCGCTGGGCAACCTCTTCCTGCCGCCCCACGACAGTTTGGCGATGGCGGTGATCGTCTCGGCGGCGCTCGCCTGGCCCGTGGTGCTCGGCCGGCTGGGCCTGCTCGGCGGGGCCGGCCGCAACACCAAGTGGTTCGCTGTGCTCGGCGGGGCACTGGCCAGTTCGCTCGTGTTCTTCTTCGCCACCAACGT
The DNA here is from genome assembly GCA_044346905.1 of Pirellulales bacterium. Taxonomy (GTDB): domain Bacteria; phylum Planctomycetota; class Planctomycetia; order Pirellulales; family UBA1268; genus QWPN01. The sequence continues at coordinate 4,547 of JBIIYH010000103.1, forward strand.
GGCCCACTGGCTGCTCACCGACATGTACCCGAAGTCGGCTGCGGGGCTGGCGGCCTGCCTGACGGCCGCCCTCCCCTTCCACCGCTGGATGCCGGTCGGCGACGTCGCCTGGAGCCTGGCGGTGTTCGGCCTCCTGGCCGGCATGATGGCTGCGTCTGACGCCTTCGCAGCCCGCCGGCTCTCGCCGGCCCGGGTCGCCACCAAGGCCGGCAAGGCGGAAACCACGGCGGTGGCTTGACTGCCGGCCCGCCGGGTTGAGAATGCAACGTGCGACCGGCGGATTCCCGGTGTGTCGCACCGCCGCGGGAATGGCGGAATTGGCAGACGCGCCAGGTTGAGGGCCTGGTGGTAGTAATACCGTGCAGGTTCAAGTCCTGTTTCCCGCATTCGTTCTCCGGTCGTTGGTGATGCATCCCATGATTGCCGGCCGGCCCATCTCCCCCCTGAACCGCCCGGCCCGATGAGCGACGCTCCGGAAGAAGAGGCGGCCAAGCCGCGACGCATCGCGATCGGTACCCAGCGGCCCGGCGTCAAGCCGCCGAGTCTGGGGCCGAAGTATCGCTATGTCGGCCCGGCGGCTTCGGCGCCGCCCGATGCCGCGCTTGCGCCGTCGGCACCGATTCCGGCGGGTGCCGCGCCGAAAGCCGTGACACCGGCCGACGCACCGGCCGAGGCCGTCGTGGCAAGCGATGCGCCGCGGGTGGATGACCAGCCACACGACCGCCAAGGGACCGGTGGCTCCGGGCCCGCCCCCCGCGGCGGCCGGGGCAAGCGGCGGGACGGTGTGAAGATGCCGTCACCCGCCGACGTGCTCCCGCCCAGCAAGCGGGTTGCCGTGCCCAACCTGCGGGCCGGGCTCGATGAGGATCTCGAGGCCGACTTCGAGGCGGCGATCGGTGACCTGGCGATCGACGACATGCTCGAGGCCCAGGCGGCGATCAAGGCCGAGGCTCCGCTCGACCCGGGCACCCGGATCACGGGCGTGGTGCTCTCGATCGGTGCCGACACGGCCTTCATCGATCTGGGCGGCCGCCGGCAGGGGGCGATGAAACTCGCCGGGTTCCTCGATCGCGGCGAGGATCTGCCCGAGCCCGGGCAGCCGATCGCGGTGAGTGTCGGCGGCCGCAACGAGGCCGACGGCCTCTACGACGTGGCCCCCGCCAACCGGGCCGTGGCCGTGGAGGACTGGTCGCAACTCGAGGCGGGCATGGTGGTCGAGGCCCGCGTGACCGCGGCCAACAAGGGTGGTCTCGAATGCGAGGTGGCCGGGCTGCGGGGCTTCATGCCGGCGAGCCTGGTGAGCACCTGGCGAGTCGAGAATCTCGAGGAGCTGGTGGGGCAGACGCTCGAGAGCCTGGTCACGGAGATCGTGCCGGCCGCGCGGCGGCTCGTGCTTTCGCGGCGGGCCGTGATCGAGAAGCAGGCCGCCGAGGCCAAGGTCAAGATGCTCGAGACGCTCGAGACCGGCGACGAGCTCGAGGGGATCGTGCGGAGCGTCCGCGACTTCGGCGCGTTCATCGACATCGGCAACGGTGTCGAGGGGCTCGTCCACGTGAGCGAGCTCTCTTGGGAACGCGTCGCCAATCCCGCCGACGTGCTCCAGCAGGGGCAGAAGGTGCGGGTGATCGTCAAGAAGATCGACCCCGAGACCGGCAAGATCGGCCTCTCGGCCCGAGCCCTGATCGAGAGCCCGTGGAAGCGGGCCGCCGACAAGTATCACGTGGGGGCCACCGTCCGCGGCACCGTCACCCGGATCGCGCAGTTCGGCGCGTTCGTGCGGCTGGAGCCGGGCGTCGAGGGGCTCGTCCACATCTCCGAGCTCGCGACCCGCCGGATCCGCAGCGTGTCCGACGTGGTCAAGGAAGGCGAGCAGGTGGAATGCCGCGTGCTCGCGATCGACCCCGACGAGCAGAAGCTGGCCCTCTCGATCAAGGCCCTCGCCCCGCCGCCGGCGGCAAAGTATTCGGCCGGCGAGCCGGAGCCGGAAGTGGAGGAGGCCGAGCCCGAGACCCCGCCCAGGAAGCAGCGGACCACGCCGCTCAAGGGTGGCGTGGGGGGCGACTCCGACGGTGCCCGCTTCGGCCTGAAGTGGTGAGCTGCCGCTGACGCGAAGGGTCCATCGTTGCCCGGCAGGGAACGTTGATCGCCGCGGCGGGAGCCGGGGGTGGAAGCCGAAGGAGCCTGGAGATTTCGCTGAGTTGAGGTGGGAGTAGGGCATTCGTCCGTGCGAAATATCCCAGCGACGGAGGCTTTCACCCCCGGCGCCCCACTCCGTTGGACGTAGCGGGCTCGGGGTTGCCCGTGCCCTGTGGGTGTGCTGAGCAGTTCCTATACTCGTCTGCATGCCCGACGCCACGAAGCCGCTTGCGGCGCCCGAACTGCTCGCCCCGGCCGGTGACCACGACTGCCTCAAGGCGGCGATCGAGAACGGCGCCGATGCCGTCTACTTCGGGCTCGACACCGGGTTCAATGCCCGGTTCCGCGCCGCCAACTTCCCGCTCGCGGAACTCCCCGCCGTGATGCGGCTGCTCCACCGGCACGGGCTGCGAGGCTATGCGACCCTGAACACGCTCGTGTTCGAGGACGAACTCGACGCCTTCGCAGAGGTCGTGCAACGGGTGGCCGACGCCGGCGTCGATGCGGTGCTCGTGCAGGACGTGGGGGCGGCCCTGCTCGTCCGCGAGGTCGCCCCCGGCCTGGCCCTCCACGCCTCGACCCAGATGACGCTCACGAGCGCCGAGACGATCGGCCTGGCCGAGACGCTCGGCTGCGAGCGGGTGGTGGTGGCCCGCGAACTTTCGCTCGACGAGATCCGGGAGATCCGCCGGGCGACGACGATGCCGCTCGAGGTGTTCGTGCACGGCGCGCTCTGCGTCGCTTACTCCGGCCAGTGCCTGACGAGCGAATCGCTCGGCGGCCGCAGCGCCAACCGCGGCCAGTGCGCCCAGGCATGCCGGCTGCCCTACGAGCTCGTCTGCGACGGCCGCGACGTGGACCTTGGCGACCAGCGCTACCTGCTCTCCCCGCAGGATCTCGCCGCCTATGCCCTCTCTCCGGAGCTGCTCGCGGCGGGCGTCGCGGCCCTCAAGATCGAGGGGCGGCTCAAGACGCCCGAATACGTCGCCAACATCACGCGACACTACCGCCGGGCGATCGACGCGGCGGTGGCGGGGCGTCCCGTGGACTTCACGCCGAGAGAGGTCGAGGAGATGGAGCTCTCCTTCTCCCGCGGCTTCTCGCCGGGCTGGCTGGAGGGCTGCGACCACAAGCGGCTGGTGCCCGCCACGTCGAGCGCCAAGCGGGGCGTGCGGCTGGGCACCGTGGTGGGCACGCACCGCGGCCTGGTGGTGGTCGATCTCGCCGCGGGGCTGGCCGGCGGCGTGAAGCGGGGCGACGGCGTCGGCTTCGACTGCGGGGAGACCAGCGACGATACGGTAGGCGGCCGCGTCTACGAGGTCTTCGCCGCGGGACTCTCCCGGACCGATCCGGTCACGGCCGGCCGGGTCGAGCTCGGCTTCGCTCGCGACGGCTTCGACACCGCCAGGCTCCAGCCGGGACAGGCGGTCTGGAAGACCGACGACCCCGAGCTCACGGCCCGGCTGCGGAAGTCGTTCACGGGCGAGTCGCTTCGCCGGCGCCAGCCGGTGGATCTCGAGGTCACGGCGGCCGTCGGCAGGCCCGTCGGCGTGACGGCCAGGCTCGCCACGGGCCGCCGCTGCGTGGTCGAATCGGCTGAGCCGGCCCGCGAGGCGACGAAGCACCCGCTCGACGAGACCGTGCTCCGCGATCAGCTCGGCCGCCTGGGCAACACCCCCTTCGAGCTCCGCGGCCTGGTCGCCACGATCACGGGCAGTCCAATGCTCCCCTTGAGCGTGCTTGGCCAGCTCCGCAAGGAACTCGCGGCCGCGCTCGAGCGGCTCGTGGAGCAGGCCCATACCAGCGGAACGGACGAACCGCCGCGGGATCATGACCCCCTCCCCCTCCCCCTCCGGGAACGGGCCGGGGTGAGGGTGCCGGGGGCCCTACGGCAGACGGTGAGCCTGCTCCACGACACCCGGCAGATCGATGCTTCGGCCTCCGGTCTCCCGCAGCTCCACGTGCTCGTCCGCTCGCTCGAGCAGCTCGGGGCGGTGCTCGACCTCGGCGAGCGGAGCGTCGTCGCCGAGTTCGCCGACATCCGGCAGTATCGCGAGGCGGTCGCCGCCTGCCGTAGAGTCGGCGGCACGATCCAACTCGCGACCCCGCGGATCCAAAAGCCGGGCGAGCTGGGGATCTTCGGCCTCCTGGCCAAGCAGCAGCCCGACGGCATCCTGGCCCGCAACTGGGCGGCCGTGACCTTCTTCCGCGACCAGAGCCTGCCGGTGGTGGCCGACTTCTCGCTCAACGTCGCCAACCGCCTGGCGGCGGATTTTTTCCTGGCCCACGGCTGCACGCGAGTGACGGCCTCCTACGACCTGAACCGCGACCAGCTCGGGCCACTCGTGGCCGCCGTGCCGGCCGGCCGCCTGGAGCTGGTCGTTCACCAGCACATGCCGCTGTTCCACATGGAGCACTGTGTCTTCTGCGCGGTGCTCTCCCCGGGCCGCACCAAGCATGACTGCGGCCGCCCCTGCGACGACCATCTGGTGCAGCTCCGCGACCGCGTCGGCGTCGAGCACCCGCTCACCGCCGACGTCGGCTGCCGGAACACCCTCTGGAGCGCCGTGCCGCAGAGCGGCGCCGAGGCGGTGCCCGCGCTCCAGCAGGCCGGCGTTCGTCACTTCCGCCTCGAGTTCCTCTCCGAGCCGGCCGCCGAGATCGGTCGCGTCGTGCGGTCCTACCGCGACCTGCTCGCCGGTCGGACGACGGGTCGCGACGTCTGGCGGTCGCTCAAGGCCGCCAACCGCGTGGGCGTGACCCGCGGCACGCTCGAGGGCTAGCTATACGGCGGCAGGGG
>JBIIYH010000045.1:0-15397 GCA_044346905.1 Pirellulales bacterium
TCGTGAACGACCTTACTTGGTGAGCTTGGTCAGCGTCTCGACCATCGGCATCACCACCGCGCCCAGGACGTCCTTGACGCCGGGAATGGCCATCACGGTGTCGATCACCTTCTGGAGCAGGCCGAGGTTCTGGCCCACCACCTCGGCGAAGGCGGGCTTGTCCTCGGCCGGCAGCTTGCCCGCCTCGGCGGTCAACCGCTCGAGGATCGGAGCGAAGCCCTCGAGCTTCGGCAGCGCCGCCTTGGCGGTCTCCTCATTGGTCACGCCCTTGAGCACCGAGCTCAGCCCGCCGAACAGTTCGGTCGCCGACTTGCCGGCCTCGAGGAACTTGGGGTCGATCGCGATCACGTCCTGAACGGTGTCGACGAGCGTGTTGCCCTTCTGCTCGATCACCTCGGTGACGGTCTCGGTAACCGGCCCGACCTTCCGCTCAGCGACCGCGACCGCGGCCTTCTCGGGAGCCTGGTTCTGGCTCCAGAGGTAGTAGCCGATGCCGAGGGCGCCGAGGGCCAGGAGCGGGAGCAGCCAACCCATGCCCGAGGAGGCCGGCTCCTGGCTGCCACCGTGATGGTGGCTGGCGGCGGGGCCGGTGCTCGGCTGGATCGAGCCCAGGTCGGCCAGCGACAGCCCGCGGGGCAGCGCCGACGAGATGTTGCCCGCCTGCTCCGAGAACAGCCGCGACACGCTCGACCCGTTGGGCCGGCCGCCCAGCTGCTTGGCGACCACGCCCAGCATGATCGGGGCCAGATAGGTGAGCAGCTTCTGCATCATGCCGGGTTGCGAGCCGACGAACGAGGCGATCGTGCCGACGAGCTTCGTGAGGTTGCCGCCGCCGAGCAGCGAGCCGAGCAGGTCGCCGCCGACCCGGCCCAGGCTCGAGGCATTGCCGCCGCCGAGGAGGCCGGCCAGGTTGCCGAGCATCGAAAGGTCGAGGCCGCCCATCGCGCCGGCGAGCTGGTCGGCGCCTTTCGGCGACGAGGCGAGCTTGCCGAAGATCTGCAGCAGGGCCGGCACGGCCGCACTGGTGGCCGACTGGGTCTGCTGCTCCGAGGCACCGACGAGGCCGCCGAGCTTGCCGAGCACGTCGCCCGAGAGCTGGCTGGTGATGAGATCAACGAGGTTCATGAGGATAGGCTCCGAGAAGGGATTGCCCCCGCGACATCGCGGGCGGCCAGAAACGACCTGCCATGGATCGAACGCCGTCCGCCATCCTTGGCGACCGTCCGGGCCGGTCGAGATTCCCCATCGGAACCGCCGATCCGCCTGCCGAGCCTTTGGTTTTAGTGGCCGGTGCAACGGTCCGCAAGCCGCCGCCGCCGCGGTCTTCCCGCGTGAATAATGGCCAAAAACGCGGAACTTCACCCGCGGCGAAGACCGCCTCAACTGCCGGGGCGATCTTGACGATAATGCCGATTGTGCCGGGGATCGCAGATGGGCCGTCCGTGGCTCAGGTTCCCCCGGCACCCATCCTGGGCTCGAGGAGATCGGAACGATGATCGCGACCAAGCTGCCCGCCGGGATCCGGGACGACATCACGCAGTGCATCGGCCGCACCCCGCTGGTGCGGCTGCGGCGGGTGACCGAGGGCTGCGTCGCCACCGTGGTCGGCAAGATCGAGAACATGAACCCGCTCTGGAGCGTCAAGGACCGGATCGCCTGCGCGATGATCGACGCGGCCGAGCGGGACGGGCGGATCGGCCCCGACACGATCGTGATCGAGCCCACGAGCGGCAACACCGGGATCGGCCTGGCCTACGTCTGCGCCGCCCGCGGCTACAAGCTTCGCGTGACCATGCCCGAGAGCATGAGCCTGGAGCGGCGGCGGATGCTCAAGGCACTCGGGGCCGAACTGGTCCTGACTCCGGCCGCCGAGGGCATGCCGGGCGCGGTTCGCCACGCCGAGGAGATCTCGGGGTCCGGCAGCCAGTATTTCATGCCGCAGCAGTTCAAGAACCCGGCCAACCCGGAGGTCCATCGCCGCACGACCGCCGAGGAGATCTGGCAGGACACCGAGGGCCAGGTCGACGTCCTGGTGTGCGGAGTCGGCACCGGCGGCACGATCACCGGCGTGGGCGAGGTGCTCAAGAGCCGCAAGCCCGGCCTCCGGGTGGTGGCGGTCGAGCCGGCCAACAGCCCGGTGATCACGCAGAAGCTGGCGGGCGAGCCGATCAAGCCCGGCCGGCACACGATCCAAGGCATCGGCGCCGGCTTCATCCCCGAGATCCTCAACCTCGACGTGATCGACGAGGTGATCAAGGTCGACGACGAGGACGCGATGGAGACCGCCCGGCAGATGGCGAAACGCGAGGGGCTGATGTGCGGGATCAGTTGCGGCGCCGCTGCCTGGGGCGCCCTCCAGGTGGCCCGCCGGCCGGAATACGCGGGCAAGCTCGTGGTGGTGGTGCTCCCCGACCTGGGCGAACGCTACCTCTCGACGCGGCTGTTTCCGGAGTGAGCAGCGTCAGCCGGCGTCGAGTTCGAGCTTGATCCGGCGGGGCATCGCCAGCCGGGCGAGCATGCCCAGCGAGCCCTTCGGCAGGCCCAGAAACTCGAGCCGCTCGAACCAGCCGGGGATCTCGCCCGCCAGCTTGCCGACTCGGGTGCCCCGCAGATCGAGATGCCGCAGGTTCGCGAGCCCCTTGAGCTGGAGCAGCCCCTCGTCGGTGAGGGTGCCACCGGCGAGATCGAGCGTGGCGAGATCCTTGAGCGAGTCGGCCCGGAAGCCGAGCAGGATGCAGAACACGTCGTCGGCCCGGTCGCTGGGCAGCCGTACGGCCACGAGCTTGTCGGCGACGTGACCGAAGTCGTCGCCGAACGACTTCCGCAGCCAGTCGGTCTCCTCCATCTCGACACTGCCGCCGCGCTCGATCGTCTCGGTGACGACCTCCTGCTGCTGGGAGTAGGCGTCGATCTTCGAGGCCAGCCACTCGAGCTTGTTGGCCTTGAACTTCACGAACTCGTTGGCCTCCTCGAAGGCCTGCTGCACCCGGACGAACTCCTGCTGGCTGCCGCCTCGGTCAGGATGGGCCTCGCGGGCCCGCACGAGGTAGGCCTGCTTGACGTCCTCGAGAGTGACCGGCGGCATGAGCCCGAGCACGACGAGGCAATCGGGCCGCTGGAGGGAAGGCTGGGAAGCCGGGGCAGGCTGGGTCATGGAGCGAGAGCCGGGAGATGCGATTCGGATCGGCGTCCAGCGTAGCAGGTCAACGGGCGACCGTGAGCCAGCCGCCGTGGAGCACTGGCCTTGCCCCGGGCGGCCGGATTCCCTATTTCCCCGGCACAAGGAGGGCTTCCATGAGTCACACGACCGGCGGGCGGCAGGGATATGTTCGGGAGATCGTCGCGGCGACGCTCGTCGTCGCCTTCGCCCTGGTGTGGCGGACCTGGAGCGGCGGTCCGGCCGCCGATGCCACGCCCCCCGAGCCGGCTCCCCCGGCGACGACACCGGCCGGCCCGAAGCCGCTCGCCCTGGTCAACGGCGCGGAGATCACCGCCGACCAGTTGGCGGCCGAGTGCCTGGCCCGCCACGGAGCGACCGTGCTCGAGACGCAGGTCAACCGCACCCTGATCGAGCAAGCCTGCCGCAAGGTGGGGATCACCATCGAAGCCGCCGACGTCACGGCCGAGATCGAGGCCATGGCCAAGCGATTCAGCGTGCCCACGGACAAGTGGCTCGAACTGATCGAGAAGGAGCGGGGCATCAAACCCGGGCAATACGCCGATGACATCGTCTGGCCGATGCTCGCGCTGCGGCTCCTGGCCCGTGAGGCCGGCGAGCCGACCCCGGACGAGATCCGCTCGGCCTACGAGACCCGTTTCGGCCCGGCCGTCAAGGCCCGGATCATCGCCTCCCGGACCCGCGAGCAGGCGGAGAAACTGCGGGCGAAAGCGGTGGCAACGCCCGACGACTTCGGGGCGCTGGCCCGGCAGCATTCCATCGACGTGGGCAGCGCCAGTGCCAACGGTTGGGTGCAGCCGATCCGGCTCCATTCCGGCGACCCGGCCTTCGACCGGGCCGCCTTCGCGCTCGAGCCCGGCGACATCTCGCCGGTCGTGCAGGTGGCCGATCAGTTCATCGTGATCAAGTGCGAGGACCGCCTGCCCGCGGCCGAGGTCACGCTCGCCGACGCCACGCCCGGCCTGGCGGCCGACCTCCGCGAGCGGAAGAGCCGCCAGGCTTCGACCGAGGTGTTTCGCGGGATCCAGGACGCGAGCCGGATCGAGAACGTGCTCAACGACCCGGCCCGGTCGCAGGCCACGCCGGGCGTGGCGGCGCTGGTCAACGGCGAGCCCATTTCGATCGAGAAGGTGCGCGGCGTCGCCGTCGAGCGGCACGGCCAGGAGGTGCTCGAGATCCTCATCACCCGCACGTTGATCGGCCAGGCCCTGGCCCGCGAGCGGCAGGCGGTGGTGCAGGCCGACCTCGACGCCGAGGTGGCCCGGGCAGCCACCTCGATGGGCTTCAAGCGGAAAGACGGCTCCCCCGACGTCGAGGCCTGGCTCGAGCGGGTCACCCGCGAGGAGAAGATCCCGCTGCGTCACTACATGGAAGACGTGGTCTGGCCGAGCGTCGCCCTGAAGAAGCTCGTGGGCGGGGTGCCGGTGCTCAAGGAGGACCTCGACAAGGCCTTCGCGGCCACCTTCGGACCGCGAGCCAAGTGCCGGATCATCGTGCTCGACAGCCAGCGGCGGGCCCAGGAGGTCTGGCAGCTGGCCCGCAAGAATCCCACGGCGGAGGCGATCGGCGCCCTGGCCGAGACCTACTCCGTCGACCCGACCACCCGCGCCCTGCGGGGCGAGGTGCCGCCGATCCAGCGGTTCGGCGGCCAGCCCACGCTCGAGCGCGAGGTGTTCGCGCTCGCCCCGGGCGAGCTCTCGGGCGTGGTCCAGATCGCCGACCGCTTCATGGTGATCTTCTGCGAGGGTTTCACGGAGCCGGCCCAGGTCTCCTTCGACGAGGTCCGCGACGAGCTCTACGACGACATCTTCGAGAAGAAGCAACGGATCGAGATGGCCCGGCACTTCTCCCACCTCCGGGAGTCGGCCGCGATCGACAACTTCGTCGCCGGCACGAGCCAGACCCCGACCAGCTCAGGGGGCGCTCCGGCCGCGAGCAAGGGGGCGACGCTCTCAAAGGTCGGCTCCGACGACCTCGCCCAGCCCCGCGCCGGCAGCCGCCGGGCCTCGGGCGTCGTGCCCGCCGCCCACGCGCAGTAGGAGTGTGCGAGGGGTCGCCCGTGCCCCGGAGCCGGCCTTGATGGCAAGCGCAGCCATGGATGGCGTAGCGAAGCGAGAGCGCATCCTGGCTAGCTGGAGCGACGGTTTGGCAAACCAGACGGGGTAGGCGACGGGGGTCGGCGAACGCTCGAGGAGCCTATGGCCGCTTCGGCCATCAGCGACAATCTGAAAGACCGCGAAGCGGCGACTTTTGCCGCCCCCGAGCCGGCCCCCGCGTGCCCCGGTCAGGGCGCGGGCATTTCCCAGGCCGACTCGAGCACCAGACCGTCGTCGGTCATCCGCAGGACCGACGCGCCCACGCCGAACATGCCCTCCATTTCGGCGGCCGTCGGCAGCAGTTTCTGGCCAGCCGCGAGCAGGTCCTGCGATTCCTCATCCACGTCGCCCGGCTCGAGGGCCGCCACGTAGTCCCGCAGCGTGCCGAGCGCACCGCCGGTCTGCCTCGCGTCGCCGACGGCGAACAGCCGGGCGGGGGGTAGGTCGAGCAGGGCCCGGGCCCGACGCAAGGCGTCGCTCTCCCGCCAGGAGACGTCGCCTGCGGGCGGGTTGCGGATGGCCGTCAGGACCTGATCGAGGGTGCCTGCCCCGACGGCCAGCACCAGGTGGCCGCGACCCACGAAAGCCCCGGCGTCGCCCGGGAGCCGCAGGCCGCGGAAGCCCTGCTCTTCCTTGATCTCGCCGCCGGCCAAGGGGGCGAGCCGGCCGAGCAGTTTGAGGAGCGGCGCCTCGTCTGCCACCTCCCAGACTATCGCGGCGGTGTCGGCCGTCGGCATGCCCAGGGGTGACGCGTCGCCATTCGCCCGGCCTGCCCGGGCCTCGGCCACCGCGGCCGCGATCCGCGGCGGATAGGAGAGAATCCAATGGCGGCTACCCAGGCCCGAAAGCACGGTTGCCACGTCGGCCCCCAGCCAGGTCGTGGCCTGGACGTCGGCGACGTTGAGCATGTTCGTGAGTTGCTCGGCCGACGCGTCGGCCCCCAGCACCTCGCGGACCGTCCGAAAGGCCGCCCCGAGATCAAGCGAGAGCTGAGTGAAATCGACCACCTCGCGGGTCACGAACGACGGCACGTCGCAGGCGTCGCACCGTTGATCGAGCACACCGAAGATGCCGTGCCGCGGCGCGGGCAACGTGACGGCGATCGTGGACCGCCAGCAGCCATCGACGAAAGCCTGACGCCAGGCGATACCACCGGCGTCATCCACGCCGATCTGCGCCAGCCGCGCGGCCGCCTGCTCGTCCGGCTCCTTCCCGACGAACGCCCGCGGTACCACCACGACCTCGACGAGCGGCAGCCCCGGGAGAGCCGCTCCAGCCAGCGCCGGCTCGCGGAGGACGCGGGTCAGGGCGGGCTCGTCCGTCTGCTCGTGGGCCGCGAGAAAGCTGCCGAAGATCTGCTGCGCCTCCTCCCCGCCGCTCGAGCGGTCGAAATCCGCCGGCGGCTGCTTGCCCACCTGCGGTGGGATCGTCGTGCCATAGAGCAGCCGGCCGCCGCTGACGGTCAGGAAGGAGTGGGATTGCCCGGTCTGGACCAGCTTGGCGGCTCGGATCCGCTCCTCGATCCGAGCAAGCTGGCGGTCGGCATCGTCCTCGCCGTCGGCGTCCTCCTCGGTCAGTTCGGAGACGTCGATCTCGCCCAGATCGACCGTCATCACCGGCCTGACCACCGAGATCACCTCGCGACCCGCCAGTTCCAGATCAACCCGCCGCGGAGCCGGCTCCCCTTCCTGGCCGGCGGCGTCCTCTTCCAGCCGTTGCTTGACCGCGGCCAGCATCCGACCGGCGACCTCCTCGCCCGGCTCGGCCCACACGAGGAGCATCGCCAGCGGCGGAAGATCTCCCTCCCGCTGCCGGACGACGAGCCCGCCCCCGACGTCGCCCGAGAAAGCGGCGCCGAGATCGGCGAGTTTGAGCCCGTACTTCTCCAGCGACTTCTCCCAGTCAGCCGGCGGCGCCGACAAAACCGTATCGCCGACGGCCTCCTCGACCCCCTTGCCGGCCTGCTCGACGAACAGCCGCCACAGCCCCTCCAGCCGATCGGGCTTCAGAGCGATCGCCCCGAACCGGGTGCTCGTGCGCAGCGTCTCGACGAACTCGATCGCCCGCGGCAGCCGGATCATCACGGCCGTGTCGGCCGGGAGGCATTCCCAGGATGGCCGCATCTCGTCCCCGGGGGCCATCGTGGGGAGCCAGAGCATCGCCCAGCCCGCCACCAAGGAAGCGATCGTGATCCCGGCGGCCGAGTGTCGTGGTGCCAGCGGCATGATGCCCTCGGGTGTGTCGTCGAAACGGCTACGGCGCGGCCGCGGCGGCCGGCTGACCAGACCGGTACGGCGGCGGGAGATACGTGACCCCGTTCTGCGGCTGAGACTCGTCGAAAAGATAGGTGTCGCGGTGGACGAGAAAGTCGATCAGCTCCGACGCGGGAATCCCGAAGGCCAGCCCGTCGAACACCGCGGCCCCGGCGCAGGCCACCGCCACCACCTCGCCCCGGGCGTTGAAGATCGGGCCGCCGCTGTTGCCCGGATTGATGGCGGCGTCGGTCTGGATCAGCCGCAGCTGGTCGATCGTGCGGGTGGTGCTGCTGACGATTCCTTGGGTCACGCTCCGCTCCATGCCCAGCGGATTGCCGATCGCGAACACCATGTCCCCCACCCGCAGATCGTCGCGGTCGTTGATCACGACCGGCTCCGGCAGCCGCCCGTCGGCCTCCGTGGCATCGAGCTTGAGGAGCGCGAGATCCCGCAGCGGCTGGAGCGCCAGGATCTTCACCTTGCGAAACTCCACTTTCTCGAAGCCGCTCCCGGTCCCGACCGCTCCCGCGACACGACGAAACATCGTGGCCCGCAGCTGCGTGTGATTCTCGACCACGTGGTAGTTGGTCACGAGGTGGCCTTCCCGGCTCGTCAGGAAGCCGGTGCCCAGCCCGCCGGGGTTGCGGATCATCACGACCGCCTCGCCGAACCGCTTGACGAGCTCGGGCACCTCGCGGGCCTCGAGCCGGCCGGTGCGGAAGATGCCCCGCTCGGACGCATGGTCGGTCGCGGCGACCTCATCCTCCCGCCGCACGTCGAGCACCCGCTTGGCGGGGATCTGGAGCACCTCGTAGCCGAGATCGAGCACCAGTCCCTCGTCGGACCGCCGCAGCAGCGGGGCGGTCACCTTGCCGCCCCCGACGAGGGTCACCGTGACGATCTCGCCGGCCGAACCGGCAGCGGTTGCCAGGACGACCATCCAGGCCGCCAGCGCGGCCGCGAAGGATTTCATGGATTTTCCTCCCCAGCCCGATCCTTGGCATCCTGATCTGGGATGTCCTGATCCATGGCATCCCGGCCCAGATAGATGATCAGCCTGTCCTGGCTGACGACGGCCAGGTCGTGCACGCCGTCGCCGTCGGCATCGAGGCCGGCGACCCAACGCGGCTCGCTGACCAGCTCCCGGGAATCGCCCCCGTCGTAGGGATACTTCCGGTCGTCGAACACCTTCCAGGTCACCGACCGCTCGAGCTTGGCGGGGCTCGAGGAGCCGGCTGGCCGGCGGAGCAGCGCGGTCAGCTGGTGCCGACGGTCGTCACACAAGAGCAGGTCGTCGCCGCCGTCGCCATCGACGTCGGTGGCGATGATCCGGTGGATGGTGGATTCGCTCACGCCGCTGCGGCGACCGATCCGCCCGTCGACGCTCTCCACGAGCTCGAGTTCCCAGGGAGCGCCCCGCGAAAGTCGCACGATCCGCTCCTTGTCCACGAGCACCACGCCGAGCACCGGATCGCCCTCGAGGACTGCGCCCGCCGGTGGCTTGACCGTCTCGACCGGACGCATCACGCCCGCATCGTCGGCCGCGAGCCGGTGGAGGAACGCGCCGTCCCGCTCGAGCGCCCAGGCCTGCCCGGCCGCACCCGCGACGGGAAGGTAGGCGGCGATCTTCTGCCCGTCGCCGAGCATCACCTGATCGACCGGATGGAGATCGTCGCCGAGCCACTGCAGCACGCCGTCGGTGAGGCGAGCCCGGCGCGGGCCCTCGGGCCCGTCGAGCAGCCGGTATTCGTCGAGATCGGCCTTCGCCAAGAGCGCGGGCGACGTCACCACCGGCTTGCCCTCGACCAGCCGCACCATCCGCGCCGCGGTCGCGAAGGCATCCTGCACGAGCAGGGTGTCGTCTCCGAGCCAAACCACCTTCTCGACCTTGGGCCCGAGCCCTTCGAAGCGGGTCTTCGTCGGCTCGGCGTCGTCGGCCGGCCAGACGAACAGATCGAGGTCGCTGCCGACCCGCTGAGCCCACCAGGTGGTCGTGCCGACCATCTCGAGCGCCAGGATGCGGCGATCCTTCCCCTCCTGGAGCCAGGGCTGCGGGTAGCCGAGCCTCCCGTTCTCCCACGTGCAGCGGTGCAGGTCGGCGGCGTCCTTGGACCAGATGAGCAGCAGCCCCTGCCGGGCGGCCGCCGGCGGAGCGACCACCGCCTTGATTCCCCCGACGGCTGGGAAGGTCGCTTCCGTCGACCAGCCGGCGGGCGTCAGCCGGTGCACCCGGAGCCGGGGCTGGGCCGCATCGACCGCCACGATCGCCGGTTCGCCGTCGAGCATGATCCCGCTCCAACCCCGGCGGCCCGGGGCAGCCATCGGCAACGCGTCCTGGCGGCCCACGTCGCTGGCCTCGCCCCGCGCGAGGCGGTATTGCCGAACCACGCCCTTGTCGCTGCCACCCAGCAGCATGAGTTCGGCCGGACCCGCTGGCCCGGCGGCCACCTGAAAGCCGTCGATCGGCCGATCGTGGAGCGTCTGGGCCGGCAGCAGATCGCCGGTGTCGCCGCAGGGATGCCAGCGGATCACCTGCCGGGCGACGTTCGACCACTCCACCAGATCGGCGTCGCCGTCGCCGTCGAGGTCGGCGAGCTGCCAGTCGATCCGCCCCCGGGCCTCCCGCGGGGCGAGCCATTCGGCCCGGCCGGTACGGTTCAGTGGCAGCCGCTGGATCCCTTCCTCGCAGCTGACGAGCAGTTCATGACGGCCGCCAGGCAAGTCGCGGACGAGCAGGCTGCCGCGGCGGCCGGTGGGCTTGCCGGCCAGGAGGTTCCAGCCACCGGTCTTCTGCCAGGCGCCCCGGGCATCGACCTCCTTGCCGACGGCCTGGGAGTAAATCGAGATCCGATTCGAGGGGCTCGTCAGCACCAGGAGCTCTGGGCGGCCATCGCCATCGACATCGTGGGCCACCGCGTCGAGGGGCAGCTCGTCGATCGCCACCTCCCCCCGCGCCCAGTCCGCGGCCAACGGCAGCTCGTTGGGGCGGTCGGCATCGGTGACATCCTCCCGGGTCCGCTCCGCGGCCGGCAGCCAGCGGTAGATGTCGAGCCGCGCCTGCCGGGGGTTGACCACCACGAGATCATCGCGGCCATCGGCCCCCAGGTCGGCCACGAGCGTGCGCTCGGCCCGGCCGTCGAGTTGAACCACCCGCATCCCCTGCCAGCCATCGAATCCCGAGACGGGGATGGCGGACAACCCGGCGAGGGCGATGGCGAGGGCGAGCCGCTGTCGGCGGGTCGGGGCGGGCGTGGAGGCGAGAGCCATGATCCGAGAATACCCCGGCCGAAACCTCGCCGCCACGGGCCGCCCGAGAAGCCGCCCGAACCTTATTCCAACTCAGGCAGCATCGCCTCGGCCGCGGCCGCTTCCCGCAGCTTTTCCAGGGCCTTGGCCTCGATCTGCCGAACCCGCTCCTTGGTCACGCCCAGCGCCGAGCCAACCTCCTTCAGCGTCTGCGGCTCGCGCTCGTGGTCGAGGCCGTAGCGGCGGATGATGATCGTCTGCTCGCGGGAGTCGAGCCGGTCGAGGAACCGGCCCACCTGCTGCATCCGATCGCTGGCCGCCAGCCGCTGCTGATACTCGTCCTCGCGGCGATCCGCCGCCGTCTGGAGAAACTCGGTGTCGGTCGCCCGGAACCGGTCCCGCCGCCTGTGCTCGTCGGGGATCGTGCGGGCGTAGTTCTTCATGATCGCCCAGGAGGCGTAGGTGCTGAACTTGTTGCCCCGGGCGTAGTCGAACTTCTCGACGGCCCGAATCAGTGACATGTTGCCGTCGCTGACCAGATCGAAGAAGCCGTCGCCCGGCGACACCCGCCGCTTGGCGATCGAGACCACCAGCCTGAGATTGGACCGCACGAGCCGGTTCTTGAGTTCGACGATTTCCTCGTAGAGCCGCTCGATCTGGTCCATCAGCCGGGCATTGGGCCGCTCCGGATCGAGCTGGTCGCGGAGCTTGACCGCCTTGTATTTCAGGTAGTTGAACTTCCGGAACAGCCAAACCTCCTGCTCGCGGGTGAGCAGCGGCACCTCGTACAGGCTCGCCAAGTAGGCGGGCAGGCCGGACGGCCGTCGCACTCGCTTGGTCGCATCGTCGGTGCCTGGATAGGGCTGGTTGACCACCTTCTCCGCGCTCCCGCGGGCGAACAGGGCGTTGGGGATGAAGTCGAGCGGCAACTGCTTCACCTGCTCGGCCCGCTGGGCCAGGATCAAGCGGTAGATGCTGGCCTTGGACCGGTGATAGCGACGAGCGATCGACTCGACCGCCTCGCCCCGGAGATGATGCTGATAGATCCGGGTGCAGGTCTCGGGCCGCAGCCGGCCGTCGGCCGCCGGGAAGACGGCGTCTTCCGGATGATCCTGGTCGTGCCGCTTGAGGGTGTAGCGGATGGTCTCCACACTGCGGTCGAGACGGGCGGCAATCCGCCGATGCACGTCGGCCGGGCAGGCGCCCGCCAGGGCCAGCCGGCGGGCCCAGGAGACGATCTTGTCGTGCTCCTCGTCCGAAAGCTGGCTGAACCGGCTGCCCCGCTCGATCCGCAGCGGATTGTCGCGAATGAACCGCTCCACGGTGCTCGCCAGAAAGCCGACCCGGCGCCGGCCGCCGACCACATACCGCTGGGCGACGAGGCCGTGATCCCGCCACCGCGAGATCGTCTTCGTGGAGACGTTGAACCGCTTGGCGAGATCCTCGATCGAGAGGACCTGCTCGCCCGCCGGAACGGCGATTCCGCCGCTCACGCCGCGGTCGGCCGGCCGCACGTCGTCGCCGGCGACACAGCCGCCGGACTCTCCGTCACCATACAGACGCACGAAATGAGAATCATTGGAACGCATATGCACCTCCAGGCCAGCTGATCCATGCCGGCAGTTGTCGGGGGCTTGTGCTGACGGACGCCCCTGACGCGCCCGACTGCCCGAGGCTCCCCGGAGCCCGTTCGCCATCAACCACCCCACGCGTTCGAAGCCATCCTGGCCGCGTCGTTCCGGTCCCGTGGGCGAGAGAGTTATACGGTCGAAGCAACGGAAGGGTTCGCAGCCCACTGAAGATTTCTTGAGGGAAACTTCTCCGGCTTTCGGAATTGAGGCCTCAAACAGCCGAAAAAACGCGAATAAACCGGCCGAACACCCCCTGGCTTGACTACCCGGGGAATTTTCTCGCAGCAACCCAACAAAGCCCGAAAACTCCATCAAAAACAGCCCAGTTTGATACTGGACAGTTGGTACATAAGCCCGGCTACTGAATGCGGGTGATTCGCTCCTGCCGCAGGCCGATAACAGACTCCGAAGCGGCCGAACGCGGCGCGGAACGGACAACTGGATCGTCGTAAAGGAGTCCCGGCAATGCTGCGAGCGACAGGCCCGGCGGGGTCGCATCTGGCCTGGGCGGTGCTGGTTTTTGCCTGGGCCATGGCCGGGCGAGCGGCCGAGACCGCCGGGCCGAGCGAGGTCGAGTTCGACCTGCAGGTGCGGGGAGAACTGTTCGCGACCGCTTCGGCCGGGGCCCAACCGGTTCGCAGGCCGATCGCGCTCGACGCCCGCTTCGAGTTCACCGAGCAGCCGGCGGAGGATGCCGGGAGCAGCGACACCGTGCTCCGGCGCTACGCGACCGCCCGCGCCGACATCGAGACCGAAGGCCGGCAAGTGGGGCAGCGGCTGGCTCGCGACGCCCGCGAGGTCTTGGTCCGACTCGAAGGCACGATGCCGCGGCCCTATCTGGGCGAGGGATTTCTCTCGCGGGACGAAGCCGAGTTGCTCGACGTGCCCTTCGATCCACTCCTGTTCAAGGGCCTGAGGCCCGATCATCCGGTCGCCGACGGCGACTCCTGGAAGTTGCCCGCCGACCTCGTCGCCGGACTCCTGGCCATCGACACGGTCGAGTCGGGCGGCCTGGAGGCCACGCTCGCGACCGCCAGCGATGGCACGGCCACGGTGAACCTGCAGGGCACGGTCGTGGGAGCCGCTGACGGTGCCCCGACCCGAATCGAGGTCACGGCCCGGGTGAGCGCCGAGGCCATGCCCGAAGATGACGGATCCTGGCGGATCATGGGCCCGATCACCGCGGTCACGGCGACCCTCTGCGAGCGACGGGAAGCCGGCTGGGTCGCGCCGGGGCTCGATGTGAAGGCCACCGTCACGTTCAAGCGATCGCAGTCGGTCACGCCGGCCCGGCACACAGCCGCGACGACGGCCGCGTCGCCGGCGAAGTCCACTCCGGCGACCGACGGCCTGGCGCCACCCGCAACCGACCGTCCGGCCGGCCCGGGTCGCCCGGGCATGGTCTGGCACCGCCACCGCCACGGCCGCTACACGTCGGTGCTCGACGCCCGTTGGCGGGTCGTCGAGGACGGGCCGGAGGGCCTCGTGCTCCGGCTCTCCGACCGCGGCCGACTTCTGGCCCAATGCTCCGTGTTGCCGCTGCCGCGGGTGGCCGCCGATGCGGCGCCAGGCGAGGAGACCGTGCGGGCCGATGTGCATCGGTCGCTGGGCGACCAGTTCGGCCTGCTGGCGGAATCGGAGGCCACCACCCGCGACGATGGGACCCGTGTCGTGCGGGTGGTCGCCGAAGGGGCTGCAGACGGCCGGCCGTTTCGCTGGATTCACTACGTCCTCACCGACCCTGCCGGCCACCGGCTTGCCGCCACCTTCATGCACGAACCGGCCCTGATCGACCGCTTCGCCGCCGCCGACCGCGAACTGGTGGCAGGCTTGGTGGTTCTCCCGGACGCACCAGCCAGGCAGGCTGTCGCGCCGGCCGCCAACCCGCGCTGACGAGGGGCCCACAAAAGCCCGCCGCCGGCCGGGCCGTCCTTGACGGCCCCCCCTTCGGCAGCGACACTCTGAAACCCGGCCCAGGTGGTCTGCAAGGCCCCTCTGTCCGCTGGGCGGCGTCCCTCGCAGGCCGCCTGACGAAAAAAGGAGAGCCGCCGACCCCGGGTGCGAAGAGCACGACTTCCCACCGGCCGGCGGGACGAGTTCCGCGGTCGGAGGCGTAAGCCATCGAGAAGCAGCATCGCATCAACGAACAGATCCGGATCAGCCCGATCCGCGTGATCGGAGCCGACGGCGGCCAGTTGGGAATCATTCCCACCGACGAGGCGATGGGCATCGCTCGCGAGGCCGGCCTCGATCTCGTCGAGGTGGCGCCCAACGAAAAGCCGCCTGTCTGCCGAATCATGGACTTCGGCAAGTTCAAGTACCAGCAGAAGAAGAAACACCACAAGACCCACGTTCATCACGCCAAGATCAAGGAGGTTCGGCTCCGCCCCAAGACGGGTGAGCACGACATCGAGTTCAAGGTCGCGCAGGCCAGGAACTTTCTCGAACACAAGGACAAAGTCGTGGTCTCGGTCGTGTTCCGGGGCCGCGAGATGGCCCACATCGAAGAGGGTCAGAGAGTCATGAAGTCGGTCGTCGCCCAACTCGAGGACATCAGCAAGGTCGAAGCGCCGCCGCAGCAGATGGGCCGCCGCCTGGCCTGCACGCTCTCCCCGAAGTGACCATCGCCAGACCGATCACCAACCCCGCACCGCCAAGGAGTTTTTCACCATGCCGAAGCAGAAGACCCACAAAGGCACAAAGAAGCGTTTCCGCCTGACCGCCACCGGCAAGGTCAAACACCGCCGCGCCGGCACGAGCCATCTCCAGGTCCGCCTCACGAGCAAGCGGAAGCGGAATCTCCGCGGCACCGACACGCTCGCCAAGGCCGACACCGCCCGGATCGCCGCGGCGCTCGGCAAGTACAGCTACTGATTTCAAGGCGGCAGGGGCATCCATGCCCCCTGCCGCCTTGCCGGGCCTCCAGCTACACGCCCGGCGGGCCATCCCTGGCCCCGGCGGGCTTGCCGGGCCTCCGCCCGGCGGCCGCAC